>JAEYSR010000006.1 GCA_023434535.1 Actinomycetes bacterium
GTCGTGTCACCCATGTCTGTCCCCCCGGTTCCGTGGTCGAGCTGCCGGCGTTCCGCCGGCGGACTGCTCGTTCCCCTCACCGTAACGTGCCCGGCGAGGCGGAGGTCCGGGACCACCTCCGACGAGGCCGCCGGTGCCGGACAGCTCGGGCTGCCCGGCACCGGACGGGTCACGAGGCGGAGAGCATCGAGTTCATCTGGTCGATCTCTGCCTGCTGGGTGTCGATGATGGCCTGAGCGAGCGCGAGAGCATCGGCGTTCGAGCCGTCCTCGAGCTCGGTCCGAGCCATCTCGATGGCGCCCTCGTGATGCCGGATCATCATCCGGAGGAACATCGACTCGAGGTCCGATCCGGACATGGACGCCATGTCGTCCATCTCCTCGTCGGACATCATCCCGGTGCCCTCCATCACCTCGCCCTCCATCACGGCATCGCCGTCGTCGTGCATCCCGTGACCGTCAGACTCACCGTCGTCGGTGGTGACGCCCCATTCTTCGAGCCACCCGGTCATCTGGTCGATCTCCGGGGCCTGGGCGTTCTTGATCTGCTCGGCGAGGGCGACGACATCCGGGTCGGAGCCACCGTCGATGACCATCTCCGACATGTCGACGGCCTGACGATGGTGCGGGATCATCCCTTGGACGAAGGCGACGTCGGCCTCGTCGACGTCGGCCGGAAGGGTCGTGTCAGCGTCGGAGGCGGTGCTGGTGTCGTCGCCGCCGCACGCTGCTGCCGTCGCGACGAACGCGACGACGGCGAGCGCGGCGAGCACGCGAAGGATCTTGGTGGTGTGCATGTTGCTCCTGTTCAGGTCTGGGTCGTGTCGGGTCGTCCGGGGTGGGCCCGGTCCCATCGACGCGACTCAGCAGCGCAGGACGCAGAGCTCCGTGAACGGCCGGACCGGCAGCTGTCGAGGAGCGGCGGAGCGGGCGAACGAGCGGGACGGCCCGGCCACGACCGGCAGCGTGCCGCCACGTCGTCGCGCCGCGAGCACGACGGCAGCGATGGCGACGGCGGCCGCGGCCACGCACAGCGCGCCGATGTGACGAGACATCGGTGTGGGAGCGCAGTCCTCGTGATGGCACTCGTGCGCCGAGTGCTCGGCACGCCCAGCGGCGCCGAGGTCGACGGCGGCGTGCATGCCGAGCACACCGAAGGCGATCGCGAGCAGCGCTGCGATGGCGAACACCCGGCGGCGGCTCACGGTGAGCACGCTAGGTCCACGGCCCATGCTGGTGTCAGCGATCGACCGGCTGGAGCCGCACCCGGCGCAGCAGCTGAGCGTTGAGGGCGACGACGATGGTGGACAGGCTCATCAGGATGGCACCCACCGCTGGAGAGAGATCGAGTCCGGCCCAGGCGAACACGCCGGCCGCGAGCGGGATGGCGACCACGTTGTAGCCCGCCGCCCACGCGAGGTTCTGGATCATCTTGCGATAGGTCGCCCGGGAGAGGCGGACGACGCCGGTGACCGAACGAGGGTCGCTGGATGCGAGCACGACGCCGGCGGACTCGATCGCGACGTCGGTGCCCGCGCCGATGGCGAGGCCGACGTCGGCCCGGGCCAGAGCGGGGGCGTCGTTGACACCGTCGCCGACCATGGCGACCCTCAGGCCCTGGCTCTGGAGGTCGGCGACGGCGTGGTCCTTGTCCTCGGGAAGGACCTCGGCGAGGACGCGGTCGAGGCCGAGCTCGGTTCCGACGGCGGCGGCGACCTGCTGGGCGTCGCCGGTGATCATGACGACCTGGATGCCCATGGACTTGAGCTCGTCGACGGCCTCGCGGGCCTCGGGCCGGATCTCGTCCTCGAGCGCGAAGGCACCGATGACCTCGTCGCCGCGGAACAGGTAGAGGACGGCCGCGCCGCGCTCGGCCCACTCGGACGTGGGAGCCGTGAGCTCTGATGGCACGTCGGCGGCCATCTGCTTCATCAGCGCAGGCCCACCGACGGAGTAGCGAGTGCCGTCGACGGTGGCGTCGACGCCACGGCCGGTCCGGGAGCGGAAGTCCGATGCCGCTGGCAGTTCTCCGTCCGTGGTGGCCCGGGTGGTGATGGCACGGGCGAGCGGGTGCTCGCTGTCGCTCTCGACAGCGCCGGCGACCGCGATGACGTCCGCCTCGCTGACGCCGCTCGCGGCGGCCACGCCGGTGACGACATGGGCGCCCTTGGTGAGCGTTCCGGTCTTGTCGAACAGCACGGCGTCGATGGTGCGCATGCGTTCCAGCGCCAGGCGGTCCTTCACGAGGATCCCGGCCCGGGCGGAGACCGCCGTGGAGATGGCGATCACGAGGGGGATGGCCAACCCGAGCGCATGGGGGCAGGCGATGACGAGGACGGTGACGGTCTTGACCACCGCCGAATCGAGGTCGCCCAGCGCGGCCCACACGATGAAGGTGAGCACGGCCGAGGCCGTGGCGACGTAGAACAGCAGCGCTGCGAAGCGGTCGGCGAGCACCTGTGCCCGGCTGCTGGACGCCTGGGCGTCGGCCACCATGCGCTGGATGCCCGCAAGGGCGGTGTCCTCGCCGACGGCCGTCACCCGCACCCGTAGCGACGAGTCGGTCGACACGGTGCCGGCGACGACCGTGTCGCCCGCCGACTTGGCGACCGGTCGGGACTCCCCGGTGATCATCGACTCGTCGAGCTCGGCTTCGCCGTCGACGATCTCCCCGTCCGCCGGAACCCGACCGCCGGAGCGCACGAGAACGGTGTCGCCGACCGCCAGGTCACCGATCGCAACGGTCGTCACGGAACCGTCGCCGCCGACGAGTTCCGCGTCGTCGGGGATCAGCTCGGCGAGCGCCGCGAGAGCGCCGCGTGCCTGGCCGATGGCCTTCATCTCCTGCCAGTGGCCCAGCAGCATGATCGTGACCAGGGCCGCGAGCTCCCACCAGAAGTCGAGGTCGAACCAACCCAAGCTCGTCACCATCGACGCGACGTACGCGACGCTGATCGCCATCGAGATGAGCAGCATCATCCCGGGCTGGCGGTCGCGGATCTCGTGCCAGCCGCCCTGGAGGAACGGCCAGCCTCCCCAGAGGAACACGACGGAGCCGAGAACGGGCCCGACCCAGCTCATGCCGGGGAAGTCCAGCGTGTAGCTGAACCATTCCATGACCATGTGGCTGGTCAGGACGAGGGGGATCGTCAGGACCAGCGAGATCAAGAAGCGGCGACGGAACATCTCCGGGTCGTGGCCGGCGTGCTTGTCGTGGCCGGCGTGCTCGTCGTGGCCGTGGATCGAGCCCTGGCCGGCGGAACCGTGACCGCCGTGGTCCGCGTCGTGGTGGCTCTCCCCTGCCGGCGTGGTCGCCACCGGACCGGTGTGCGGATGGTGCGAGGTGTGAGAGGAGGGAGACATGAGCAGTTCCTCCGACGTTCATCTCCAGCCCGACGTCCTCGAGTGCGCCGACCCGTGTCGGGTGCCCCGTCGAGCAATCGCACCATACCCCCTGGGGGTATCACGTACAAGGGGCGGTCGAGACGGCACGGCCGCCGTGGCGACGGCGTCGGCGGTGGTCGCCTCTGGACGAGGCCGCACCGACCGGATCGAGGCGACGCGGACCACCGCACCCGCACTTCGCTCGATCAGCTGCGGGACCAGGAGGCCTCGCGAAACTCGGTCGGATCGATGAGGTCGATCATCCCGTGATGTCCAGAGCTGCGATGGCGTCGCCCTCGATCGTGAACCGATAGGTGAAGCGGATCGGACTTCCGGGGAAGTCGCCGTGGGCCGGACCCTCGACCACGACCTGACCGTCCTCCTCCCGGACGGCGTCCGGCGTGAAGATCGCCTTCGCCGGGATCACCGCCTCTTCCAGCAACGACCTGATCTCGGCGATCCCCCGGCGAGCAACGCCGTTGTCCTGCACGACGGCGTCCGCCGCGAAGGGCTCGAGCATGCCCTCGAGGTCGAGCTGGGCGTTGGCGTCGACGTAGGCGGCGATGGGCGTGGGAAGTGCGGGCTCCATGGATGTGCTCCTCTGATCGTGTCGCTCGGCCAGCCATGGAGTGAAGAAGACGCGGAGCCGGTCGGCTGGCCTCGTGCACCGACTCCCGTTCGAACCCAGCGTACCCATTTATTGTCCTATAGGACAGTATTTGTTGTCTTGCTGGACAGTACTTGCTGTCCTGGGGTGAACTACCTTGAGGACGGTGGACAGCAAGCGAGTCAACGGCAAGCCCGTGGACGTGGCGTCGCGAGCTCGGCGGCCCAGCGACTTCCCCTACCGGTCTGAGCTGCTGGCCAACCTGAGCGCGCTGATCCTCCTGTGGGAGTCGCCGGCCCTCCAGGGGCAGATCCTCGCCAGAACCGGCGAGTCACTCGACCAGCCGTCGCACCAGACTCTTCGCCATCTCCTCGCCTGGGGCTCGATGCGTCCCACGCACCTGGCAGAGGTGCTGAACACGGGGGCATCCCACGTCAGCAAGATCCTCCGCCGACTCGAGGACGACGACCTGGTCCGACGAGGACCCGATCCGACCGACCGACGCGCGACCTTGGTCAGCCTCACGCCGGGCGGCCAGGAGGCGGCACTGAGCGTGTACGCCCTCGGGGACCGGATGATCTCGGAGGTGCTCGAAGGATGGTCGGCCCCGGACGTCCGCAGGTACACCGCCCTCACGCAGAGGTTCGTCGCGGACGCCATCGCCGCCGCTGACCGCATGCTGGAGCGAGGCCTCCTGCCGGCGGACGACGACTGACCCCCTTGCCCGCGTCGGGGACTCGTCCCCATTGCGTCATGCCGGCACGCACGTACATCCTCACCCTCAGGGGATCACGTACAGGGGGCGTCATGTCGAGAGCGAAGCACTACGGCCTGCGGGGCGGTGCGACGACCGCAGCCATCGTCCTGCTCATGGTGTTGGTCAGCTCCTGCGGGCTGGCGCCTCCGGGAGTTGTCTCGCCCGTCTTCGGCGCATCAGCACCATCGTTCCCCGGCACACCCAACCAGTACGCCAACGTGCTGGTCTGCTCGGTGCTGGGTGGCCCGGTCACACTGGTGATCGACCTCGCCGATGCCGACGTCGACACCGAGCTGAGCCTCGGACCCGGCGGTCCGAACAACGCGCTTCGGTGGAACGATGGGGAGGATCCGGAATCGCTCCACTTCCGCGGCCCCCAGACCCACTACGAGGCCACGACGACCAACGCACTCGAACCCGGCCAGTGCGCTGCCATCGCGATCACGAGCACCCAGTTCGGGAGCACCGATCCGGACGACGCCAAGCCGTTCACCTACGGCATCTGGTGGTGAGGTAGAAGCCGACGAACCGACCCCTGGGTGGCATCCGCCCTGGATCGGCCTCCCGGCGGGCGATCCAGCAGCTGGCGCAGATGCTGGATGCCGCTGGGCCGACCGGCTGAAGGGGCGCTTCCAGCGGCCCGGGAGGAGCAACGCCGCAGACCACGCCTCCATCCCGCGGACGACGACGACCCGAACCGCACGGCGACGCTCCGCACACTCCTCTGGACGTACCTGTGTCGCACCTCGATCCCGACGACACGGCCTGGGCCGATGAGTCCGCCGGCTCGGAACGCCATGTTCGAGCTCCCTGTCGGACGATGGCTCATCCTTCGCCATCCGGGTAGGGGCAGTGCGTGGCCATTCAGGTCGCGGCACACCCTCAGGACAGGAGCCCATCCATGCTCACCAAAGCTCTCCTCGTGCGTCTCGAGGCCCTGCCGGGCAAGGAGGCGGAACTCGAGGAGTTCCTCACGGGCGCCCGGTCGATCGTGATGGACGAGCCAGGCACCATCGCCTGGTTCGCAATCCGATTCGGCCCCTCGACGTTCGGCGTTTTCGATGTGTTCCCCGACGACGAGGCTCGTGATGCCCACCTCGCAGGCGGGGTGGGCCAGGCGCTCGGACCCAACACCGGCGTCCTCTTCTCGGAGCCGCACATCGAGAAGATCGACCTACTCGCTGACAAGGTTCCGGCCTAACCGTCGACCCGCGTGCGGTCGACGACGCGGTGAGGCCAGTCACACGGTGGCATCGTCCGCAAGGCGGACGATGCCACGGACGTCTGCGGACGACGCTCGAGGTCGACCACTGCAGCGCACCTGGTCCCGGCTCGTCGCCAACTTCGCGAGCGGTCGAGTAGTGCCGTCTGTTCCTATGGTTCAGCCATCCGAGGCTTCCACCGAGCGCACCTCCCCGAAGGGGTCGATGGCAGACCGCTGCCTTGCAGGGTTGACCGGGGGAGAGATTCGAACTCTCACGCTCCGAAGAGCTGAGGGGGTCAAGTCGAGACAGAGTGATTGCGGGCCGTTTGGTCTGATGCTCCCGAGTGACGTTCGGTGTGCGATGTAGGCACATCGTGTCGTCGCTTGTGACGGCCGATGACGCCTGGTCCGGCCGAGTCCGGGTAGTTCGCAACTACTTCGCGACTAGCGAAGCCACCACGACCCCTCCCCGTCGATCATCCGAGCGCGGAGCTGCTACGGCGCGACGGCTTCCACCTGACGGCCTCGCACCCCCATCCGGCGGGCATCGACACCGCTCGGGTCCCCGCGTGGTGCACCCGTCGGTTCGCGGCCTACCGGCCGGTCCCGGACTGGCTCGCCGACGACGGATGAGCTGAGTCATCAGTTCGAGAGCACCTGATCGAGCTTGTCGATCGCTGCGCCCCGAGGTGCACGACCTCGAGCACGGGAGGAGCTGCGGTCACGTCCACCGACCTGCCGGCTGACTCCGGCGGTCCGCCACGCGCCAGACTCGGACGCATGCGCATCGTGGTGGTCGCCGACACCCACGTCCGGGACGGCGGCCGACCGCTCGAGGACCGGTTGCTGCAGGACGTCGCGGCGGCCGACCTCGTGCTGCACGCGGGCGACGTGACCGGACCGGAGCTGCTGGCCGACCTCGAGCGCCTGGCTCCTGTGCGGGCGGTGCTCGGCAACAACGACGTGGACCTGGTGGAGAAGCTGCCCGACCGACTGGAGCTCGACCTCGACGGTGTGGCGGTCGCCATGGTGCACGACAGCGGTCCCCGGGCCGGTCGGCCCGGCCGGATGCGCCGATGGTTTCCCACCGCCGACCTCGTGGTGTTCGGCCACTCCCATCTGCCCGAGGACCTCGTCACCGACGACGGGTTGCGACTTTTCAACCCCGGGAGCCCCACACAGCGCCGCCGGGCACCGACCCGGACCTACGGCGTCCTCGAGGTCGGCGCGGGTCGGATCCTCGACCTGCACCACGAGCACATGGGCTGAGGATCGGTCCGTCTCCCCTGTCGTCGTCCCGGCACCGACGCCACGACGGCCGTGACCGACCGCGCCCGACGGGCGAACGAGGTCCCGGGCCGGTCGGGTGCGGCGACAAACCCTCGCGCCAGGTGCACTGACACGGGGTAGGAGGTCGACGATCCCGCCCCGAAGGAGCATGACGTGGCACGACCCCAGAGCAACGACCTGCGTCGCAACGGGATGAACCCCGCTCTCGAGCCCGAGGCTGCAGCGACGGCGAAGGGGAACCGGGTCGGGCCGGGCGGCGGCGACCACTCTGTCGTGCCCGAGGACAACCGACCGGGCCATCATCCCGACGTCGAGCAGGACAAGCCGGACCCCGACGCGTTCATCGCTCGGGCACGAGCGGTGGCTCAGCGAGCCGAGGACCACGACGACGACACTGGCCCGGACCGCGCCAAGGCACCGGTCACTGCGATATGGGCCGCCGACCCCGAGGCAGCGGCCGCGTCGCCGCTGCTGATCGTGCGCTCCGGCACCGACACCGCCCGTCGGCTCGTCGCAGGGATCCTGCACGGCGTGTCGCACACGCTCGACCGGCTCGGCGACGTGCTCGACCCCGACTGACGATCGGCTCAGCGCGAAACCTGCAGCGCACGGCGGTGGTGGGCCTCTTCACCCGAGGTCTCCGACCGCACGAAGTGATGCGGTGCGCCCTCGGCAGCCGGCACCGTGGATCTCGGTCGCGCCCGTGGCGGCTCAGGTGATCGCCGGGAGCCGCTGCGCGTGCTCGCGAGCGTCCCGGAAGAGGTCTCCCACCTCGTCGAGGCGCGCCGGGAGGTCCCGGATCGTCCACCGGTCCGGGCGCAACTGTGGATCGTCGAGCTCGTCCCATGTGATGGGGACCGAGACCGGCGCTCCCGGCGCCGGCCGGGTGCTGTAGGGCGCAACCAGCGTCTTGTTGACGGCGTTCTGCGTGTAGTCGAGTCGGGCGAGACCCTTTCGGTCGCTGACGCTCCACTGCCAGCTGACGAGGTCCGGGACGATGCGTCCGACCGTCCGGGACACGGTCTCGACCCACGCCCTCGTGTCGTCGAAGCCGTACCCCGCCACCACCGGCACCCAGATCTGGATGCCGCGGCTGCCGGTCACCTTCGGCAGGCCGAACACACCGAGGTGCTCGAGCGCCGTCCGGTGCAGCCTCGCCAGGGTCACGACCTCCTCCCACGTGGTCGACGTCCCGGGATCGAGATCGAAGAGCGCCCACGACGGCTGGTCGGGGTGGGCGGTGGTGGAGGTCCACGGATGCAGCTCGATGGCACCGAAGTTCGCCAGCCAGGCGATCGTCGCTGCCTCGGACGCCACCATGTACGTCGTGGTCTCCCCGGGATCGGCGGCCGGGTTGTCCCACCGCTCGATCCAGTCCGGCGCGTGCGACGGGACCGCCTTGTGCCAGAACCCCGGTTCGGTCACCCCGTTCGGGTAGCGGTGCAGGTTGACCGGTCGCTCCTCGAGCAGCGGCACGAGCAGCGGCGCCACCCGGGCCCAGTGGGCGATGAACTCCCGCTTGGTGATCGGCTCGCCACCGTCGCGGCCCGGGAACAGGACCTTGTCCAGGTTGGTCACCCGCAGCTCGCGACCGCCGTACTCCCACGCCCCGTTCCTGCCGAGGTCATCGAGGGCCAGCAGCTGGGGATCGTCGCTGCGGAGAGCCCGGAGTGGACGCTCCGCCCTCTCCGGCGCTGCGTTCGAGTCCCACGTCGCCTCCGGATCCGCCTCGACCTCGTCGTTGGTCCGACCCGAGAGAACCGAACGGGGGTGGTCCTCGGGATCCCAGCCGTCGACGGCGTCCTCGTCCCGCTTGTGCAACATGAGCCACTGCTCGCGGCCTCGGTCCGGCCGGGTCCGCACGAGCATGAAGTGGCCGCGGAGCTTCTCGCCTCTCACCTCCAGGTGCAGCTCACCGGCGGCGAGCTGGTCGGCCGGCGTGCCCGGTCCGTGCACCTCGTAGGTGCCGAGGTCCCAGACGATCACGTCACCGCCGCCGTACTCCCCGGCAGGGATCACGCCCTCGAACGAGAAGTACTCCAACGGGTGGTCCTCGGTCCGGATCGCCAGCCGCCGGACCGCAGGGTCGAGGGTGGGGCCCTTCGGCACCGACCAGCTGACCAGCACCCCGTCGATCTGGAAGCGCACGTCGTAGTGCAGCCGCCGGGCCCGATGACGCTGGACGACGAAGCGCTGATCGCCGTCGTCGGCATCGCCGTCGCCCGACGGCTCGGCGGTGCGTGAGAAGTCGCGCTTGCGCCGGTAAGTGCCCAGCTTGTCCGCGACGTCCCGGCGACTCATGCGCTCCGGCGCTCCGACCGGCGGCCGGCGGTCGTCCTCTTCGCCGACGTCTTCTTCTTCGCAGACTTCTTGGCAGACGCCTTCTTCGCGGACGCCTTCTTCGCAGACGCCTTCTTCGCGGACGCCTTCTTGGCCGACGCCTTCTTGGCCGACGCCTTCTTCGGAGTTGATCTCTTCGACGACGACCGCGTGCCACGGCCACCCGAGCGAGCCTCGTCCACGCTCGCCTGCAACGCGGCGAGCAGGTCGATCACCTTGCCGCCCTCGTCGTCGTCCGCCGGCTCCGCGGTGACCTCTTCGCCGCGGTCCTTGGCCTCGATGAGCTCCTTCAGCTCCTCGGTGTAGGTGTCGGAGTACCGCTCCGGATCCCAGTCCGAGGCGAGTGCATCGATCACCTGGCCGGCGAGGCCCAGCTCCTTCTTCGATGGCTTGGATCCGCCGGTGGGGATCTCGTCGATCTCGGCGATGTCGGTGACCTCGTCGGCGAAGTGCATCGTCGACATCGCCAGCGCGCCCTGCAACGGACGGATGGCGGTGAGGTACTGCTTGTTGCGCATGACCACCGTCCCGATGCCGACCTTCTGCGAGTTCTCCATCGCGGCGGCGAGCAGACGGTAGGCCCGTTCCGCGCCCTCGTCGGTGGGTGCCAGCCAGTAGGTGCGCTCGTAGAACACCGGGTCGATCGCTGCGAGGTCCACGAAGTCGGTCACGTCCACGGTGCGGGTCGACGCGGGCCGGAGCTCCTCGATCTCGGACGGCTCGAACGCCACGTATCTGCCATTGGAGACCTCGTATCCCATCTCGACGTCGTCGCTGTCGACCGGCTCCCCCGTCTCCTTCGACACCTTCTGGTTGCCGATCCGCGACCCGGTGTCCCGCTCGATCTGGTGGAAGTGCACGTCGTGGTCGTGCACCGCCGTCAGGGCCTTCACCCCGACGTTCACGAGCCCGAAGCTGATCGAACCGGTCCACACTCCGCGCCGTGCCATGGCCACCTCCAGGCCTGCCGGCGCGACCTGCGCTCGGCGCCCCGGTGGACTCCTACCCCGGACCTCCATCGCCTCGGACCTGTCGATGTCCTTTCCCGCACTTCTCCACAGTTCCGGCCATGACGAACCCTCCCCAAGCGATCGATTCCGGGTAGTTCGCGCCGACAGCGTGACGATGCGCACCCATCGGGTGCACGCGACCAGGGGCGTGATCACACCACTGCAAGGTCAGGGTGCCCGGGGCGGGATTCGAACCCGCACGCTCCGAAGAGCCGAGGGGTTTAAGCCCTCTGCGCCTGCCAGTTACGCCACCCGGGCCGAACACCCATGGTGCCGCAGCCGGACGGCCCGCACGACCACCGACGTGCGCTCAGGCGACACCCACATTGGGCGCGCCCGATGACGGATCGGATTCGTGCCCCGCATCGTCGCGCAGGTCGATGACCTCACGACTCGGCGGAGCCGTGCCGTCCAACGCCGACCACGCCGCCCGACGGAACCGCCCCGCCTCCCCTCCCTCGAGACCGTTGACCGCGACCACACCGGCGATGACGTCGGACTGGACGGCTGCGAAGGGCCGGTCGGTGAGGCGGATGGCGACGACGGCCTCGCCGTCGGGACGACGGCGCAACGTGCGGTCCACCTCGGCCAGGCGGGGGGGCGACCGGAACACGGGCACCTGCAGTCCTCGACGACGAGCGACGGCGGTGACGGCCCTGACGACCTCGGCGAAGCGGATGGCGGGGGGCTGATCGGGGACGGGGGCGAGATGTCGAACTGGCACGACGTCATCCAAGCACCGGGGTCTGACAGCGGACCGCCGGGGCCGCTCGCCGCCCCTGCCCGTCAGCCGAAGCACGCTCCCACGAACGCCTCGAACCCCTCGAGGTCAGTGGCGATGTGCAGGTGCCCCGACCCGTCGCGGGAGATGTCCAGCGTCGGGCAGAAGAAGCTGCCCTCCGGGGTGAAGAAGTGGGGCGACCCGACCACTCCCCGCTCGACCCCCTCGCGATGCTCAGCCAGCACCTTCGACTCGTCGACGTCCGCCCACTCGACGCCGTGGTCTGCCGCGAGGGCCCGCAGGACGGACTCGTCGGCCACGTCGACGCCGTCCTCGAACAGCAGCGTCCTCAAAGCGAGGCTCACCCGCTCCCCCGTCGCCAGGTCGACGTCGGCGGCTGCAGCGGCCAGGGCCATGGCGGGCAGCGACGTGGCCGGGAACGCTTCTGCCCGGAAGCCCGTGAAGAGGTCGGGAGCGACCTGCTCCCGGATGTCGTCCACCTCCTCGGCGATGAACTCCGGATCCAGCGGCGATCCGTTCACGATCTCCAGGGGCCAGGCCCGGACCCGCAGGACGACGTCGTCGTGCCCGGCCATAGCCCGGAGCTCCACGAACCGCCGCAGACCCACGTGCGTGAACGGACAGCCGACGTCCGCGAACACCTCGATCACGCGCATGGACCACATTGCCACGCACCGCCGGGCACACGACGCCGCGAGGACTGCTCCCACCGGCTGCGCCCCACGTCCGATCGAGTGTCACACCCGGCTTCTATCGTCTCGAACATGTGTTCGATGCAGGAACCCACGCAGCCGGACTGGTCACCGGCCTGGCTCGAGCCCGACGGTGCCGAGGGCGCACAGGTCCGGACGAACGCTGTCGGTATCCGCAGCGCCGAGTTCGATCCACCACCCGAAGCAGCGGCGTTGCTCG
>JAEYSR010000007.1 GCA_023434535.1 Actinomycetes bacterium
TCTTCACCCTGGCCATCAGGTCGGCCCCACGCGCTGGAGCTGGCCTTCGACGTGGTCGATGCCGTACTCGCCCGGGCACTCCTCGAGGTCGCCGGCGACCTTCCAGCGGCGGCCCAGGTGATCGATGATCCGCGACCCTGCCCGGGCCTCGGTGTCCGGGAAGAGCCACACCGACGTCGACGTCGACGTCGAGGCGTGCTCGCTGGTGTCGGTGCCGGTCGAGGTGTCGCCGCCGACCCAGCCGACCTCCGGGTTGTAGGTGGCGTCGTCGACGGACCAGGAGTCGTAGCGGTCGCCGTTGTCGTCGACGCTGCCCGGGTTGATCACCATGACGGGCTGGGTGAGGAGGGAGTCGATCATGTGCGTCCCTCCTTGATCAGCGCGGCCATCCGGGCCCGGTTGTTCGTGCGGGCCCGGTACCGGTTCCACAGGGCCCGGTTCGCCTTGGGGCCTCGGTTGCCCCGCCTCGTCGGTTGCGGCGGGTGCCACAGGTGCCACAGGGGCACCGGGCCGTCGATGCGGGTGGGGCGCAGCGGCGGACCGATCATCGTGATCAGCGCCCTGCAGGCCGAGTCGTCCTCGTGTCCCCAGCCGACGAACCGTGGGTCGGGGACGAGCTCGAGCACCGGGCGGGTGACGACGACGAGCCCGCCGAACGGATGACCGAGGTAGGCGCCCGTGGTCAGCGGCATCGACTCGTGCGGATCGGCGCCGGCCAGGACGGCTGCAGTGGCATCTTCGGTCAGGCGATGAACGTCGCGGTGCGGGACTGCCCACCCGCGGTCCGGATCGGCGGCGAGCTCGTCGACGGCGCCGGCGATGCGGTCGCACCACACGTCGGCGTCTGCGATGACCAGGACCTCGGCGTCGGTGCGGTGCGCGCCGTCGATGATCGCTCTCGACCGCGAGTACTCGGCGCCTCTGCTGCGCCCGTGGACGATCGGCCACCCGATCGCTGTCCATCGCCGGGTGACCCATCGCCGGGCCCGGGCCCGGTGCTCGCAGCCGTCGTCGGTCCATGGCATGACGACCGCGACGTCGGTCACGGTCAGTAGCCCCGCCCGGTGCGTTCGCCGTCGTGGGTGATCCACGGGGCGTCGGTCCGAGCGCCCCAGTAGCCGGAGCGCAACCCGTTGTCCCGGCCGAACAGGCGGCGGGTGAAGTTCGCCTCGGAGTTGCGGCCGTTGGGCCACCGGTTGTGGCGGATCCAGCGGGTCGACATCAGCGACGGGTTGGTGGTGAAGAACAGGTTGTGCTCGAGCCAGTGATGGTCGCCGTCGTCGTGGTCCTCGTAGCGGTGCGGGCGCTGCTCGACGACACCGCCGGCCCGCACCTCCTTCGGCGACCACGGCTGGCGACGCAGCGCCATCTGGACCAGGTGCGGCCGCTGGCGCATCACGTCGGCCATCGCGGCCAGGTCGATCGGGCGGTTCGGAACGAAGTCCTCTTCCCACGTGAACGCCCACGGCTCGTCGACGTCGCCGAGGAACCACCACAGGCGGCGCATGTGCTCACCGAACCCGACGTTCGGGCCCGACCCGATGACCTCCCAGGCGGTGAACTCTCGGCGCAGCCAGCGCCGGTAGGCGTCGTCGCCTGAGTCGTCGGAGATCAGCCTGCGTTCGATCGGCCCGGTCACCTGGGACTCGAGCTCGGGGATTGCCCTCTTGATGCAGTCCCGACGGCCGTGCCCGACGACGACCAGGGCGATGCCGGTCGCGTCGGCCCGGCCCCGGATGGCGTCGACGTCCTCGACGGTCGTCGCTGCCCGATAGCGCCGGTAGAGCTGCTCGCCGGCGATGAGCAGCGGAGACGACTCGTCGCGCTCGGTCGACCACGGGTGCCACAGGTGGAACACGGGCCCTCGGATCCGCTGCGCCTTCCCGCCGAGGACCTCGCACGCCCTGTGGAACGCCCGGTCCTCCGGACCCCACCCCTCGAACGCTGGGTCGAACCCTCCGACCCGATCCCACAACGCCCTGGGGACGATCACGACCGACGACACGTGGTTCTTCGCAGCACCGGCCGCCTGACGGTCTTCGTCGCCGAGCCACGACCCGTCGAACCCTTCCAGCACCCGGTCGGTCATCTCCCGGGAGAGCGGCACGTAGCGGTCGTACGGGAGCACCAGCCGCCCGGTGCTCACGGCACGGCGGACACCGGCGTGCACCTGGCGGGGATCGATGGCCACGTCACCGTCGACGATCACGGCGACGTCCCAGTCGCCGGCGGCCTTCGCCGCCTCGTTGATCAGCCGGCCGCGGCAGAAGGGCCCGGGCCCGTTGTCCTCGGCCACGTGGTGGGGCCAGTCGAACCCGTTCTCTGGCCACCACCGTCGGCTGAACTCGCAGAGCTCGTCGCGGCGGCCGCCGTCAGAGCGCCTCGGCGTGAGGAGCACGACGTTCACCGGTAGACGCTCCAGATGCCGGGATGGACGATGTAGGGGCAGCCGTCCTGGTCGAGGCCGACACGCTTGAGGACCTTGGGATCGGCGAACACGAGGAGGTTCTGGCGGTACCAGGCCTCGATGCGTTCGTCGTCCCATAGCTCGGTGCGCAGCGCGCCCGAGCCGGCGAGGCCGCGCTGGGCGAACAGGTCGACCCAGTAGGCGGGCGGCCGCTCGTTCACATGGCCCTGGCCACCCTGGCCGGGGATCGCGGCGGAGAACGCCACGACGGGAGCGAGGTCGCACAGCCAGCCGACCAGGTCGCCGGCGTTGGCCTCGTCGACGTGCTCGGCGACCTCGAGGCACACGGCCAGGTCGAACGGTGCGCCGTCGAGCTCGGGGTATGGAGGTGCGGTCAGGTCGAGGACCAGGTCCGCGCCGACGTCGTCGCCGTCGACGCCGAAGGCCTTCACGTTCCGCGAGCGGAGCTCGTGGACGAGCCAGCCCTCACCGCAACCGACGTCGACGACCGAGGACGGGGCGAAGCGCTCGACGACCAGGTCGGCGAGCACGACCGCGGAGGACTGGGCGCCGGCCCGGATTGCATCACGGACACGGCGGGAGAGGTGTGGGCGGCGAGCCATCAGAACACCGGGGGCGTGCGGACCTGGTGAACGGGTCGCCGGGCACGGCCGCCGCTCGACTTGGGCTGCAGGCGGCGGACCTCGGCCGCCGTGGGCTGCAGCCACTCGGTCATGGCGTCGACGTCGTAGGTGAACGACGTCGAGCCGATCGTCTTCGTCCTGATGCGGTGGAACTGGAGGATCGCGTCCTTCACCATGCGGACCACGACCACCACGACCAGGGAGCGCT
>JAEYSR010000081.1 GCA_023434535.1 Actinomycetes bacterium
GACACCGACGAACACGTCGACCTCGTCACCGGAGACGTCGCGGGCCTGGATGCCGGTCACCTCGGCATCGGCGATCAGGGCGATCCAGGTCGGAAGCGACGGCGTGTGGCGGCTCGCGAGCTCGGCGGAGATCCTCTTCCGCCACTCGTCGGGAGCGAGCGGTCGCAGCGCGTAGAGCAGCGCCGTCGTCTCCGGGCGGACTGCGCCGATGAACTCCTCGACGGCGGTCGACCACGCGTCCGGCTCGTCGCTCTCGCCGTCATCGACCTGATCTCCATCGCCATCGCCCTCATCGCGAACGCCGTCGCCGAGCGGACCCAGCCGCTCCGCCTCGTCGATCGCGTCCGCGACCGTCGAGGCCAGGACCAGGAGCTCCGCAGCGTGGCCGCTCGCCACCGCGTCGCCGACGTAGCCGAGGACGTCCGGCTCGTCGCCCTCGATCTCGTCCAACGGGTCGTCGGCCCACGGACCGTCGAGCGGCCCGATCGAGGAGATGTCCATCGGTCCGCCGGGCCGACTCGACCGCACCGGGTCCGCACCAGCCCCGATGCCCTTGGTGGAACCGGTCCCCTTGGGAGTGACCCGGCCGCCCTTCCGCTTCTTCGGTCGGCTCATGGGGTCGGACGCTACGACAGGTCGACGGCGACCGAGATCTCCGGCCCCGCCACGAGCACGAGTTCGGCGGCGGGCGCCCGACGCGGCGAAGCTGGGCCGGTGACCGAGGTGCTCGTCTCGCTGAACCCCCACCCGCTGCCGGCGAACGATCGAGCCGTGGTGCTGGACTCTCCCGTGTTCGGCCAGGACTTCACCGACCACATGGTGACCATGCGGTACGCCGACGGCCGCTGGGGTCCGATGGAGCTCGTGCCGTTCGGTCCGCTGTCGCTCAGCCCGGCCACCCTCGCCCTGCACTACGGCCAGTCGATCTTCGAGGCGCTCAAGGCGTACGCACTGCCGGACGGCGAACCGGCGCTGTTCCGCCCCGATCGCAACGCCGCACGCATGGCCGCCAGCGCCCGGCGCATCGCCATCCCGGAGCTGCCCGACGGATCGTTCGAGCTGGCCTGCGCGCTGCTGGTCCAGGCCGACCGGGAGTGGGTGCCGACCACCGACGGCGCCGCTCTCTATGTCCGTCCCTTCATCTTCGGCTCGGAGCCGCATCTCTCGGTGCGCCCGGCCCACGAGTACGCCTTCGTGGTCATCGCCTCGCCCGCTGCGTCCTACTTCGGCGAGCACCTGTCGGCCATCACCGTCGCCGCGGAGTCGAACGACGTCCGCGCCACCCCGGGCGGCACCGGGGCGGTGAAGTTCGCCGGCAACTACGCAGCCGGCTTCGCAGCCCACGGTCGAGCCGGATCCGCCGGCCACGACCAGGTCCTGTGGCTCGACGCGGTGGAGCACCGGTGGGTCGAGGAGCTCAACGCCATGAACGTGGTGTTCGTGTGGCGGCGCGACGGCCGGGTCGTGGTGACCACGCCACCTCTGACGGGAACGATCCTGGAGGGCGTCACCCGCGACTCGCTCCTGACGCTGGCGTCCGACGAACCGTCGATCGACGAGGTCCGCGTCGAGCCGACCTCCATCGACATGATCCGATCCGGAGTGGCCGACGGGTCGCTCATCGAGATGTTCGCGTGCGGCACCGCGGCGGTCGTCGCCCCGATCGGCACGGTCGGCGACGGCGAGGACCTGCTGAAGATCGGCACGGGCGAACCGGGTGCGGTGACCGTCGCACTGCGCCGTCGACTGCTCGACGTCCAGCAGGGTCTGGCACCCGACGAGCACGGCTGGCTGGTGCACCCGAGCGACGTGCTGGCCGCCGCCGGCGTCGAGCTCTGAGGTCCGGCGCCCTGAGGCCCTGAACTGCTCCGAGGCCCGGGGCGTTCAGAAGATCCAGAGCAGCAGGTTCAGCGCGACGGTCAGCACGAGCGAGCCGATGAGCATGGCCTTCCACGGCGCGAACACCTGCACGTGCGAGTCGGACGGCTCCCGGGCCGCGCTCTGACGCTCAACCCAGTCGTCGAGACCGCGCCGGCCACGTTCGGCAAAGCCGGGGAACAGCCGGATCGCCAGGTTGAGCGCGACCGTCAGCACCACCGACGCGACGATCGACAGGACGAGCCAGCTCACCGTCCCAGGTTCGCACGCCGGCCTGATCTGCGATCCGCGGTCGGCCGTCGAGGTGCAGGGACGAGCTCAGTCGTCATGACATGGGCCGTTCGACCCATCCGCCCTCGTCGGCGGCTCCGAACGACGCACGAGCGCCGCGTCAGGCGGACCCGCGTGCCCGGCGCTCGATGACCCGACACCGACCGGAGCGCCCCACCGGGGCGATCCGCCGAGGAGGACCCATGCTCGAGTTCATGCAGACCGGACGATCCCTGCTGGCCGCCGGAGGTGTCGCCGCCACGGCGTTGCTGGGATGGTGCTCTCCGCCCGACGGCGGTGGCGGACCCGTCGACCCCGACCCGGTGGTCTGCGGCGACAGCAAGGCTCTCGAGGCGGTCGGCCTGACCGCGGGGGGACAGCTCGTGTGCTTCGACGGCAAGCTGCCGGACCGCGAGCGGGTGCTCGGCACCGTCACCGGGCTCGAGGACGAGATGCTCGTCGGCATCGACCACAGGGTGCCGTTCACCGACGCGACGACCGGGGCCAGCAACGGCGTCCCGTCCGGAGGCCAGCTCTACGGTCTCGGATCGAGCGGCGGCGTCTACACCCTCGAGGTCGACGAGGCCGACGGTCAGAGCGTCGCGGCCACGAAGACCGCCCAGCTCGACCAGGCGCTGTCGGGCACCGCGTTCGGCATCGACTTCAACCCGACCGTGGACCGGCTCCGCATCGTCAGCGACACGGGTCAGAACCTGCGGGCCAACGTCGACACCGGCGTGACCGTCGTCGACGGAGCGCTCAACGTCGGCGGAACGCCGGCCGCTGGCGTGGTCGCTGCCGCCTACACGAACAACGACACCGACCCGATGACGGGCACCACGCTGTACGACATCGACTCGACGCTCGATCAGCTGGTGCTCCAGAGCCCGCCGAACGCGGGCGGCCTCGCGCCGATCGGAAACCTGGGTGTCGACACCGGTACGAACGCAGGGTTCGACCTGTACAGCGAGGTCGCGGTCGCGCCGTCCGGAGCCACCACGACGACCGGCGTGGTCGGCTGGGCATCGCTCGACGTCGGCGGCTCGACGGCGCTGTACTCCATCACCCCGTTCTCGGGTCGAGCACAGCTCGTCGGCAACTTCGACACCGACGTCGTCGACATCTCCTTCCCGCTGCAGCAGCGCTGACAGCTCGGATGTCCGAGTGTGGCCTGACGTCTGCGACGCAGTCGTCAGGCCAGACTCGTCAGCTGGATCGCCGCAGTACTCACCGGGGCAGCGCCAGCTCCAGGCGGTCGGCGTTCATGGTGAGGTTCACGCCGGTGCCGTAGGTGGCCACGCCGGTCAGCACGGTCCCGAGCAGGAGCGCCGAGAACTCGGTGAAGGCGTCGGCGAAGCTCGAGTAGCCGATCGCCCACTCGACCGTCGTCGCCAGCATGGCGAGGACCCCGGCGACGAGCACGAACCAGCCCAGCGCCATCATCCGCCGGGCGACCCGTCGGGCGTGCGCGGCCTTGGCCCGGATCACGTCCGCATCCAGTGCCTCGGGTCTGCCGGCCGCCGGTCGATCGAACGCCACGCGTCGATGATCTCATGACCTCCCGGTGCGAGTGGGGACCAGCGCCGTCTGGGTCCGACCGGATCGCCGACCGAGCTCGCGCCGGACCCGACCCTCAGCTGCCGCGGAGGGAGTCGAGCACCTCGCTCACCACCTGCGCACCTCGCCTCTCGCAGATGTCGGGCTCCGCCACCCGGGCGAGCGCCTCCTGCCGGGTGAACAGCCGGCGATCGAGAGCGCTCCGGACCATCGCCTTGATCTGGCACGGCGGCAGCTCCCCGGCCATGTCGATCACCGTCCTCAGGGCGGTCGTGCACGGAAGGCCGTCCACCACCGTCGTGTCCTTGTCGGGCAGGTCGTCGTAGTGGACGATCACCGGCTGGCCGCCCAGCATGCGGCGTTCGGTCGGCACGCCGTTGCCGTCGATCCAGAAGTCGGTGATGTAGTCGTCGGGATCGACGTGCATCTCGAAGTCGTACGGGTCGTACACGGTTCCTCCCCCAATGAGGCCCGCGGCATCGGAGGTGACACCGCTGTGTCGGACGGTACGAAGCGTCGGGGGCTCGTGTCGCCGGGGACCGCGACCCGTTGACACCGGTGCCGACCACGGAGTCCGCCATGCGCTCGTCTCACATCAGGCCCCGGTGGTGCCGACTGGACCCGTGACGGCCCGCGTCGACCTCGACCGAGCCCTCGCGAGGAGAGAGATGTTGGAACGCATCGAGCACTGGGTCGTCGTGATGTTCGAGAACCGCTCGTTCGACTCGCTGCTGGGGCACCTCCCCCACATCGACGCCGCCGAGTCGATCCGCGGTCGCGAGATCGAGCTGCCGTCGCCGGTCGGTCCGGTCCGGGTCGCCCCGACCATCGACCTCCGCGCCCCGCTCCCCGACCCGGGCGAGGGCTTCGGCAACGTCAATGTGCAGCTCTTCGGTTCCTACATCCCGGAGACCAACGCGGGGCGCAGCCCCTACCCGCTGTTCCCGAACACGATGGAGGCGCCGTTCAACGCGCCGGCGCCCGGCACCGTCCCGACCATGGACGGCTTCGCCCACGACTTCTACTGGAACTTCGTCTGGGAGAAGGGACGCGAGCCGAGCCTGGAGGAGGTCGCCACCATCGGCGGGGTCTTCACCCCCGATACCGCTCCGGTCATCAACACGCTGGCCAGCGAGTACTCCGTCTTCACCAACTGGTTCTGCGAGGCCCCGACCTGCACGTTCCCCAACCGGGCGTTCTTCCACTGCGGAACCAGCCTGGGGAAGCTCGACAACGAGGCGATCCTCAACTACTCGTGGGACCTGAACGCGCCGAACCTGTTCGAGCTGTTCACGGCCAAGGGCCTGGACTGGAAGGTGTACTTCGACCGCTCCCAGGTTGTGCCGGACTGCGCGATCAACCTGGCCGGCCTGCGTCACCACGACATGTGGAAGACCCACTCCGCGACCAGGCAGCAGTTCTTCGCCGACGCCGCCATGGGGACGCTGCCGACCTACTCGTGGGTCGAGCCCAACATGCTGTTCGGCGACCTCGACGACTACCACCCGCCGACCGACATCCGCGCCGGTGAACGCCTCCTGGCCGCCACCTACAACGCCGTCCGCACCTCGCCGCAGTGGGAGACCACCGCCATGGTCGTCCTCTTCGACGAGCACGGCGGCTGCTACGACCACGTGCCGCCGCCTGCGGCGCCGATCCCCGACGACTCCGTCGGCGAGCAGGGCTTCGCCTTCGACCGCTTCGGCGTCCGCGTGCCCGCCCTCGTGATCTCCCCGTACACGCAGCGGGGCACGGTCGTCCGCGACACGTTCCACAGCTGCTCGGTGCTGCGCACACTGCGCGACCGCTTCGACCTCGGCCCGGCGCTCACCCACCGCGACGCCGCGGCGCCGACCCTCGAGCCGGCCTTCAACTGCTCCGATCCCCGACCCGATGCCTTCGGCGAGATCGCCGTGCCCGACATCTCGGGCATCGACCCGACCCGCGGCACCGAGCTCGGCGACGTGCCCGACGTGAAGCTGCTCGAGCACCAGAAGCTGGCGGAGCTCGAGGCCACCCCGCACCGGATCTCCCAGCTGGGCCAGGCCACGCTGCGCAATGCGGCGCGGCGCACCGGTGAGGACCTGGACCGCGTGCCCGACACCGTCGAGTCGGCACGCGCCTGGCTGGCGCAGCGCTTCTCCTTCCACGACTCCTGAGCCGGACCCGGCCGAGGGCCGGGCGGTGCTCCGGGACTACCGGTGCGGCTCCCAGCGGAAGCGGCGCAGCGACAGGACCACGCCGCCGACACCCCAGGCGAGCATCACCGCGAGGTCGCTCAGGCGGATCCCGGTTCCCGACGCGTACGGGTCGAACACCGCCACCATCGACTCGATGAGGTGCCGCACCGGGAAGACGCTGGCGATCCGGCCCAGGATCGAGTCCGACGCCACAGCACCGAAGGTGCCGGAGATGAACAGCAGCGGGAAGAGGATGAAGTTGATGATCGCCGGCGCCGCGTCCTCGTTGGGGACGAACGTCGAGACCGCGACCCCGAGAGCGCTGAAGCAGAACGCGCCGGTGACCGTGACCACCAGCAGCCCGAGGTACCGACCGGGCCACGTCACCCCGTAGAAGACGAGCCCGAGAGCGATGACCAAGCCCGTCAGGATGACGGCGACGACCAGCACGTTGCCGAACACGCCGCCCAGGTACAGCGACGGTGGCAGCGGCGTGCCCCGGACCCGCTTGAGCAGCCCCCGCTCGCGTCGGTTGCAGATCGTGAAGGCGAGGTTCGTGTAGCAGGCCGAGATCAGCCCGAACGACACGATCGCCGGCACGTAGTACTGGGCGAACCGCACCTCGCCGCCGTCGAGCGACACACGGGCGTTGCCGTTGAGGGCCACGAAGATGACCAGGAACAGCAGCGGGAACGCGAACGTGAACGCGGCCGCGGCCGGGTTGCGCCAGTAGGACCGCTGCTCCCAGCCGACCTGGCAACCGAGCGTCGCGAGCTGCCCCTTCACCGTGCGTCCTCGGGCTCGGAGGCGGTCAGAGCCAGGTACACGTCCTCCAGCGACGGCCGAGTGACGGTCAGGCCCGCCAGCTCGACCGGGTCCGGTCGGTCCCGGGCCCACGAGGTCAGCCGGTGCAGGACCTCGGTGGGCGTCGACGTGGTCAGGCCGACCGTGCCGTTGGCCCGACCCTCGACCGCCACCGGCAGGTCGGCGACCGCCACGCCGTCCGGGAGCCGGAACTCGACGGTGACGTCGGCCTCGGCCCGGCCGCCGATCGACTCGGGCGTCCCCTCGGCCACGATGCGACCGCCGGCGATGACCACCACGCGGTCGGCCAGCGCCTGCGCCTCGTCCATGTAGTGGGTCGTGAGGAGCACCGTCTTGCCGAGCTGGCCGAGGTTGCGGACGATGTCCCACGCCTGGCGTCGGGCCGTCGGATCGAACCCCGTCGTCGGCTCGTCGAGGAACAGGAGCTCGGGGTCGCCGACCAGGCCGAGAGCCACGTCGAGGCGTCGCTGCTGGCCGCCCGAGAGCGTCTTGACCCGGGCGGAGGCCTTCTCCTCCAGGCCGACCAGCGAGATCACCTCGGTCACGTCCCGCGGGTGGCGGTAGTACTGCGAGTGCTTGCGCAGCACCTCGGACACGGTCAGGAACGGGTCGACGCCGCACTCCTGCAGGACGATGCCGATGCGCTGGCGCAGCTCGGTGCCGCCGTGGGCGGGGTCGAGCCCGAGCACGCTCACCGTCCCGCCGTCGCGCTCCCGGTAGCCCTCGAGGATCTCGACCGTGGTGGTCTTGCCCGCGCCGTTCGGGCCGAGCACGGCCAGGATCTCGCCCTCCTCCACGGAGAAGCTCAGACCCTTCACCGCCTCGACGTCGCCGTAGGCCTTGCGGAGGCCCTCGACCTCGATCACCGACACCGGACGACCACCTCCTGTCCTCCGCCGAACCGCGGGTCCGCGGATGCTCGGCCGCCGTGGACCCTATGCCCGTGCGCGGGACGCCACGCGGCCCCTCCACCTTCACCTGTCCCGTGAGGGACCGGTGCGGACGGACCTCACCCTGCGCCACAGCACGGTCGGGTGCTTCTGGAACACGTTCTCGCGGTTCGTGCATCGCTGAGCAGACCCTGGGGTATCTCTCAGCACGGTCGGGGGAGACCGACGGCAACAGGGGGGAACCCAGATGCACGCAGTACAGGACGGATCAGCCGGGCGATCGCAGGCGAGGCGCAGCAGGAAGTGGCTGCGAGGACCGGCGCTGGCGCTCGTCGCCACGGCAGCCCTCCTCAGCGGCGCCTGCGCCGCGCCATCGGCGCCGGCCGGGCCCGGAGGGATCGACGTCAACTTCGGTCCGGTCACGATCCCGCTCCCACCGATCGAGGTCCGTCCGCCGGCCACCACGATCCCGCTCGGACCGTGCAGCGCGTCCTACCAGCCGCCGGGGTTCCGCATCGTCGGAGCGACCGTCACCATCCCCGGCATCCGGATCGATCCGAACAACCCGATCATCACCGTCCCCAACGTGGTGGTGACGATCCCGCAGCTGCGTGTCCCGCTGTCGACGGTGACACTGTCGTGCCTGTTCCTGAGCGTCCCGGTCCAGGTGGACGCCATCGTCCCGTCGACCGTGTTCCTGAAGGCCGTGACGTTGAACCTGAACGCCCGGACGATCACGATCCAGGACCCGACGTTCCAGATCAACGGCGTCGGACTCGGCGTGTTGGGTCTGCCGACAGGTGACCTGATCCTGCCGCTGCCGCCGATCGTGAACATCCCTCTCCCGACGACCGCCATCGGGTTCTGACCGTGCCCGGTCGGAGTCCCGTCACAGGGACTCCGACCGGCCGGTTCGAACTGGCCCAGGAGACGCCGGGTTCGCAGCGATGGCCTACATCTCCGAGGTCAGCGGCGTGCCGTCGAACGAGTCGACCGTGACGAAGCTGTCGATCGGTGCCCGCCGGAGCTTCGTCGCCCGCTCGATCGGGTAGCCGAGCGCCAGGACGGCTGCGACGGCGAACTCGTCGGGCACGTCGAGCAAGGCCTTCACCTCCGGCTCGTGCACCACGTTCATCGTCGTGATCACGCCTCCGAGGCCTTCGGCGCGTGCTGCGAGCAGGACGCTCCAGACGAAGGGGTAGATCGACGCGCCGCCGACGATCGTGTGCCGACCGAGGTCGCGGTCCGTCGCGGCCAGCAGTCGCAGGTCAGCGAGGACGACGGCCATCACCGGGACCTGGTCGAAGTGCCGGGCGAAGCCGCCCGGCTCCATGTCGAGGTCCGCCTCGAGCGCCGACGCCTCGGCAGATCGGTCGCCGATCGGCGCCCACGGCTGCACGCCGGCGACACGCATGGCGAGGTAGCGGGACCACCCCTCCACGTAGAGGTCCCGCATGGACCGCCGAGCTGCGGGCTCCTCGACCAGGACCACTCGCCACGCCTGCTGGTTGCCCCCGTTCGGAGCGAACCTGGCGGCGTCGAACACCCGGCCCAGCACCGCTCGTGACACCGGACGATCCTGGAACTCCCGAACGGCACCGGTGGTGCGCAGCGCCTCGACCAGTCCCGGTGCTCCGGCGCTGTCGTCGAGGTCCGTCGAGCGGTCCGTGCCGGACTCGTGCGGGTGCTCGGCCATGGTCCACCTCCGGACGGTCGGCCCGACGGCCGGACCGGAGGCGAGGCTATGTCTGCGCTCTGGCCCGCAGCGGACGGCGGTCAGGCGGCGAGCGGAGACGCCGTCGCCGCGGCCGGGGCCTCGCGGGTGCGCACCGCACCCTTGAGGTCGGCCTCGCTGAACGGGCCGAGCGCACCTTCGCCGGTCGCCCAGCGGTAGAGCGCCACTCCGAAGACGTTGCGGCACGTGGCCGCCTTCACCGCACCGATCACGATGAGCGCCACGCCGACGAGTGCCAGAACGGCGCCGGCGGCGATCGGAGCGCCTCCGCCGACCGCGATGCCCAGGGCGAGGCCGCCTGCGAGCAGCAGCGTGCCCGGCAGGGCGAAGATCAGGCCGAATCGTGCGCCGATGCGGACGGAGCCGAAGACCGACTCGCCCCACGTCGTGCGGATGATGCCGGCGGAGCGCTTGATCGCCGGGACGGCGCCCACGTGCTCCAGGACGATCACCGGCATGACCAGCGTGGTCACCACGGCCCAGACCGCGGCGACGAGACCGGCCAGGAGCGAGCGGACGATCTGGACGACCACGCCGCTGTCGCTGTCGCCGCGGATGAGCGAGACCAGACCGCCGACGGCGGCCGAGATCGCCGACCACTCGGCGATGACCCGGAAGCTCGAGTGCGCCGCGGCCCGAGCCGCGTCCTCGTCGAGCGGGCGACCGTGGAGGATGTCGTCGGTCGCGCTGACGAGCGCCGCCATCTGGAGGTTCGCGGCGGTCAGCCCGCCGATCACCGCGGCGATGACCACCAGCACGCCGACCACGATCGCGGCGATGCCGAGCACGTTCGACGACCCGTCGAGAGCCACGCCGCCGGCCGCGACGATGCCCAGGCCGATCAGCGCACCGATGCCGCCGACGACCGCACCGTGCACTGCGGCTCGAACCGCCCAGCGGTTCATCCCCGGGTTCTGCTTCACCAGCTCGTAGCTGCTCCGGGTGAGCTCCCGGCTGTTGCCCCATCGGCTCATGTCGTCGATCCCTTCGGGTCCGGCCGCGGTCGCGGTCCGTCGATGCTTCCCGTGGGATCGGTCGGTGGATGCCCGGACTGGAGGTTCAGCGACCGCGAAAGGGCCGTTCGGCCTGTGTGGGCTCACCGCGGGGTCCGGTGGCTCCGCCGACCCTCAGACGGATCGGGGCACCGACGGCGTCAGAGCTTGATCGCGGTGATGATCACAGCAGCGAACGCGACGAGCATCGCGAGGTTGGCCGCGATGACCTGGTTGAACTTGGCGTCGATCCGGTCGACCATCCGGTTCTCCAGCAGCGACATCTCCGCCCGAAGATCCGACATCTCGGCCCGAAGGTCGGACATCTCGGCCCGGAGGAAGTCCCTGCTGATCGGCTCGTCACCGTCGCGAGTCGGGAAGTACGCCAGCATCTCGTCCACCGCCTCCTCGTCGACGATCCCGCTCAGACCTTCGTAGAGCGCAGATCGGTGCTTGTGGGTCAGTGCCATTGTGGTCTCCAGGACGTGCGTCTGTACACGAACGCCGGCGGTGTCCGCGGCGCGAGGAGGGAAGGATCCGCACCCTACGAACGGGGTCCGACAACGCCCGGCTCGCAGTCGTTCAGCGTCTGCGAATCAGAACGTGATGCGCTTCTGCTCGCCGACGCCGAAGATGCCGTCGACGTCGAGGGATGCCACCTCCGCCTCGATGCGACCCTCGAACCAGCCGTAGGGCGCGTAGTACTCCGCGAGCAGGTGCCGGGGGCCGACATGCATCTCGCTGCGCACCGTCGGGGTGAAGCGGACGTCGACCGCGCCGTCGACGTCGTGGGCGTGCCAGGGACCGTGCGGACCGTCGGGCCGGTCGATGGTGATGGCCGGCAGGCGATGCACCTGGTTGCCGATCCAGAGAGCGTTCTCGTTGAACGTGTCGGGATCCCGGACCTGGTTGCGGGTGAGGTTGAAGCCCTCGACCACACCGGTCGGCGAACGGCGCACGCCGGTCAGCCAGTCGTACTGCATGGGTCGCGGGTAGTCGCCGTGGTGGTCGTCGAGGATGAGGAAGCCACGGCCCGGGTCCAGGCCGACCTGGTCCCGGCCGATCCGCAGCGTGCCGTCGAACGACATCATCGCCTTGTGCGAGTAGAGGGCGGTGGTGTCGCCGAACGGGTGGACGATGACCAGGTGCCCGGCATCGTCGGGCCCGCACGATCCGGTTCCGTGCAGCTCCAGCGCGGGACGTCGGCGGTCGCCCGGGTGCGTGGCGTCGACCAGGAGGCGGCCGTCGGCCAGGTCGTTTGTGAGCGACACGCTGAAGCCGCCGGCCCGACCGTAGGAGCGGGTGCCGGACAGGCCTCGGGCCACGGTGAGCGTCGGGGACGGGACCTTGCGCTCCCAGCGAGTGATGGTGGCGTCGTGCTTGTTGACCGCCAGCACCTGCAGGAGGCCGACCGCCTTGGCGTTGTAGACGGCGCCCAGGACGAGCCAGTCGTCGTCGCCGAGCTGGAACGCCTCCCACTCCTTGAGCCCCATCGAGCGGCGGACACGACCGAGCCCGGTCTCGGGTCCGGCGTCGGTGGGGTTCACGACGGGGATCGGACCGTCGTAGGTGCCGAGCTCGTACGCGCCGTCGCGGACGAGGGACGCGGGCGGAGCGGTGCGAGGCGGAGGGAAGGTCGGGGCCACGGCGGCGACGCTATGCGACGACGGCGATGCGACCGCAGGCCGCCTACCGTCCATTTCGTGCGATCGACCGGGCTCCGATGAGCGAGCAACCACCCGTCGTTCTGCGGTCGGGTGACTCCACCGCGACGATCCTGCCGGCCCTCGGCGCACGGGTGGCCGACCTGGACCTGGGCGACGGCCAGGTCCTCCGGACCGAGACGGACGCCGACAGCTGGAAGGACTGGGGGTGCTACCCGATGCTGCCGTGGTCGAACCGGATCCCCGGCGGCCGGCTGACCGTCCATGGCGTCGACCACCGGCTGCCCGTGAACCACGACGACGGCAGCGCCATCCACGGCCTGGTGGCCGACCGGCCGTGGGATCTCGTCTCTGCCTCGGACTGCACCGCCGAGCTGGCGGTCGACGTCGATGTGGAGCCCTACCGAGTGCGGGGCGAGATCCACTACGAGCTCGGACCGGGGTCGCTGCGGATCGAGCTGGGCGTCACGAACCTGGGGTCCTCAGCCGTGCCGGTCGGGCTCGGGATCCACCCGTGGTTCCATTGCGGTCCGATCAGGGTGCCCGCGGCCATGAAGTGGCCGGGCGACCCGCTCCCGATCGGCCCGCCGGTGCCGGTGGACGACGATGACGACCTGCGATCGCTGCGGATCCCGCCGACGATGGACCGGTGCTTCACGGCGTTGGAGTCCGACACAGCCGAGGTGCCCGGCATCGAGCTGCGGTGGTCGGAGTCGGTCGGCCACGTCGTGGTCTTCACGGGTCACGACGGGTGGGTCGCGGTCGAGCCCGTCACGATGGCGAACGACGGGTTCGGGATGGCCGAAGGGGGTCAGGCCGGCCACGGCGTGCGGATGCTCGATCCGGGCGACCGGTTCAGCGCCACGTTCCGGCTGTCGAGCTACTTGCGCCGCCGACGCTCCGCATCGGTGGCCACGTAGCGCTGGCCGCAGTACCGGACGACCGCCTCGTTCGCTCCGGCGTCGTACACGCGGCCGTCGTCGAAGTCGTACCAGCCGAGCTCGGACCACGAGCCGTTCTCACCGAGGCGGTTCACGTAGAGCCGGTTGCGGCCGTGCTTGTTCCACGTCATACCGACCACCAGCGGCATCGGCGGCGGCGACTTGGTCCCCTTCAGCATGGCGATGATCCGCCGCAGTCCCTTGAGATCGGCCTCGCCCAGGCCTGACTCGCCGTTCGCCACGTGGGGAAGGAGCTGGCGGGCCACCTGCTCGGCGATCGGCGAGTCGCTGACAGCGACGCCGTTGATCAGATCGAGGTGGCCGCCCGGAGCGCCGTCCTCGTCGTAGAGGTAGTAGCGGGGCCGCTTCGACCAGTACGAGAGGTACACGACGGGTTCCGGGGGCGGGGTCGACGGGCCCGCCTGCTCGGCTGTCCGAGGCGGGAGCGCTGCGTCGAGGACCTGGGTCGCCCACTCCGTCCACGCGTCATCGAACGCCGGCGGTGCGTGAGCGATCAGGTCGCAGATGTCGTGCTTGCTCGTCAGGTACACGCCGTCGTGGAGCACCGGGGCATCGAGCTTGGCCTCGCCCACGAGGCACAGGACCGGCCACATCGACACGCTGGGAGCGCCGGCGTTGGCGAGGACCTGCCAGACGACACCGGCCTGGCCGAGGACGCCAGCGACCTCGTCGGTCCGACGCCAGCCGTTCTGGCACAGGTGACCCTCGAACACCTCGACGGCCCCCGACCAGTTCTTGGCGTCGATCACCAGCACCCCCGCCGGCCCGATGGCGACGAAGTCGATGTTGCCCACGTTCCCAGGGACCGACCGGTCCTCCAGCAGCCGATATCCACGACGGACGAGCGGCTGGAGGACGGCCTTCAGAAGTCGCTCGCCGTTGGCACCCTTCTGCTGGCGGGCCGCCTCGGCGTCCAAGGCGTCCGCTTGCGCCCGAAGCCGCCGGGCCTTCTCCTCGGCCGCCGATCCTCGGCGCGCCGCAGACGAACCTGCGCTCATGATCCCCTCCGTCCCGCGTGCTGCGCCCAGGGTAGGAGGACGGATCCGAACGATCCAACGGAGCCAGGGAGCCGTGCACGGCCCGCAGCGGTCAGACTGAATGTGATGGCGCCTGAGTCCGACCTGCCGATCACCGGTCTCGATGTCGTCCGCTTCCTCACCGAGCTCGGGGCTCTGGCCGGGGCGACCGTCGCCGGCGCGTCCGTCTCCTGGCCGCTCGCGTTCGCGGCACCCGTTGCGTTCGCCGGCCTGTGGGGATGGCTGGTCGCCCCCAAGTCATCCCGTCGGCTCGACGACCCCGCGCGGCTCGTCGTGGAGGTCGCACTGTTCCTGGCCGTCGGAGGCTCGCTCCTCGCCTCCGGACACCCGTGGGCGGGAGCCGTCCTCGCGATCGCGGCGATCGGAGTCGCGATCCTGGAACGCCGACGGCCGAGCGCCGCCATCTGACGCCGCGCTGACTGCGAGGTGTTTCCGCGGAAACACTTCACGACACCAGGCAGCGCCGGCGCCCGCGGGTCAGGACATCAGGCTGCGTGGAG
Organism: Actinomycetes bacterium; assembly: GCA_023434535.1. Classification (GTDB taxonomy): domain Bacteria; phylum Actinomycetota; class Acidimicrobiia; order Acidimicrobiales; family Microtrichaceae; genus Dermatobacter. Next base: position 14,491 of record JAEYSR010000081.1, read on the forward strand.
ACCGCGCACGAGGAGGGTGTCGCGGGTGATGCGCCGCTGATCGTTGTACGCCAGCCGGCCGAGCACCTGACCGGTCGGCAGGCCCTGGATCTCGTCGAGGTCCATCTCGGTGACCTCGTCGATGAAGTCGGCGACGTCGTCGTCGTCCATGGCGCCGGCCCAGCCGGTGTCGACCAGCGTCTCGTACAGGGCAGCGCGCCACTCCTCGCGGGTCATGTCCACCTCGACGACCATGGCGGTGGTGGTCGACCTGTGGGTCCGGAACCCGCCGAAGGCCCGGCCGCACCCGCAGCCCGATCCGTCGGGACGTTCCGAGTCGCACACGAACCCGTAGCGGGCGACGAGCTCACCCTCGGGGACGAAGCAGAAGTCGCCCAGCCGTTCGTCCTGGGAGACCGTTGTGGAGACGAGCACCTTGATCATGGGGACATGGTGCAGACGGGGTGTGACAGCGGCGGTCGCACCGCCGGCCGCTCAGGCCGTGGGCCACCCGGCGGCGACCATGTCGTCCATGGCACCGCCGTCGTAGACGGTCAGGCCGGCATCCTGCATCTGCTTCGCCGCGGCCGCCGAGCGGTTGCCCGTCCGGCAGTACACGACGTAGGTGGCGTCGGGGTCCAGCGCGTCCACACCGGCCTGGAACCCGTCGGACTGGACACTCAGGAGCTGCGCGTCGCGGATGTGGCCGGCGTCGTACTCCTCTGGCGTGCGCACGTCGATGACGACCGCGCCGGCGTCGAGCGCGGCCTTGGCCGACTCCTCCCCCGCTGCCGGACCGGACGGCGTGTCTGAGACGGCTGTCGAGGTGGACGCCGACGAGGTGTCGTCGTCGCTGCACGCGGCGAGCGGGAGGACCATCGCCGCCACGACGGCGGCGAGCAGGGGGAGTCGACGGTGGGACGTGCGCATGCGGGAGACCTCCTGTGGGGCGCCACGAACCGTACCCCTCGGGGTATTCGGCCACGGATCGGGACTCAGGGCTCCTCGAGCGCGTCGATCTCCGCCTCGAGCTCGTCCTCCTCGAGCTCGGCCTCCAGCTCCTCGACCAGCGGATCGGGGTTCTCACGCCGGACGCGCTCTTCGAGCGGCTCGTCGACCTCCTCCTCGGCGGCCGTCAGCCCGTACTCGTGCACGCCCACGGCCCGCATCGGCGGATCGTTGAGGTCGTGGGCGGGGTCGTCGTCGAAGACGTCCTCGTCGATGCGCAGCTCGTCCTCGTCCAGCGCCTCGGCCTGGTCCTGCTCGTCTCTCATGTCGTATTCCTACCCCGCCAGCGGCGCTGGACGACGGCAGCGGCAGCACGCGTTCCGTCAGGCCCCGAGGCTCGCCCGGGCCAGCTGATCGGGCGACGCCCCGACGACGACCAGGACGCTCCGACCCGCCGGGGACACCACGTAGATCGCAGCCTGGCCGAAGCGCTGGGCCGCCTCGATGGCCGCCGGGCCCATGGGCATGGCGAAGCCGGGCTCGGACCAGCCCCCGTCGACCGACCGGCCGATCGACCGCAGCGGAGGTCGGAACTCGTCGAACAGCATCTCGTTGCGTCGCTCGTTGTCGTCAGGTGA
>JAEYSR010000087.1 GCA_023434535.1 Actinomycetes bacterium
CGAAGGAGGTGATCGTCCCGAGCACCTGGTCGCGGTCGGTCAGGTCGACGTCGGGGAGGTCGAGACCCAGCACCTCGTGGTGGTCCTGGGACCCCAGGAGGGCCATGAGCTCGGTGCCGAGCTGGCCCTTCGAGCCCGTGACGATGATGCGCACTGCGCCTCCTGGTGTCGTATCGGGGAACTGGTGTCGTGTCGGGGAACTGGTGCCGTGTCGGGAACTGGTGCGGTGTCGGGGAGCTAGCGGTTGCGGACCCGGGCGAGCAGCGGCTCCCACCACTCGCGGTTGTCGGCGTAGAAGCGCACGGTCTCCTCGAGCGCCTCGTCGAAGCCGTGGGACGGCGACCAGCCGAGCTCCCGTACCTTGTCGGTCGCGATCGAGTACCGGCGGTCGTGGCCCTTGCGGTCCTCGACGTAGTCGACGCTCGAGTCGTCCTTGCCGAGGATCTCGAGCAGCCGGTCGGTGATCGTCCGGTTGGTCAGCTCGTTGCCGGCCCCGATGTTGTAGATCTCGCCGACCGTGCCGGAGCGCAGGACCAGGTCCACGCCCTCGCAGTTGTCGCGGACGAACAGCCAGTCCCGGACGTTCAGCCCGTCTCCGTACAGCGGGACCTTCCGGCCGTCGAGCAGGTTGGTCACGAAGTACGGGATCAGCTTCTCGGGGAACTGGTAGGGCCCGAACTGGTTGGACGAGCGGGTCACGACCAGCGGCAGGTCGTGGGTCTCGTGGTGCGCCAGGGCGATCAGGTCGGACCCGGCCTTGGCGGCGGAGTACGGGGAACGCGGGGCGAGCAGATCGGTCTCGGTGAAGGACCCCTCGTCGATGGAGCCGTAGACCTCGTCGGTGGAGATGTGCAGGAACCGCTCGACGCCGACCTGGCCGGCGATGTCGCACATGACGTTCGTGCCGCTGCAGTTCGTGCGCACGAAGACGTCGGGATCGAGGAGCGACCGGTCGACGTGGCTCTCGGCCGCGAAGTGCACGACGGCGTCGTGACCGGGGAGAGCCGCCGCGACGGCCTCGCGGTCGCAGATGTCGCCCTCCACGAAGCGGAAGCGCGGGTCGTCCTCCAGGTCGGCCAGGTTCGCCCGGTTGCCGGCGTAGGTGAGGGCGTCGAACACCGTGACGTGGTCGTCGGTGTTGGCCAGGACGTGGTGGACGTAGTTGGAGCCGATGAACCCGGCCCCTCCGGTGACGAAAAGTCGCACGATCTCCTCCTCAGGTGCGCAGCGCGGCGTGCGGACGCCACTGGGGGTCGATCTCGGACCGGCGCGGGTTGTTGCGGTCGCGGTCGGACAGGACCGGGTCGGTCACGCCCCAGTCGGCGTCGATCGCCGGGTCGTCCCAGGCCACGCCGAGCTCGTCGGCCGGGTTGTAGTACCCGTCGACCAGGTAGGTGATCGCCATGTCGGAGATGCTGGCGAAGCCGTGGGCGACGCCCGGCGGGATGTAGATGCCGCGGTGGTTGTTGGGTCCGCCGTCCACCTCGCCGAGGTCGAAGACCTGGGTGGCGCCGTCGGTCGGGCCGCCCTCGCGCAGGTCGTGGAGAACGACGCGGGCGTGGCCGAACGGCACGTACCAGTAGTCGGCCTGGTGGAGGTGGTAGTGCAGGCCGACGATGCAGTTGGCGATGCGGTTGCCGCGGTTGCCCTGCACCATCTCGCGGCCCGACGGGAACCACTCCCGGCGGTAGGTCTCCACGAAGTAGCCCCGGTCGTCACCGAAGAGCTGCGGGTCGACGACGAACACGCCGTCGATGACCTCCGATGGGTTCACCTGGGGGGGCATGGGACCTCCGTGAGGGGTGTGGTCTGAGGGGCCGGGCGGCGACCGCGACCCGGGGACGGGCGCGTCACTGCAGGTCGATCGAGCAGTCGTCGCCGATCATGAGGCGGGTCGCGGCCGGCCGGTGGCCGGAGCGGCGCACGTCCGCGTCGCGTCCGATGAGCGAGTCGGTCAGGCGGGGCACCCCGCTGATCGTCGACCGCTCCAGGATCACCGAGTGCTCGACCTCGGAGTCGGTGACCACGCAGCCCGGCGCGATCGCGGTGAACGGCCCGATGTAGGAGTTCTCGACCCGGGTGCCGGCGCCGATGATGGCCGGCCCGCGGACCTGGGAGCCGATGAGCTCGGCCCCGGCCTCGATCACGACCCGACCGTCGACCTGCGACGCCTCGTCCACGGATCCCTCGACGAGGGGCTCGAGGGTCTCGAGCACCCGCCGGTTCGACTCGAGGAGCGGGTCCTTCTTGCCCGTGTCCAGCCACCACCCCGACAGCAGGTCGTGGCGGACGCGGTCGCCCCGGTCGATCAGCCACTGGATGGCGTCGGTGATCTCGAGCTCGCCACGGGCCGACGGCTCGATCGCCGCGACGGCCTCGTGGATCGCGGGCGTGAAGAGGTACACGCCGACGAGCGCCAGGTTCGACGGCGGGTTCTCCGGCTTCTCGACCAGGCGCACGACGTGGCCCTGCTCGTCGACCTCGGCCACGCCGAAGCGGTGCGGGTCCGGGACCGGGCTGAGGAGGATCTGCGCGGACGGAGGGACGGGCTCGTTCTCGTCCAGCGTGGGGACGTTCGCGGCGGCCTGGTCGGCCTGGAAGGCGGCCACGAACCCGGCGAGGCCCTGCTGCAGCATGTTGTCGCCCAGGTACATCACGAAGTCGTCGTCGCCGAGGAAGTCCCGTGCGATCAGCACGCAGTGGGCCAGTCCGAGCGGTTCGTCCTGCGGGATGTAGGTGACCTTCGCCCCGAACTGCGAGCCGTCGCCGACGGCGGCGCGGACCTCGTCGCCGGTCTCCCCGGTGATGATGCCGATCTCGGTGATCCCGGCCTCGACCATGTCCTCGATCCCGTAGAACAGGATCGGCTTGTTCGCCACCGGCACCAGCTGCTTGGCGCTGGTGTGCGTGATGGGACGGAGGCGCGTGCCCGCACCACCGGACAGGATCAGAGCTTTCACGTGGTGATGGTCTAGCAGCAGGAGGCTGGGGCAGCGACCTGCGCCCGGGCCCTCGAGGTCACTTGACGACGATCTGCCGGCACCCGAGCGAGTAGCTCCCACCGGACCCGACGCCGACCGCCTCGACGCACACCTGCCACGACCCCGGAGCCATCGGGATGGCCCGGTCGTAGCCGGACCACTCGCCCTGACCGAAGGCTGCGGCCACGTCGGGACGCCGGTTGTTGGCGAGCAGTCGCACCTTGGAGGACCCGTTGAAGACCACGTCGACGTCGATCTGGCCGTCGACGTCGGGGTCGAACGCCCAGCCCCTGGCCCGCAGCACGTTCTTGCCGAACTGCGGGTCCAGCGCCAGCTGGTCGATGTAGCCCTTCGGCTGGCCGGTGACCATCGGGCGGATGTAGTCGGTCCACTGCTGGGAGCGGTTCCGGATCGACGGCAGGTGCACCTGGATCGATCCCGGGCACGACGTCGCGCCCACGTTCTGGTGCCCGACCACCCGGGGGAGCCGGACCACCTGGCCGGCGGGGATGCTCGTGGATCCGCCGGAGGTGAAGGTGCCCTCGCTCGCCGGGTCGTAGCCGCCGAGCGCCAACTTCCAGCCGATGACCTGCGAGACCGACTCCAGGGCAGCAGCGGTGGGGGCCGCGGTGGTGTAGTCGCCGATGACCATCACCCCGACGGTGTTGGTGTTGAAGCCCATGGCGTGCGCCCCGATGACCGGCTCGGCGATGCCGCCGGCCCGACCCTCCCAGACGCCTCCGTACTTGTCGACGACGAAGTTGTAGGCGATGTCGGACCAGCCCTGGCCGTCCATGTGGTACGCCTGGATCGAGCGGAGGATGCCGGGGACCTCGGCCGGGGAGTAGGAGTTCGAGCTGTCGGAGTGGTGCACGACGGCCATGCGCGCCACCGACCCGTAGCTGGTCGACAGCGCGGCCCGGGCGCCCCAGGCGGAGCGGAGGTTGACCCCGAACGGGTTCGGGGCGGCCGCATCCGCGATCGGGGTGGCATCCACCGCCGTCCGCTGCAGCTCGTCGTGCACGGTGACCGTCCTGGCCCCGGACACGTCGGTCGACGCCAGGCTGACCTCGTAGCCCGTGGCGTCGCGCACCCAGAGGGGCTCGGTCCCGCTGCGGCCGGCCTCGGGGCTCCCGGCGTCGGGGCCGTCGTCGAGGTTGACCTCGAGCTCCTGCCACTCGCCGAGCTGGCCGGCCGCGTCGCGGATGCGGACCATCACGGGAGCCTCGGGCGGGGTGTCGAAGGTGAAGCCGATCGCGGTGAACTCGTCAGCGGGTTCCGCAGCCGCCACGACCCGGTCGTCGCCGATCGGCTCGTCCGCCGCGGCCTGCGCCGCAGCGAGGTCCTGGTCCGTCATCGGCGTGGCACCGACGACGTCCTCGACGGCTCCGACGGAGGCCATGTTGAAGGAGACCGCCGGGATCGGCACGACGGCGAGGAGGAGACCGAACCCGAACAGGACCGCGCAGCGGCGGAGGATCCGGCCGCTGGGGCGGCTCGACATGCCCGGGACTCTAGGCCTGCGGCGGCGTCGGACGGGGGTCGATCCCGCCGGCGTCGGTCACGACCGGCCGGATCGCTCGGCCCACCCCGCCACCACCCTCGGTGGTCAGGTCCAGACGCACCGCGTCCGAATCGGGGGTCCGCACGACCGCCTGCAGCCCGGAACCGGGGGGTCCGTCCTGCACCAGATCCACCAGGACGGCGCCACCGTCGGTGGTCCACGCGCCCTCCGCGTCGACCACGATGGGGCCGTCGCCCGACTGGCGGGTGATCGTAAGTTCACCCATGCCCCGTTCACCGGTGGCCCGCTCTCCCGTGGCCGGCTCTCCAAGGGCCCGCTCTCCAACGGCACCGAGCAGCATCTCGTGCTCGATCGGGCCGGCGATCCGGACCCCCCACCTGGGATCGCGCACGACGGCCACGACGTCGAGGTCCCGACGGCCCTGGAGCAGGTCCCCGACCGCCACCCGACCGGCGTGCACGTCCGCATCGCTCCAGCCCGCGGAGCTCACCGGGGCGACCAGGTCGGTCACGTCCACGTGCACCAGGGTCGGGCCCCACGGCCGCGACGCAGGGGGACCGGGGACCGACCGGGGTTGGAAGCGCCCGAGAACGCGGTCGGTGCGCAGCTCTCCGATGGCCGAACCCCCGGAGGCGGGATGGGACCGCCGGGAGCGGCGACGCACCTCGAGGCGGTGGTCGGCCGCGATCCGAGCCCACGCCACGAGGAGACGCCACGACGGGGGGCGGCGCCGCTTGATGCGACCGGCGATGTTCGACCGCAGGGCGGTCCGCACCTCGCGACGCACCTCCGCCCGCACCGTGGCGCGCTGCTCGGGTGTGCCGTTGCGCTCGGCCGTGAGCCACCAGTTGCGACGGTCGAGGTGGAAGAAGCCCGGCGCCCGACTGCCGCCGGACGCCCCGAAGGCGTGCTCCACCACCGCACCCGGCGCGGCCACCACGCGCCAACCGGCACGCGACGCCCGCCACGAGAGATCGGTGTCCTCGTAGTAGGCGAACAGCCGCGGGTCGAACAGGCCGACCTCGTCGAGCATCTCGGAGCGCAGCAGCGCGGCGCCGCCGCACACGCCCTCGACGTCGACCACCTGCTGCTGCTCGTCGGCCACGGAGTCCACCGGGACGCCGTAGTGCCGGTCGAACCCCTCGCACCGGGCGTTGCGGGCCGTGCCGATCCCGTTCAGCAGGCGGGTGCGGCCCTCGTCCGCACGCACCACGACGTCACCCGGCGACGCCGCCACCACCGAGCGATCCCCGTGGTCCACCCGGATGCGTCCGCTCCCCCGCAGGTCGACCTGCACCTCGCCCACCCCGGGGGCCGCCGGGACCCAGAGCCTGCCGTCCCCCCGGTGCAGCCGCTGGACCACGTCGAGGGGCCAGGCCGCGTCGGACACGGCGTCGAACCCGTCGAAGCGGACCGCCCCGGTGACCTCCGCGCCGTCGGTGCACACCCGCTCCACCGACACCGTCCCCTCGGCGTGGACGTCGACGGCGAGGAACGCCGGCTCGAGCACCAGTCGGGCGGAGACCGCCCCGATCCGGTCGTCGGACTCCAGCGCGTCGACGAGCGCCCGCAGCCAGCCCGGATCCACGACGGCGTCGTTGTTCACCAGAGCGATGGCGTCCACCCCGTCGCGGTCGCGCATGGCCCGGTTGCACCCTTCGGCGAAGCCGAGGTTGCGGCCGTTCTCCACCACGACCAGGTCCGGGAACCACCGGCGCAGACGCGGGAGCGAACCGTCCACGGACCCGTTGTCGACCAGCACGACCTCCAGCCGGTCCGACGGGTACTCGGTCAGTGCGAGCGCGTCGAGGCACCGGCGGGTGAACCAGGCCGAGTTCCAGTTCAGGACCACCACGCGCACGAACGGGTCGACCCGGCCGTCGCCCGCCGGACCGACCCCGGCCTCCCCCGCGCCCGCCGCGCCGCCGTCCACCGGTCCCTCGTCCACGTCCGGAACGGTACTTCGGCACCCGCGGCGCGGCCGCCGCGCCACCGCTCCGGCGCACGAATCGCTCGTCCCGGGTCCACCCACACGTAGGCTCCGGTCGTGACGGCTGGCGACGCAGTGGCTGCGACCCTCGACGACGACGCCGAGCTCGCTCCCCCTCGACTCCCACGGAGCCCGTCGGCCTGGGTCCGCACCGCGCTCGTCGGCGGTCGCTCCTCGCTCACGGTCGGCCTACTCCTCGACGGAGTGGCGTCGTACGTCTTCCTGTCGGCGGCCGGACGCGACCTCGGACCCGACAAGTTCGCCGTCGTCTCGGTCCTCTGGGTCGTGCTGTTCCTGGTGGGCAACGGGCTGTTCATCCCCGTCGAGCAGGAGCTGTCGCGGTCGATCGCGTCACGGGCCGCCCGGGGATCCGGGTGGGACTCGCTCGTGCACCGGGTCACCGTGGCGTCCGCCGTCGTGCTCGGTGCCGCCCTCGCGGTCGGCGTGATCGCCCGGGACCACATCGCCGACTCCCTCTTCCGCGGCGACGTCGCCTTCGTGTGGCTCCTCCTGTTCGGCCTGGTCGGCGTCTGGCTGATGTTCGTCCTGCGAGGGATCCTCTCGGGCGAGCACCGGTTCCACGCCTACGGCCTGATGTTCGCCGCCGACGCCCTCGGGAAGGCGATCCCGGGTGTCGCGCTCCTGTGGTGGGGCGCCTTGCACCCGTCCGCGTACGGCGTGGTCGTGGCGGGGAGCGCGTACCTCGGCATCGCCGTCGCGTGGGCGTGCCTCCGCTGGCGACGGCACCGCGCCACGCGCGGCGACGTCGACCTGTCCGACCGCGTCCTGCACCCGGCCGGCGAGGCACCCGACGTGGCGCCCGACTGGGGCCGACTCACGACGTCGATGGGGTTCCTGCTGCTGACGTCGTTCCTCAGCGCCCTGGCGATCAACATCGGCACGGTCTCCATCGAGGTGATCGGCAGCAGGGTCGACGCGGACAAGGCCGGCATCTTCCTGTCCGGACTGGTCATCGCCCGCATCCCGCTCTTCCTCTTCCAGGCGATCCAGGCGATCGTCCTCCCGCGCCTCTCCCGGCTGGCGGCGCTCGGCGACCTGGTCGGGTTCCGCAGCGACCTGCGCCGGCTCAACCTGGCGATGGCCGGCTGCACCACCTTCGCCGTCGTGGGGGCCGCCGCCATCGGGCCGCTGGCCGTGCGGATCCTCTTCGGCGAGGAGTTCGCCCTGCTCGGAGCCCGCGACATGGCGCTGCTCACGCTGGCGTCGATGCTGATGACCGCCGCCCTCACCCTGAACCAGGCGCAGATCGCCCTCCACCACCAGCGCCAGACGGGCTGGCCGTGGGGGGTCGCGACCGCGGCGTTCCTCGCCATCGTCGCCACCAACGGACGGGACCTCTTCCTACGGGTCGAGCTGGGGATGGTCGCGGCCGGCCTGGTCGCGTGCGCCCTGGTCGCGCTGCTGGTCGTGCGGGAGCTGCAGCACCCCGACGAGCTGCGCGCCGAGACCCCGGCACTCTGACGCCCGATGGGCGCGCCGTTCGACGTCGCCGTCATCGGCGGAGGCATCGTCGGCCTGGCGACCGCTCGCGCCGTCCTGCTCGACCGCCCCGGAGCCCGTGTCGTCGTGCTGGAGAAGGAGCCGGGCGTCGCGGCGCACCAGACGGGGCGCAACAGCGGCGTGATCCACTCCGGCATCTACTACCGGCCCGGTTCGCTCAAGGCGGCGATGTGCCGCGCCGGGAGCCGATCGATCGTCGAGTACGCGCGGGACCACGACGTCCCGCACCGGATCACCGGCAAGCTGATCGTCGCGACCGAGCCGTCCGAGCTCGCGGGGCTCGCCGCCCTCGAGGAGCGCGGCCACGAGCACGGTCTGACCGTGACACGACTCGGCCCCGATGCGGCGAGGGAGCACGAGCCCGACGTTGCGTGCGTCGCGGCGCTGCACGTGGCCGAGACGGGGATCGTCGACTACCGGGCGATCGCCGTGAGCCTGGCGGCCGACGTCGAGCGCCTCGGCGGTGAGGTGCGCACGGCGTGCACCGTCACCGCCGCCGTGCGCGTCGGGGGCGTGCACCGCATCGGCACCACCACGGGCGACGTGCGCACCCGAGCGGTGGTGAACTGCGCCGGGCTGCAGAGCGATCTCGTGGCCCGCTCGGCGGGAGCCGATCCCCCGGCCCGGATCCTCCCGTTCCGCGGTGAGTACTACGAGCTGCGACCCGACGCCCGGCACCTGGTGCGCGGCCTGGTCTACCCGGTGCCCGACCCTGCGTTCCCGTTCCTCGGCGTCCACCTCACCAGGGGCGTCGACGGCGCCGTCCACGCCGGGCCGAACGCGGTGCTGGCGCTGGCCCGGGAGGGCTACCGCTGGCGCGACGTGTCGGCCCACGAGCTGCTCGACGCGCTCAGCTCACCGGCGATGCGCCACGTCGCCCGACGTCACGGCCGTCAGGGCCTGGAGGAGGTGGCCCGCTCCGCGTCGCGCCGCCGGTTCCTGCGCAGCCTGCAGCGACTGGTGCCGGCGCTCCAGGACTCGGACCTGGTCCGGGCGCCGTCGGGGGTGAGGGCCCAGGCCGTGCTCGACGACGGCACCCTCGTCGACGACTTCCTCCTCGTCGACCGCCCCGGTGAGCTGCACGTGCTCAACGCGCCCTCGCCGGCCGCGACGAGCTCGCTCGAGATCGGCGCCGAGATCGCCCGCCGCCTCCCCCGCTGACAGCACCGCTCTGTCATGCGAGGAGACCCCGTTCGGGGTCTCCTCGCATGACAGAGCTCGG
>JAEYSR010000202.1 GCA_023434535.1 Actinomycetes bacterium
CCCGAGTTCGGGAGCCGTGCTCCGGTCAGGCGGGGATGATCTCGACGAGCGCCTGGTACGACGGGATCCGCGAGCCCGGCTCGCGGTGCTCGGGTCCGGCCGGGAGCAGCACGTTGCCCTCGGGCCAGTGCACCTGAGCCGTCCGCGGAGGAAGACGGGACAGGTGGACTCTGGCCGGCATCTCGCCCACCTCGGAGCGCAGGACCACGCGGTCGCCGTCGGCCAGGCCGAGAGCGTGGGCGTCGGTGCGGTCCAGGTAGACGGCGTCGCGGACGGCTCCCGTCAGGGGGTCGGTGTCGGACCACACGATCGAGTTGAACTGCTTGCCGCGCCGCGTGGACACCAGGAACATCCCGTCGGGCACGCGCTCGTCCGGCGGTGCGAGCGTGGTGAAGCGGCCCTTGCCGTCCGAGGTCGGGAAGCGGCCGCCGGCGCACAGGTGCCGGCCGCCCCACTGCACGGCGTCGCCGGTCGTCTCGAGGAACTCGATGCCGGCGTAGGACGGGACGACCCGGGCGATCTCGGCGCGCAGGTCCTGGTTGGTCGGCCAGGCGAAGTCCCCGGCCCGCTCCGGCCGGGCCCGGCCGACGATGTCGCCGAACAGCCGCCACTCGCTGCGGGCCTCGCCGACCTGCCGGGGGATCTCCGGCGAGAAGGCCACCCGGCGCTCCGTCGTCGTCGAGGTCCCTCCGCCCTCCTGCTCGTAGCGGGTGGTGACCGGCAGCAGGATCACGTCGTCGCCCTCGACCAGCATCTGGGAGGTCACGACCACGTCCTGGTGGATGCGGGTCGGGACGCGGCCCAGCGCAGCGGCGACCGCGACCGGGTCGGGCATGACCTCAAGGAAGTTGGTCCCCGACATCCACAGCACGTCGATGTCGCCCCGATCGGCCGCCTCGACCATCTCCGGAGCGGTCAGGCCGTCGTGGGCGGGGACCGGGAAGCCCCACTCCTCGGACAGCACGGCGGCCGACTCGTCGTCGATGTTGACCCCGCCGGGCAACGCCGTGGCATAGGCACCCATCTCCGCGCCGCCCTGGACCCCGGAGTGCCCGCGGATCGGCATGAGCCCGGCGCCGTTGCGACCGATGTTGCCCCGGGCGAGACCGACGTTGACGATCGCCTGCACGCCCTCCACCCCGAAGGTGTGCTGGGTGATGCCCATCGACCAGATGAGCACAGCGGCATCGGCATCGGCGTACAGGTCGACGAGCTGCTCGAACGTGGCGGCGTCCACGCCGGACGCGGCGATCAGGTCGTCGAGGTCCTGGTCGTCGAGCGAGGACACGAGGTCCTGCCAGCCGGTGGTGTGCTGGTCGATGAAGGAGTGGTCGACGGCGCGCCGGGCGACGAGCGCCTTCAGCACTGCGTTGGCGAGGGCGATGTCGCCGCCGGGCCGGACGGGCACGTGCAGGTCGCAGATGCGGGTGCCGAAGACGGCGGACTCGGCCGAGCTCGGCACCCAGTACCGGTCGAGCCCGGGCTCGAGGAACGGGTTGATCACGACGACCTTGGCACCGTTGCGCTTGGCGTGGTCGAGGTGCTTCATGAACACCGGCTGGTTGTTGGCCGGGTTGGTGCCCCAGAGGACGACGAGGTCGGTCTCCAGCACGTCGCGGAGCGAGCAGGTCGACGCGGCCACTCCGATGGTCGCCTTGAGCCCCAGCGTCGACGGGGCGTGGCACACCCGCGCGGCGGAGTCGATGTTGGCGGAACCGAGCGCCCGAGCGGCCTTGCCGGCCACGTAGTAGGTCTCGTTGGTCAGGCCGCGGGAGGTGAGGAAAACCGCGATCCTCTCGGGATCGGCCTGGCCCAGTGCGTCTCCGCACGCCTCGAGCGCCTCGTTCCACGTGATGCGACTGAAGCCGGCCTCCCCCCGTCGCCGACGCATCGGGTGCGCCAGTCGGCCCATCGCCCGCAGCTCCTTGCCCGACCGCGTGGCGAGCGCCGCCACGTCGCTCAGCAGGATCGGGTCCATGGCGTCCGCGGTGTTGAACTCGAGCAGCTCGAGCCGGGTGGTGCAGAGGTGCACGCCGTCGATCGTCCAGTCGTGGAGACCGGCCACCCCGAGCGCGCAGCCGTCGCACACGCCCTTGGTGAGCACGTCCCACGCGTACTTCGGGTGGTTGGCGTTGTCCTTGGCGATCCGGAGCATGTCCTTGAAGTGCCGCGGCTTCTGCTGGTCGACCCCGTTGGGGACCAGGCCGGCCCACAGATCGGGGTGCAGGCCGATGCGACTCAGCCCGGACGCCACCGGCTTGGGGAGCAGGGGTCGGCGCACGAGCCGATCCGCCGGTCGGGGTCGCGGTGTCCGGTCAGCCATCCAGTTCCTTCGCAGTGGTCGGGGCGACACGGTCGTCGCCGGCGTAGATCGTGCACCGGCCCGATCGGGCGAAGCCCGCGAGCACCAGTCCGGCCCGGTCCGCCGTGCGCACGGCCAGCGACGACGGGGCGCTCACCGACACGAGCGCAGCGAAGCCGGCCGCCCAGGCCTTCTGCACCATCTCGAAGCTGGCCCGCCCCGACACCCACAGCACCAGGCCCGTGGCGGGCAGGGATCCGTCGAGCAGCAACCGGCCGACGACCTTGTCGACGGCGTTGTGTCGGCCGATGTCCTCCCGGACGACCAGCACCCGGCCGTCGGGTGCGACCGCCGCGGCGGCGTGGCTGCCGCCGGTGAGGTCGAACAGCTCCTGGTCGCCGGCGACCGCGTCGCCCGCGGATCCGAGGACCTCCGCCGACAGCGCAGGCCCCGCAGGGAGCGGCTCGAGACGGGCCGTCAGCTCGTCCACAGCGTCGGAGCCGCAGATGCCGCACGACGACGTCGTCGTGTTGAGCCGGGGCTGCAGCGGCGTGGTCCGACCGACGGTGTCGACGGTGACCACGTTGAACCCCGTGTCGACCGCGGAGCCGGTGGCGCAGTAGCGGATGCCCCGGACCTCGGCTCCGTCGAGGATCCCCTCGCCCCGGCACCACCCGGCCGCCAGCTCGTAGTCGTGGCCGGGCGTGCGCATGGTGGTGTTGACGGTGGTGCCGTCGACGCGGATCTCGAGCGGCTCCTCGACCAGGACGGCCTCGGGGCGTCGACCGCGGTCGACCACCACGCCGGTGTCCCCGTCCGCGGCGGCGACGGCATCGACCCGATCGAGGTAGAAGCGTCGGGCGAGGTGCGTCTCGGTGCGGGCTCGGGCCACCGCGGCAGCCTACGAGCCCCTCCGGTCGACCATCACAGCGCCGCCAGCTCCGATGCCCCGTAGACCAGGGCGAGCACCACGATCAGTGCGCCGAACAGGAGTCGGATCGTCCGCTCCGAGCTCCCGATCGTCAGTCGGGCGCCGATCCGCGCGCCCGGGACCACGCCGACCATGAGCGGCAGGGCGAAGGCCCAGTCGATGTGGCCCAGTAGCGCATGGGTGATCAGCGCGGGGACAGAGAAGATCGCGACGGCCACCAGGCTGGAGGCCACGGCGGACTTCATCGGCACCTTCAGCGGGCCGGTCAGGACCGGGACCATCACGATGCCTCCGCCGACCCCGAGCAGGCCGGCCACGAAGCCGGACGCCGCACCCAGGCCGGCGAGCAACGGGATCGGGTGCGGCCGGGCAGCTGCGGCCGTGTCGATTCCAGCGGCGGCGTCGGCGTCCTCTGGTGTCGACGGAGCGGATCGGGGTGACGCGAACGCCGTCTCGGTCTCCGACGCCTCGGTGCCCTCGAACGCCTCGCCGAGGAGGCCCTCGTCGTCCTCGGGGACCACGAGGTCGACGGCCGGGGTGCTCTCGTCGCCGGGACCGGCCGCAGCCCGGCGGCCGCCCCGGACGACCGAGAAGCCCGACCACAGCATGAGCGCCGCCGTGAGCACCATCAGGGCGCCGCCGCCGACCAGGTCGGAGGCCAGTGCGCCCACCACCGCGAGGACGGCGCCGGAGATGCCGAGTCCGAGGGCGGCACGCCAGTCGACCAGCCCCTCCTTGGCGTAGCGCAGCGTGCCGGCGATGGCGCCCGGCAGGATCGCCGGCACGGTGGAGCCGACCGCCTGGATCGGCGTCGCGCCGAGCACCCGGACCGCCGGCGTCGTGATGACCGCTCCGCCGACGCCGAGCAGGGCGGAGAGCATGCCGGCCCCGACCCCGACGAGGACCGTGACCAGGATCGTCGCCGCGTCCGAGAGGTCCACGCCGGGCGACGCTACGCCGCGGTCGACCCCGCACCGAACTCCCACACCGACCGCACCCCACCTCGCACGCCCGCCGACCTCGCACGCACTCGCCACATGGTGACCGCCACGTACAAGCTCGCCTGACCCACCCGCCCGACGGGAAGATCTGCCCGAACGACGTCCGACTCCCTCCCGGTACCCTCGGCCTGAGGAACTGCACCTTCGGAAGGGTGGACGACGACATGCTGAAGCTGGGACGGACGATCGCTGTCGGAGCGATCGGGCTGGGGGTGGCGGCGACGTCGTGCACGGGCGGAGGTGGCCAGGAGCTGCGCACCGACGGCGACGCCCCACCGGTCGAGTTCGAGGCCGCAGTGAGCGAGACCTTTGCCGGCACCGGTCGCTACACGTTCACGATGGACGACGACGACGCCGAGGATGTGACCCGCACCGGGGAGTTCGCCGGCGACGACATCATCGGCACGGAGAAGTGGGAGGACGAGGATCCGACCACCACCCTGATCGTCGACGACGTCGCCTACGAGAAGATCGGCCCGGACACCGAGGACTACTGGGGCGTCGATGCCTCGGTGCTGGCGGGCAAGGAGTGGATCCGCACGACCCCGACGCCCGAGGAGATGGCCGACATGGACATCCCCGACGGCGTCGATCCCGAGGTCGCCGCCGCGATGATGAACGCCGACTCGATGGGCGGTGGCGACGCGTCGGCCCCGCAGATCCTCTCGCAGCTGGACCGGATCCTGTCGCGGGCGGAGACCGTGACGGCCGACGGAACGGTGCAGGCGGGAGACCGGACGTACGACCGCTACCGGATCACGCTCGGCGGCGACCAGCTCTTCGAGCTGTACGGGGTCGATCCCGCCACGGGCCTCCTGTCGAGCATCCTCATGTTCGGCGACAACTCGACGCCGGAGGACCTTCGACGTCGGGCCGAGACCATCGTCGACTACATGCACGACCACACGAAGCTGGAGCTGACCGTGCTCGCCGAGGGCGGCCAGGTCGGCCGGGTCGACATCCGCTTCTCGAGTACCGTCGAGGACGAGTACGGGGACTGCATGTTCCTCGACGTCGAGAGCGCCGGCGGCGGAACGATGTCGTTCGAGTTCACCGACCTCGGGGCACCGATCACGATCGCGGCACCGAACCCCGCCACCGTCGTCTCCATGGGCGAGATCGAGGACGCGTACTCGTTCGACGACGGCGAGCTCGACACCGACTTCGGAACCAGCACCAGCGACGAGCCCAGGATCTCGACCAGCGACGGGGAGTGGACCCGGGACGAGCTCGAGGAGTGGGTGATCTGGGACGCCGACGAGCTGGGCGTGGACCCGGTGACGGTCCCGGCACTCCCCGAGGACCAGCTCGTGGCGCTCTACGAGCGGACGCTGACCCTCGGTGGACCGATGCTCGAGACGGAGATGGACGGCGAGATGCCGCGTTCCGACATCGTCGCCACCGTCATCGCCGGCGCGGATCGGATCGGGCTGGACCCGGCTGCCGTTCCGGCGATGTCCGATGCCGACCTCGTCGACGCCTACGACCGGATCATGGGCATCCGGTACGGCTCGGACGGGGGCGGGGACGAGATGTTCGGCGACATGCTCGAGGGCTGTCCGGGGGCCTGACAGCCTCGCAGCGGACGGCTCGACCGACGGATCCGGGCGGACCCGTCAGGCCGGGCAGCCGTCGAAGATGTCCGGCACCGAACCGTCGTCCGCGCCCGGTGGCTCCCACCGCACGAGAATCTGCTCGTACGCAGCGACCAGCTCGTCGTCGGTCATCGCGGCGATGCCGTCGACGTCCACGTCGATGACATCCGCGTCGGCGGCCACGAGCAACTCGAGATCGGCCCGTGACCACCCGCCGTCGGACGTGTCGAGGACCGGACCGGACTCGGCGTCGTCGGACGAACCTGGTGCCTCGGACTCGATGTCGACGTCCTCGAAGGACCAGACGTCGCCGCCACGAGCCTCCTTCAGCTGCTCGAACCTGATCACGAGGTCGGCGTCGGACAGGGCCGGGACACCGTCGGGCGTGAGATCGGCCAGCTCCTCCCCCGCCGCGTCGACGAGCAACGCCTCCACCTCCGATCGTGTGAGCGGACCATCGCTCGTCTCGACCCTCGTCGCGTCGAACTCCTCCGGCTCGTCGCCGCCCTGGAACTCCATCGCCGGCTTCTCCGAGACGGTTGCGGGGTCCGGGGCTGCGACGGTGACATCGGCGCCCAGGTCGAACACGGTCAGATCCATCCGGGTGCCATACGTCGACGTCGCGGGGATCTCGACGTAGGTGCAGCCCTCGAGGCTCTCCGGCAGCTCGCCCTCGAATTCGACAGTCATGCGTCGAAGGCGGTTCTGGCCGTCGATCCGGACCGTGACCGCCATGGTGATCGAGTCCGTCAGCATCGCCTGCAGTCGCTGCGCCCGCGCCGCGTCAGGATCGTCGCCTCCGGCATCCTCGGGGGTGCCGTCCTCCCGATCGCCGAGGAGCGCCTGTGCGCGGGCATAGCTGAGGCGGCCCTCGTAGACCGACACCCGCTCGCCGTCGATCTCTTCCGGATCTCGCTCACGGACCTCCTCGGCCCCGCGGAGGACGTCCGCCATTGCGTTGAACGACATGGACGACCCCTGTCGGAGCTGCTCCTCCGGGACACGCCACCACCCGTCGGTGGCCGGTGTCCGGCGCTCGTACGCCACACCGTCGACGTACCGGAGCTCCGTCGGCGCCTCTGACTCGCCGTTCGGGTCGATCTCTGCCCCTTCCGCCGGAGTGAAGGTCACGGTCGCGGCGGCGTCGTCACCTGCGAACTCACCCTCTTGGAGGAAGGTCACGACAGACGGCACCTCGACCTGCATCCGAAACCGACCGGTGCCGTCCAGCGTGGAGATCGCTGCTGCGACCGCCTGCTCGGCATCTCCATCGGCGTTCAACACCTGATCGCCGTCGTCGCTGCAACCTGCCAACCCCAGGCCCACCAACGCCGGGAACACCACGCACACCAACGACACCCTGATCCAACGCACGATCCCGCTCCTCTCGTCCCGGTCCGAGGGTACCGATCCCGCTCCCGGACGCGACGAAGGGCGGCCCCGGAGGGCCGCCCTTCGTGCAGTTCCGACGATCAGACGGCTTGTCTGATCAGAACGCTGGCCGGATCAGAAGTCCATGCCGCCCATGTCCGGAGCGCCGGCGGCGGCCTTCTCCGGAGCGTCGGCCACGACGGCCTCGGTGGTGAGGAACAGGGCGGCGATCGACGCGGCGTTCTGCAGCGCCGAGCGGGTCACCTTGGCGGCATCGATGATGCCGGCGGCGACCAGGTCCTGGTACTCGCCGGTGGCGGCGTTCAGGCCCTCCGACGGGTTCGACAGCGAGCGGACACGCTCGACCACGACGCCGCCCTCGAGGCCGGCGTTCTCGGCGATCTGCTTGATCGGCCCCTCGAGCGAGCGGGAGATCAGCGTGGCGCCGGTGGCCTCGTCGCCCTCGAGCTTCTTGATGAGCTCGTCGACCGCGGCCTGGGCACGGAGCAGGGTCACGCCACCGCCGGCGACGACGCCCTCCTCGATCGCGGCCTTGGTCGTGGACACGGCGTCCTCGATGCGGTGCTTCTTCTCCTTGAGCTCCACCTCGGTGGCGGCGCCGACCTTGAGGACGGCCACGCCGCCGGACAGCTTGGCGAGGCGCTCCTGGAGCTTCTCCCGGTCGTAGTCCGAGTCGGTGTTGTCGATCTCGGCCTTGATCTGGGCGATGCGACCGTCGAGCTCGTCCTTGGAGCCGCCGCCGTTGATGATCGTGGTCTCGTCCTTGGTGACGACGACCTTGTCGGCGGAGCCGAGCAGGCTGAGGTCGATCGAGTCGAGCTTGAGGCCGACCTCCTCGGAGACGACCTGGCCGCCGGTGAGGATGGCCATGTCCTGCAGCATCGCCTTGCGACGCTCGCCGAAGCCCGGAGCCTTGACGGCCACCGAGTTGAAGGTGCCACGGATCTTGTTGACGACCAGGGTGGCCAGGGCCTCGCCCT
>JAEYSR010000302.1 GCA_023434535.1 Actinomycetes bacterium
TGCGACGCCAGGGGCTTCACCGACGGGAGCCCCCACCGGGCCGCCCGGGCCGAGATCTACAACCGCTACCTCTTCCGCGACGTCGACCCCATGGCCGGCGTCGCACCGGATGGAGGCGTCGTACCAGATGGAGGCGTCGTACCAGATGGAGGCGTCGGACCAGATGGAGGCGTCGGACCGGAGGACCTCGAGATCGCGTTCCGGCCGTCGTTCTCGATGGCCTTCCTCCTGGAGGCCGAGCTCGCGCAGGCCGGCTACCACGACGCGGACGCCGTGGTCTTCACCAGCGCGTCGTCGAGGACGGCACTCGGCACGGCCCACCTGATCCACACCCGCGGCACCAGGCCGGCGCTCGTCGGACTCACCCGTCGCGAGCACGTCGCCGACGTGGCGGCGCTCGGCTGCTACGACCGGGTCCTGTCCTACGACGACATCGCCACCCTGCCGATCGGCCGGACGGTCGTCGTCGACCTCAGCGGCGACGGTTCTGTGGTGGCGGCCCTGCACCACCGCCTCACCGACTCGCTCGTCCACGACTCCATCGTCGGCGCGACCCACTGGAGCGCCACCCCGGTCGACACGACCGACCTGCCGGGAGCACCCCGGACCCCGTTCTTCGCGCCCCGGGCCGCCGAGCGCCTCAGCGACACAGCCGGTGACGACGCGGTCGAGTCCGCGCTGGTGGCGGCATGGCGCTCGTTCAGCGCGGCGCTCGGCGGATGGGCGCGACTCCGCCGTGCCGCCGGGCCCGAGGCGGTCGCCGACGCGTACGGCCAGGTGCTCGACGGACAGGTCGCACCCCGCGACGTCCTCCTGCTGTCGATGCGCACCTGACGACCGGACTCCTCCTCGGCGTGCTCCGTCGACCGGCGAGGACGGAGGACCGAGGAAGGAGGACATTGCTTCAGATCGACGGCTGACCCGCCGATGCTCGGAACGATGTCGGAGCAGCACTTCGTCGGCACGGGACGGCGACTCGGCGAACGTCTGGACCTCGGGGAGGTCCTACTGTCCTGGCGCGTGGACGAGGTGATCCCGGGTCGCCTCAAGGACAAGCCACGTCCGCCCGAGATCGGCCGGCTCATCGACGTGTCGGTCAGCGGTGCGGCGATCGTCGCCCCGGCCTCGTCCGACCTCCGGCCCGGACGACCGGTGGTGATCCGACTGGACGGCGCCGACGCGGTGGTCCGCATCCGGCGCATCGCGGAGTTCGGCGACGACGCGTGGCGGATCTACGGAGTCGAGTTCATCGACGTGGACCTGGCGTTCCGCGACTGGATCAACGCCCTGCTCGACGCCCGTCGACTGGACGCGCACGCCCTGGGCTGGGACCGGGCCGACTGAGACCGGGGCCGAACCGCCCCGGGCGGATCAGGCGCCGGACCGCGGCGACGACGGACGGCGAGCTCGGGTCGACCGGGACACGTGCCCGGTCGACCCGGCCGATCGTCAGCTGACGGTGATCGGGAAGGTCGCGGTCTCCGCCGGCGGCTGGTCCTTCTCGAACTCCCGTGCGTACTGGAGCTCCAGGGTGGTGGTGCCGGCCTTCACGCCCTCCAGGACGACCTTCTGGTGGCCGCCGGCGCCCGGGGCGCCGCCCTCGGGAGCGACGTACTCGTTGGACACCACCTTGACCACCGCGGCATCGGGCTCCTGGGAGACGGTCCACGTGTAGCCCGTCGTGACGTTGCCCTCGAGCTCGATCGTGGCGGTGCCGCCCACGGTGAGGTCGACGGGACCCGATGCGGTGATCACGTCACCATCCTGGCCCTTGGACGTCGTCGTCGTGGTGCTCGCGTCGGCCGGCTTGGTCGTCGTGGTCGCGCTGTCGTCGTCGCCGCAGGCGGCGAGCGGCGCCAGGGCCAGGACGGCGGCTCCGCTCGCGAGCAGGGCACGGGTCGTTCGGTTGCGGCGTCGGGTGTTCCTCATGACGCGACGCTATCCACGGGGTCAGCCGGTTCCACCCTGGTGACGCGCCGGGTCGTGCGCCGGACCCGGACGCGGAGGTCGGGCGCCGGTTCCGACGGGCGGTGCCTAGTGTGCGCCCGTGCCTCCGACCGTCGAACCGCCCACCGCCGGCCCCGATGACTCCGCGCCGTCGCCGAAGGAGCTGGTCGCCCACGTCGCGGGCATCTGCACCCACGCGCTGGAGCCGGGTACGTCGGTCAGGGCCGGATCCGCTGTCGTCGTCCTGGAGAGCATGAAGACGGAGCACACCGTCGACGCGCCGGTCGACGGCGTCGTCGTGACGGTGTCGGTCGCCGTCGGGGACGCCGTTCCGGTCGGGGCGCTGGTGGCCACGCTGAGCGAGTCCGACTCCGTGGGCGGCGCAGCGGTCGGACCGACCGGACCCACCGGTCTCGACCGCCCCGACCTGTCCGAGGTGCTGCGTCGACGGGCGCTCCTCACCGATGCCGAACGCCCGGTCGCCGTCGCCCGGCGGGCCGAGCGAGGACGCCGGACCGCCCGGGCGAACGTCGAGGACCTGCTCGACGACGGCTCGTTCTCGGAGCTCGGAGGTCTGGCGATCGCAGCTCAGCGCGGGCGGCGGAGCACCGAGGAGCTGATCGAGCGCACCCAGGCCGACGGGCTGCTCACGGGCACCGGCACGATCGACGGCGTGCCGGTCGCGGTGATCGCGTACGACGCCTCGGTCCTCGCCGGCACGCAGGGGTTCGTGAACCACCGCAAGACCGACCGGCTCCTGCAGGTCGTGGAGGCCCACTCGCTGCCGGTCGTGCTGTTCGCCGAGGGCGGCGGCGGCCGACCCGGCGACGTCGACGCACCGACCGTCACCGGCCTGGACGTCCCGACCTTCGCTCGCTTCGCACGGCTGTCGGGGTCGGTGCCGACGGTCGCCGTGGTCGCCGGCTACTGCTTCGCGGGGAACGCCGCCCTGGTCGGCTGCTGCGACGTCGTGATCGCGACCGAGGACTCGAACCTGGGCATGGCCGGACCGGCGATGATCGAGGGCGGTGGCCTGGGTCGGGTCGACCCCACCGACATCGGTCCGATCGACGTCCAGACGGCCAACGGGACCGTCGACGTGCGGGTCCCCGACGAGGCGGCCGCGGTCGCCGTGGCTCGTCGCCTGGTCGTCCTGTCGTCCGCGCCGCGCCGATCGAGCCGCGTCGCCGGGCCCGACGAACGTCGACGCGGCGGCCCGACCCCGACGTCTCCGGCCGAGCAACTCCCGCCGGGGGCCCGCCCGGTCGAGGAACCACAGTTCGAGCTGCGGGACGCGGTGCCGCTCGAGCGCAAGCGGCTCTACGACATGCGGTCGATCGTGGAGCGCGTGGCCGATCCCGGCAGCGTGGTCGAGCTGCGGGCCGAGCATGCGCCAGGGATGATCACGGCTCTGGGTGTCGTCGGGGGCCGGCCCGTCGGCCTGCTCGCCAATGATCCGGCCCACCTGGGCGGCGCGATCGACACCGATGGTGCGCTCACGGCGACCCGCCTGGTCGGGCTGTGCGACCGGTGGGGGCTGCCCGTCGTCAGCCTGTGCGACACCCCGGGCTTCATGGTCGGGCCCGAGGCCGAGGCGAGCGGCCAGGTCCGGGCCGTCGGCGACATGTTCGTCGCCGCCGCCCGGTCGTCGGTCCCGTGGGTCACCGTGATCGTCCGGAAGGCCTACGGCCTCGGGGCCCAGGCCATGGCCGGTGGTGGGATGCACGAGCCGGTCCTCACCGTCAGCTGGCCGACCGGCGAGCTGGGCGGGATGGGTCTGGAGGGCGCGGTGCGGCTCGGGTTCGCCAAGGAGCTGGACGCCATCGCCGACCCGGTCGAGCGGGCGCAGCGCGAGGCGCAGCTCATCGAGATGGCGTACGTCCACGGCGGCGCCCTCAACGTGGCGACCCACATCGAGATCGACGACGTGATCGACCCCGCCGACACCCGACGCCGCATCGTCGACGCCCTGGTGGCCACCGGTCGCTGACACGCGACCGACGGGCAGCGCCCTCTCGGCTCAGGTGATCGCGATGAAGGCGAGCAGGACCAGGACCAGCACGGCGGCGACGACGACCCACGGCCAGCCGTGGAACACCTCTCTGCGCTTCTGGGCGATCTCGTAGTCGACGTTCGCCTTGGAGCCCACCTTGGGGAGGTGCTGCTGCTGGTGCTTCTTGCGTGGCTTCTGGCCGCTGCTTCCCACGGGCCCACCGTACCTCGGCCCGTGGCGCGGGTGACACCGAACGGATCGGCGGGTGGCCGCCGGCGCCGTATGTGACGGGGCGTCAGATCCGGGTACGGTCCACGCCATGCGCCTGGGAGACATCGCCAACGCCGCCGCCGCAGATGCCGGGAAGCCGCTCGACGGCATCCGGGTCCTCGCCCTCGAGCAGATGCAGGCACTGCCCTACGCCACGCAGCTCCTGGGCCGCCTGGGCGCCGAGGTGGTGAAGGTGGAGTCGCCCAAGGGCGGCGACATGGGACGGTCGTCGCTCCCTGCGATGGAGGACCCCGACGGTCGCCAGGTCGGCGCCACGTTCCTCCGCAACAACCTGTCCAAGCGCAGCATCTGCGTGGACCTGAAGTCCGACGAGGGCCGCAAGATCGTCCTCGACCTGGCGCCCCGGTTCGACGTGGTGGCGGAGAACTTCAAGGCCGGCGGCCTCGCCCGCCTCGGTCTCGGCTACGACGACGTCGCCGCGGTGCACCCCGGCGTCGTCTACCTGTCGGTGTCCGGGTTCGGGAACACCACCGACTCCCCGTACAAGGACCGCCCGGCGTTCGCGGCGATCGTCGAGGCGATGTCGGGCATCTACGACTACCAGGCCCGTGACGACCGTCCCCCGCAGGCCAGTCCGGTCGGCGCCCTGGGCGACATCTCGGCGGCGCTGTTCGGGGCGATCGGCGTCCTCGCCGCGCTCCGCCAGCGGGACCGGACCGGCCAGGGCCAGTACGTGGACGTCGCCATGCTCGACGCCCTCGTCGCCATGACCGACATCGTCCCGAACTTCTGGTCGATGGGCCTGACGGATCGGGCGCCGCTCATCCTCGAGAACTTCCGCGCCTCCGACGGGTGGTTCGTCCTCCAGGTGGGTCGGGAGCCGCAGTTCGAGGCGCTGGCCCGTCTGATCGGGCGCGAGGACTGGCTGACCGACGACCGGCTGGCCACCCGCCCGGGCTGGGTCGCCCACATGGACGAGCTCATCCGCCCGGGCATCGAGTCCTGGGCGGCCACCCGCACACGCCAGGAGGCCGCGGCGGAGATGGCGGCGGCCGGCCTGGCGTCGGGTCCGTGCCTCACCGACGAGGAGGTCGTCCACGACCCCCACGTGGCGATGCGCGACATGCTCGTCGAGATGCCCCGGACCGACGGGGTCGCGCAGCCGGTCCTGACGCCGGGCAACCCCGTCAAGATCTCGGGCGTGGCCGAGGGTCCCGAGACGCGGGTCCCGTGGCTGGGCGAGCACACCGACGAGGTGCTGCAGGCCGAGCTCGGCCTGGACGCGGAGCGGATCGCCGCACTGCGCGCCGAGGGCGTCGTCGCCTGAGCGAGTTCTTGACCGACATGTGACATGGGCCACGGATGGCCCGACGTCGGGCTATGTTGCGCACCGTCCGTGTGAGACGTCCGGGGGGACCTATGCGCAGCAAGCACGTGTTCGTGGTGGTGGGGATCGCGACGGTGGCCCTCTTGGCGAGCGCCTGCGGCGCAAGCGGCGGCGAGAAGGCGGGCGAGGACGACGGCGGGTCGACGACCACCGCCGCGGCAGCGCAGGAGGTCGCCGCCGGCTCCTGGGGCGACCTGAAGGACGTGTGCGGGCCCGGCGACGACAAGGTCGCCGAGGGCGAGGCGGGCACCGGGACCGACAAGCTGTACGTCGGTGTCCCGACCGACCGCAGCAGCACGATCCGTCCCGGCCTGAACAAGGAGATGTGGGACGCCTCGGTGGCCTTCACCGACTGGTGCAACGAGGCCGGCGGCATCGGCGGCCTCCAGATCGAGCCCGTCGAGCTCGACGCCGCCCTGTTCGACGTGCCCAAGGCGATGACCCAGGCCTGCACCTCGGTGTTCGCCATGGTCGGCGGCGGCTGGGCCCAGGACAACCTGCAGTTCACCGGCAAGGACGACTCCGACTTCCACAAGTGCGGCCTGATCGACATCCCCGGCTACGCCGTGTCGCCGGAGAAGTCGGACTCGAGCGGACAGGTCCAGCCGGTTCCGAACCCCGGCACCTCGGTGTCCAACACGTTCGTGCGCGACTACGCCGAGCTCTACCCCGACGAGTCCAAGAAGGTCGCGATCGCCTACGCCGAGCTGCCGGCGCTCGAGGTCGTCAAGGAGAAGTACGTCGCCGCCGCCAAGGACGCCGGGCTGGACGTCGTGCTGGAGGCGCCGTACCCCGCGACCGGCATGAACGACTGGACGCCGCTCGCCCAGTCGATCATCAGCTCGGGCGCCGAGACCCTGATGTGGGTCGGCGAGGCCGGCAACGCCACCAGCGCCCTGGCCAAGCTCAAGGAGCAGAGCTGGCCCGGTCACGCCCTCCTCGAGACCAACATGTACGACCCGCTGCTCTTCTCGCAGGGCAACGAGGCCGTCGAGGGCACCGTGGTGCGCCAGACGGTCCACGCCGTGGAGGAGGCCGACAAGTGGCCCGCCACCCAGCAGTACCTCGACGTGCTGAAGAAGTACGTGCCCGACGCGAAGGTCGCCCCCCTGGGCATCCAGTCGACGAGCGCCTGGCTGCTGTTCGCCGTCGCGGCCAACGCGTGCGCCAAGGCCAACGACGGCACGATCTCCCGCCAGTGCGTCCTGGAGCAGGCCGCCGCCCAGGAGGACTGGACCGGCGGCGGACTCCACTCGCCGCAGAACCCGGCTCCCTTCAGCGAGGCGTCCGCCAGCCCGTGCAGCATGCTGCTGGTCGTCAAGGACGGGAAGTTCGAGCGCCTCTACCCCGAGATCGACGGCAAGGGCGACGACATCGAGGGCTTCCACTGCCCGGACAACGGCGTCACCCAGGTCCCGGCCAACGCCGGCAAGGGCGTCGTCGCTGCGGGCGCCAAGATCTGAGACGCCCGGTTCTCGGGTCGTCGAGCGGGGTC
>JAEYSR010000304.1 GCA_023434535.1 Actinomycetes bacterium
CGCGTACACTTCACGAGGCCCTTCGGGGTCGCGGGGCTGTGGCGCAGCTGGTAGCGCACCTGCATGGCATGCAGGGGGTCAGGGGTTCGAGTCCCCTCAGCTCCACCCATAAGCGCAGGTCAGAGGCCGTTTCCCACGTGTGGGAGGCGGCCTTTGTGCTGCTGAGCGGGCGTGCACGTGACCGGTTCGGCAGACCGATCGACCTTGGCTGAGGGGCGTCCCCATGGTCGGTGGAGTCTCGTCGCCGCGCTCGTACCGCCCTGAAGATCACCTTGCGCGGGCCTCATGTTGCTCGTGGATGTGCCGATTGCCTGCGGTATAGCCCGATGGGTCTGTCGTAGGCCGGGTAGCGTCATGATCACGACGTCTTCGTTGTTTCCCGTCGACGAAGAGGTTAGGGAGCAGGGGATGGAAACGATCTCGGGGTTCGCTCGGGGGAGAACTCTCGTCACGTCAGGGACCACGCTCGCCGTGATGATCGCCGTGACAGCGATGGCGACGGCGGGCCCGGCCGGCGCCGAGCCTGTCGCGGGCGCAGAACTGTTCATCGACGGCGCTTCTGTGACTGCCGACGGTTCATGCAGCCTGGCGGCGCTGCCCGCGGACGACGAGTTCTGCTGGGACGGCGGGACACTGTTGATCCTGAACGACGTGAGCGTCAACAGCATCCGTGCTGCCGAAGTCGACCTGACGGTCCATG
Organism: Actinomycetes bacterium; assembly: GCA_023434535.1. Classification (GTDB taxonomy): domain Bacteria; phylum Actinomycetota; class Acidimicrobiia; order Acidimicrobiales; family Microtrichaceae; genus Dermatobacter. Next base: position 701 of record JAEYSR010000304.1, read on the forward strand.
CGGTCGGCATCAACGAGATCGCGGCCGTCGGCCAGGACGGGATCGCCGTGTTCAACGGTGACCTGGCCATCGTCGGGGAGTCGGGTGCCCGGGTCGAGATCGGCACGACGGACCAGACGATGCTCGCCATCTCGATGGCCCCTGTCGCGACGCCGGGCCACCTCACGGTCGGGAGCGAGTCAGGTTCCGTGACCGTTCGCGTTCGCGCGGGGCAGAGCGTCCCGTCGCCGGAGGTGACGCTCGTCGGGACCAGCGTCTACGACTACGTGGTGCCAGGTCCTGGTGACCCAGGTCCTGGTGACCCTGGTGACCCTGGTGACCCTGGTGACCCTGGCCCGCCTCCTGGCCCGCCGCCGGGTGCCCCCGGCACGCTGAGTGTCGGCGGCGTGGTCCTGGTCGACGAGGGCGCGCGCACGGCGAACGAGGTGCCGGGCGTCACCGTCGACTACATGTTCATCCCCCCGATGGTCGAGTTCTGGACGGTGAGTTTCGAGGGTTCCGCCGATCCTGCGTCACCCTCCGTCTTCGGTCCGGTGGAGCTCGAAGGCAGCCAGTCGTTCTTCGTCAATGCTTCCGGGTACGTCTCTGTTCAGGCGAACGGTAATGGCTTGTCGTTCGATGCCGGGAGCGAGCACGGCAACTTTGCCTTCATGGGGCCCGACTCCGGAGAAGCTGTGTTCCTCCTGGAAGGCGGCATCGCCTCTGATGAGGTCAACCTGGATGGCGCCATCCGTGTTCAGGTCGGTTCCGCGGCAACCCCCTCGGCCGTCGGTGTCACGGTCGACCGCGGTGTGAACGTCTACAACCCTGGCCGCACCGGTGCCGCGGTGCTCGAGGTGTTCACCGCCTCCGGTGTGCCGGCGATCAGCGTCTCGCCTTCGAGCCCAGGCGCCCAGGTCCAGGCCGATTCCAACGGCGTGCTCCGGATCGACGCGGGAGGCGCAGCCTTCTCCGGCTTCGGGGCCGGCGACGTGCGAGTGGCCAGCGGAGGGGAGATCGACGCCACGTTCGGCACTGTGCTCGGCGTCCCCTACGGGGTTTCGTCCGTCTGGCCGATGCAGAACGTCGGGTGCATCGAGTTCGACGCGCCGATGGTCGAGCCAACCCGGGTCCCGGCCGACGTCGCCGGTGACTTCAGCGACGATCCGGACAAGCGGTACCAGCTCGAGACGGGAGCCAGCTTCTATCACCTGACCTCGACCGCTCCCGGGCTGGTGAGTTTCAGCTGGGAGGAGGGCTGGGACTCGACGAACCCCGTCACGGGTGGTCAGGTGTGCGTGCTCGCCTCCCGCGGATGGGCGACCGTCGACCAAGGCGTGTACTTCGGCTTCATGATCGAGGAGGGCAGCGAGGTCACCCTGCTGCTGCTCCCGGAGTACCAGCACCAGTTCGTCTCGGGCGAGTTCGAGTACCTCGGTCCGCCGGAGATCGGTGGCGGCAGCGTCCCGGTCGACCCGATCGTGAGTAACTCCGCTCAGTACACCTTCGTCATGCCTGAGCTGAACATCGAGCTCTCGGCGGTGTTCGAGGAGGTCCCGGACCCGGCAGCGGATCTCGCCGGTACCGACACCGTCATCTCGGCCAGCGTCCAGGTGCCGCCCGCGGATATCAACGGCAACGCCCAGCTCGAGATCGACGACCTGGGCACGCCGACCAACGCGTCAGAGTTCGTCGCGGCGGCCGGAGGGCGCACCATCGGTGGCTACCTCGACGTCTCAGTCGAGCAGCAGATTCAGCAGGGCGACACCGGAGGGTTCTGGGTCGAGGACGTCAACACCCTCAGCGAGCCCGCCACCGTGGTGCTCGAGCTGGACGACGACCTGGCGGGCTACACGGACTACATGGTGATCCACGACGACGGCGACTCGGTCAGCACGGTTCCCGCGACATACGACGCCGCGACCGGCACACTGACGTTCCAGACACCGGGGTTCTCACCGTTCGCCATCGCGCACGGCGCCGCACGATCGAGTCTGCCGGCCACGGGCACTGACGATCGACAGATCCTGGCGCTCGGCGGTCTGGCGGTCTTGCTCGTCGGCACCGGCATCATGGCGCTGCGCACGAGGAGACGCCTCGGTTAGCGGAAGGGCGCTGCCCTCGCCCGTCAGCCCCCGGCCACACGCGCGGCCACCTCGGCCACCTGCTCCGGTGTGCCGACGACCTCGAAGTGCATCTCGTCGGGGCGTTCGAAGTCGCCGCCCCAGGCCAGGACCGGGGCGAGCTCGTCGAGCA
>JAEYSR010000031.1 GCA_023434535.1 Actinomycetes bacterium
CCGTAGCCCAGGCCCTTCTTGGTGAGGACGTGGACGACGACTGGCTCGTCGAGGTCCTTGGCCGCACGCAGCGCCGTCTCCACCGCGGCGATGTCGTGGCCGTCGTACGGGCCCAGGTAGTGCACGCCGAGCTGCTCGAAGAACGCGGGCGGCTCGAACATCTCGCGGATGGCGGCCTTGGCGCCGTCGACGCCGCGCTCCAGGTAGCCGCCGACGAGGGGCACGTCCTGGATGAGCCGCTCGAGCCGCTCCCGGTTGCGGAGGTACGCGGAGGAGGCCCGGAACCGGGACAGGCTCTCGCTCAGCCGTGAGGCGGTGGGGGCGTACGAGCGGCCGTTGTCGTTCAGGACGATGATCGCCTTGCGTCCCGAGTGGCCGAGGTTGTTCAGGCCTTCGTACGCCATGCCGCCGGTGAGGGCGCCGTCGCCGATGACCGCCACGACCTCGCGGTCGTCCTCGCCGCGCTGGTGCATGGCGGTGGACAGGCCGTGGGCGTAGGACACGGCGGTCGACGCGTGGCTGTTCTCCACCCAGTCGTGGTCCGACTCCGACCGGCTGGGGTACCCCGACAGGCCGCCTTCCTCCCGGAGGGTCTCGAAGTCGCGCAGGCGTCCGGTCAGGAGCTTGTGCACGTAGGCCTGGTGGCCGGTGTCCCACAGGATCACGTCGTGCGGGCTGCGGAACACGCGGTGGATGGCGAGCGTGATCTCGACCGCGCCCAGGTTGGAGCCGAGGTGGCCGCTGCCGCGGGCGTTCACGGTGTCGACGATGAACTCCCGGATCTCGCCGGCGAGCTGGCCGAGCTGCACGTCGTCCAGCTCGGCGAGGTCCGCCGGGGAGCTGATGCTGCTGAGGATGGTCTGTGCCTGGTCGTCCATCGGTGGACCCACGCTACCCCGGGTCTCCGGGGGCGTCAGGCTCCACTCGGAGGTCGTCGGGCTCACCCTCGGTCCGCCGCGAGCCGCCACCGAGCCCGCCGCGGGCGAAGCTCGGCGCTCCGGCGAGGCTGGCGACGACGAACACCAGGTAGACGAGCAGGCCGAGGCCGATGGCCCGGGAGTCGCTCACGCCGAGGGCGCCGAAGAACAGCACGAACACGGCCTCTCTGACGCCGAGCCCTCCGAGGGCCAGCGGGAAGTTCTGCAGGACCGCGGTCGGAGGGAAGAACGCCATCGACGCCAGCAGCGTCACCTCGTCGATCTGCAGCGCCCGTGCCGCGCACCACACGCTGACGCACTGCAGGAACTGGAACCCGACGCCCGCCACGAGGACGCGGAGAGCCTGACCGGTCCGACCGCGGAAGGCGACGACGCCCAGGTGGACCGCGCCCAGGTAGCGACGCCACCCCGACCGGCCGACGAGACGCCCTGCTCCGCGCGGGTGTCCCGCGACCCACAGGAGCGCGACCAGCGCGACGAGGGTCACGACGTCCGTGAGGACGGCGACGACGCTGGCCGCGCCGAGGGACAGGAACCCGGCCCCGGCGACGAGCCCGACCGCGGACAGGAGCGGGAGGACGAGCCAGCCCGTGAGGCGCTCGAGGCTGGTGGACGCGAAGGAGTCGGCGTAGTCGCCGACGTCCTTGCCCTGGCGCATGACGCGGACGAGGTCGCCGCCGAAGGACGTGGGCAGGGCGTTCGACACGAACTCGCCGGCGAGCAGGTGGCCGAACAGCCGCCGGAACGGCAGTGGGATGCCCAGGGTGTCCGACACCGTCGCCCACCGCTGGTTCTGCAGGACGTAGGCGACGAGGTGGACGCCGACGGCGGCGGCGATCCACCACCACGTGGACGCCGTGGGGGAGGGGAACAGCTCGTCGACCGAGACCTCGGGCAGCCGCCAGAAGAGGACGCCGAGGAACGCCAGGCTGACCCCGACCCGGAGCACGATCCGCCACCAGTCGTTGCGGGGGACGGCGGGAGGGACGTCGGGGTCACCGATCTCGGAGCGCTCGATCTGGCGCAGGGCCGCGATGCGCTCGTCGGCTGGGTCGAGGTCCTCCATGACCGGGTCCACGCTACCGGGGGTAGCCTCACCGCACCGGAGCCGGCCCCGGAGCGGGCATCGGGGGGACCGAGGACTCCAGGGGGAACGACGATGTCGATCGATCAGCACGCGGACGCCGTGGCGGGAGGCGGACCCGGCGCCGGGTCCGCCGGTCCCGACGGAGCAGGCGGCCCTCCGCTCGGGTTCATGACCGACCTGTCCGAGGTGGCGACGATCCGCACGGTCACCGTCCCGGTGGCGCCCGGGGACCCGGCCCGCGCCCACGGCGAGGGCCTGGACCTGGTCGTCGCCGAGGCCGGCGTCGGCGGGCGACCGCTGCTGCTCGTCCACGGCTTCACGGGCGCCAAGGAGGACTTCCGGGACGTCGTCGAGCCGCTGGCCGCAGCCGGGCACTGGGTCGTGGCCCCCGACCTGCGAGGCCACGGCGCGAGCGCGCATCCTGCCGGCGAGGACGCCTACGGGTTCGACAGGTTCGCCGCGGACCTCCACGGCCTGGTCGACGCCCTCGGATGGGACGGCTTCGACCTGCTGGGCCACTCGATGGGGGGCATGGTCGTCCAGGTGGTGGCGGCCGAGCGGCCGGCGTCGATCCGCCGGCTCATCCTGATGGACACGGCGACCGGCGGCGTGGACGGCTCGGACGGCGGATCGGCGGAGAACGCGGATCTCATGCGCCTGGGCATCGAGCTGTGCCGAGCGGACGGCATCGAGGCCATCCACGCCGTCCTCGAGATGGGCGACAAGCCGCTCGACACCCCGGCGCACGCCCGGATGGCCGAGGTGCCGGGTTGGAAGGAGTGGGAGGCGGAGAAGTTCCTGGCGTCGTCTCCCGACATGTGGTGCGCGATGGTCGAGCAGTTCCTGACCGCCGAGGACCGCATGGACTCCCTGCGGGACCTCCCCATGCCGGTGCTCGTGCTGGTCGGCGAGCAGGACCGCCCGTTCCGCAAGGTCTCGGCCGCCATGTCGGAGGCGATCCCCGACGCCCGGCTCGTCGTCGTCCCCGACGCCGGGCACAGCCCCCAGTTCGAGAACCCGCAGCACTGGTACGCCGCGGTGACGGAGTTCCTCGCCGACTGACGGGGCGGAGCCCGACGTCCTACGCGTTCGACGACAGCGTCCAGTCGACCACGTAGTCGAGGTCGTCGCCGGTCGGGCCCAGGTCGAGGTGGGTGATCCGGATGCGCCAGCACTCATCCGCGGACTCGAAGTGGACCGATCCGCCGCCGGGAGCCACGGGTGCGGTGACGTCGCCCGTGAGGGGATAGCTGTGGTCGAGCGTGACCTCGACCGGGTGCTCGTTGTGCTGGATCGTGACGGTGATGGACTGCTGGTAGCGGCTGCAGAACTCTCGTGTCAGCACCGACGCACTGGATTCGGGAGCTCCGTCCGTCACCGTCGGCACCAACGTGCCCACGATGGGACCTGCCTCCGTGGACGGGCCCCATGGGGCGATGCACCCCGTGCTCGACGCGGCGACCCCCACGACCGCGGCGGCCGTCAGCCACCGACGGAGCTGGGTTCGACGTGCTCCCGGCCGTCGTTCCATCGTCAACCTTCCCTCCCGGTCAACCTCGGACGACGACGGTAGCGCGATCCGGCGATCGGGGGTCCGCCCGGCTCCTAGAGCGTCTTCTCCATGAAGCGGTCGACGTCGACGAGCACCCTCGTGACCTTGCCGGCCGCGACCAGACCGCGATCGTCGCGTGCGGACACGTGGAAGACGAGCCGCCGACCCTCCACCTTCTCGAGGTTGGCCTCGGCGCGGACGGTGGCGCCGACCGGGGTCGGCGAGATGTGCTCGAGCTGGACCCTCATGCAGACCGTCGACGACGCGGGCTCGAGGTGCCCGTCCAACGCCCGCATGGTCGCCTCCTCGACGAGGCCCAGCACCCTCGGGGTCGACAGCACCGGGACGTCGCCGGTGCGCATGGCCTCGGCCGTGTCGGGCGAGGACACCGTGAGCTCGATGACGGCCGACAGGCCCGTGCGGAGGGACACGGTCGATACGATAAGCACTCCGCGGATCACGCCCCAATCCCCGACGGGCGCCCGTGCAGCCCTCGACCGGTCGAGCCGGTGGCAGCGAGGCATGCTGGTGGTCCGGCGCGGACGTCCGCCCGACCACGAACGGAGATCACGTTGCCCGCCCAGAACGCTCGCTCCACGGACACCGACCTGATCGACGAGTCCACCATCCAGCGGGTCCTGGGAGCCGGTCTCGCCCGCGGTGCGGACTTCGCCGAGGTCTTCGTCGAGGACAAGCGGTCGTCGTCGGCCGTCCTGGACGACGGCAGGGTGGAGGAGCTCACCTCCGGTCGCGACCGCGGCGCCGGCATCCGGGTGGTGGTCGGCGACTCGACCGGTTTCGCCCACACGTCGGACCTGTCGGAGTCCGGACTGATCGCCGCGGCCGAGGCGGCCGCCGCGGCGTCCCGCGGCGCCGGCGAGGGCACCAGGGTGGTGGACCTCGACCGGGTCGACGCGTCGGCCCCCAACGTCGTTGCCATCCTCCCGGGTGACGTGGCCAAGGCCCGCAAGGTCGAGCTCCTGCTCACGGCGGACCAGGCGGCGCGGTCCGCGGGCGGCGCCATCACCCAGGTGTCGGCCCGCTACGCCGACAGCCGTCGCCGCATCCTCGTCGCCAACAGCGACGGCGTGCTGGCGTCCGACGACCAGGTGAAGACGCTGTTCTCGGTCAGCTGCGTCGCCAGCGGCGACACCGGGATGCAGACCGGGCGCGAGTCGGTGGGTCACACCGTCGGCTTCGAGCTGTTCGACCGCTACGACGTCGCCGAGCTCGCGGAGCGCGCCGCAGGACGTGCGCTGACCAAGCTGGCGGCTCGGCCCGCTCCGTCGGGTGAGATGACGGTGGTGATCGGTCCCGGCGGCGGGGGCGTCATGTTCCACGAGGCGTGCGGCCACGGCCTGGAGGCCGATCTGGTGTCGAAGGGTGCGTCGGTGTTCGCCGGTCGGGTGGGCGAGCAGGTCGCGTCCCCGCTGGTCACGCTGGTCGACGACGGCACCATGGGCGGCGAGTGGGGCTGCTTCGCCATCGACGACGAGGGACGCCCCGCTCAGCACAACGTGCTCATCCAGGACGGCGTGCTCGTGGACTACATGTGGGACGGCCTGCGGGCCCGCAAGGAGGGTCGCGCCTCGAGCGGGAACGGCCGTCGCCAGAGCTACCAGCACCTCCCGATGGTGCGGATGTCCAACACCTACCTGGTCGGCGGTGAGTCGTCGCCCGAGGAGATCGTCGCCGACACGCCGTCGGGTGTCTACGTCGCGCACCTCGGCGGCGGCCAGGTCAACACCGCCACCGGAGACTTCGTGTTCGGGATGACCGAGGCCTACCTCATCGAGGACGGGCGCATCACCGAGCCGCTGCGCGAGGGCAACCTGATCGGCAACGGACCCGCGGTCCTGTCGAGCATCGACGCGGTGGGCGACGACTTCGCGATGGGTGCGCCCGGCACGTGCGGCAAGGACGGCCAGGGCGTCCCGGTCGGCGACGGCGTCCCGACGCTGCGGGTGGCGGCTGGACTCACCATCGGGGGCACGGCGGCCTGAGCGGGTCGTCGCGATGCGGAACCTCGTGGTCGTGCGGTCGTCGGCGCTCATAGCGTCAACGGCATGACAGCCCCCGAACCGATCGTCCACCTCTCCCTGCCGGTGTCGGACCTCGAGGCGTCCCGTCGGTTCTACGTGGAGGCCTTCGGCTGCGATGTCGGTCGGGTCCGCGACGACTGGATCGACGTGTGGTTCTTCGGCATGCAGCTGACGCTGCAGCTCCGTCCGGACGAGGTCCGTCCGGCCGCGGCGCAGGGCGTGCAGCACTTCGGTGTCGTGCTCCCCGATCTCGACGAGTACCTCGCGGTGGTCGAGCGCCTGAGGTCGGCCGACGTCGAGTGGCTGGCAGAGCCGGCGGCCCACGGTTCGGCGTCGCTCAGCGGCAAGGTGGGCGGGAAGCTCGCCGATCCCAGCGGCCACGTGATCGAGGTCAAGCACTACGACGACGTCGACTCCTATCTGGGGGTCGCCGGCGGCTGACCGGGTGGGTGCGGGCCAGCCCGTCCCCGCAACCCCTCAAGCCCATCGCTCTCGGGCCGATCGTGGATGCGGGTCCGCCGCTTCTCCGGCCGATCCACCGACTCGGGAGGACCGCCATGTGCACCAGCTTCAGGATCACCGCGACGGACGCAACCGTCGTCGTCGGTCGGACCATGGAGTTCCCGACCGACATGGGGACGAAGGTCACCGTGCTGCCGGTCGGCTACGAGGGGACCGGCATCGGCCCGGACGGCGCGCCGGGTAAGACCTGGACGGCGACCCACGGGGTCGTCGGGATGGACGCGTTCGGCCTCCCTGGTGCTCTGACCGACGGCATGAACCAGGCCGGGGTGTACGCCGGCCTCCTCTACATGCCCGGGTTCTGCGACTACACGCCCGTCGAGGGCGCGGATCCGTCGTCGTCGATGTCCATCGTCGACGCCGTGGCCTTCGTGCTCGGCACCTGCGCGTCGGTCGCCGAGGCCACCGCCGCGATGGACACGACGACCGTGTGGCCGTACGTGTTCGGCCCGTTCGGGTTCGCGCCGCCGGCCCACCTGGTCCTGCACGACGCGTCCGGCGCCTCGGCCGTGGTCGAGTGGCGCGACGGCGAGATGGTGGTGACCGACAACCCGATCGGTGTGGCGTGCAACTGGCCCCACATCGACTGGCACCTCACCAACCTCCGCAACTACCTGAACCTCTCGGTGCGCAACCCGTCGTCGACCACGATCGACGGCGTCGAGCTGACACCCATGGGGCAGGGCCCGGGCATGCTCGGACTGCCGGGAGATTCCGGCTCTCCGTCGCGGTTCGTGCGCGCAGCGGCCTTCACCGCCGGGCTCCGTCCGGTGGCCACCGGCGCCGAGCTCGAGACCACCGCGTTGCACATCCTGAACAACTTCGACATCCCGTGGGGCTTCATCCGCGCCGATGGCGACCCCGGCAACGACGACCACACGATGTGGTCCACGATCTCGAACCTGACCGACCTCCGCTACGTCCTCCGCACCTACGACAACCCGGTGCCGCATGTGATCTCGCTGGCCGACGTGGACTTCTCGGGATCGGAGCCCTTGCAGGTTCCCGCCCCGACCGGGGGGTTCGCATCGTTCGTGCCGGCCGCGGCGGACCGCCGCCGGCCTGCCGACAGCGCCGTCCGGTCGTGACCGCGACGGCACCGTCACCCGTCGCCGGCGCGGCGGTCGGCGCTGACGTGCTCGCGGCGCCGAAGGTGGCGATCTTCCTGCTCGGTGCGCTCGGAGGGATCCAGGCGGTCGATCCACTGATCGCGAGCACGGCGCTCGTGTCGGCGTCGCGTGGACTGGGCATGGAGGGGGCGTTGGTGGCCTTCGCCGCGAGCGTCTCCACTCTCATGCTCGCGGCCACGGTGATCTCCATGGGTCTGCTGGGCGACCGGATCGGCTGGCGTCGCCTGCTCGAGCTCGGCCTCGTCGTCTCGATCGTCGGCGATCTGATGGCGGCAGCGGCGCCGGGCAGTGTCGTCTTCCTGTTGGGTCGGGCCGTGGCGGGGGTGGGCCTCGGCGCGGTGTTCGCCGCGTCGTTCGCCTACATCCGGATCATCACGCCTTCGGAGAAGGTTCCCGCTGCGTTGGGGGTCTACGCGGCGACCGGCTCGGTCGTGCTGGTGTGCTGCAGCCTCTTCGGCGGCGTCGCGGCCTCGGTGGACTGGCGTATCGCGTTCCTGATCGTGCCTGCCGGCTGTGCGCTGTGCCTGGTGCTGGCGCGTCTGCTCCTGCCGGTGACGTTGAGGCGATCGTCCGGCCCGATGGACGTCCCGGGCCAGGTGCTGCTCGGGCTCGGGATCATCGGGGTGCTGTTCGGTCTGAGCCACCTGTCGAGAGGTGCCGGCGCGCCGGCCTTCTGGCTCTCGATGTCGGTCGGGGCGCTCCTCCTCGCCTCGTTCGTCGTCGTCGAACGTCGAGGAGCGCACCCGTTCTTCCCGGTCGAGGTGCTCCGGAACCCGGTGTTCCTCGGAGCCGTGTGCGCCGGCTTCATCTACAACTTCGCCCAGAGCGCGACGATCCTGCAGTTCTCCAACCTGTGGCAGTACGTCGACGGGTTGGAACCGGCTCGCGTGTCCGCGGGGACGTTGCCGTTCCTGCTGATCGGGATCGTGGCGGCGCTGGTGACCGGACGGATGATCACGAACGGCCTCCGGAACCGGACCGTCGTGCTCCTCGGCGGTGCGCTCGCCGCCGCCGGCGGGTTGAGCACGTTGCTGCACCAGAGCGGGTCGCCCTACGTGTCGCTCCTGCCGGCGCTCCTGCTGATCGGCTACGGCGCCACCATGGCGTCGATCCCCTACGGCGGGCTGATCGTCAGGGCGGCGGCGGGGAAGATGGCGCCGTTCTACGGGCCGATCACCTCCTCGCGGACGACGATCGGTCAGATCGCCTACGCCGCGGGCCTCGCGCTGTCGACCGTGATGGTCGACGGTCTCGCGAAGGGCGGTGTGACCAAGCGACTGGTCGACGCCGGCGTTCCGCCGGCACGGACCGGTTCTGCGCTCGACACCCTCGGCGTCTACATGCGCACCGGCAAGGACCCGGCGACCTCGGCGGCGAGCCAGGCCCTGCAGCTCGGCAAGGAGTCGTACGCCGCCTCGTTCAAGATCACGATGGTGGCGGTCGGCGTGCTGTGCCTCCTCGTCGGATTGGTCGGTGCGCGGCTGCTGCGAGGTGTCGACGATCCTGGGAGGAGCGGTCGGGCCGCCGAACCGACCCCACCGGTCGCTGAGGTCGCCGCGCACTGAGGTCGCCGCGCTGACGGTCCGTGACGTCGCGCGTGGCAGGCTGACCAGGTGCCGCGACCGGACCGAACTCCGACGACAGGAGGTCCGACGTGACCCCCGATGAGCTCCTCGCCATCGCCGACTCCGTGGTGGAGCGCGCCGCTCCGGGTGAGGAGCTCGAGGCGGTCGTGACGTGGAGCCACGACACGGAGATCCGCGCCGCGGACGGCGAGGTCGAGCACTTCGTCGAGTCCGACGCCGCCGGCCTGGGCGTGCGCATCATCAGCGACGGCCGCACCGGCATGGCGTGGGTCGGATCGCTCGGTGACCCTGCGGCGATCGAGGAGTGCGTGGCCGAAGCCCGCGACAACGCGGCGTTCGGCACGCCCGACCCCGACGCCGGCCTCGCCGTCCCCGACGGCGTCGCCCCCGTCGCTCTCGATCTCTTCGACGAGCGCCTCGAACGGGTCCCGACCGAGGCCAAGATCGCCCTCGCCGTCGAGCTGGAGCGTCGGATCCTCGACGCAGATCCCCGGATGGTCGGTCTCGAGGCGGCCGACTACGCCGACACCGTCGCCGCCGGAGCGATCGCCTCGACCACCGGCATCCGGGTCGCCGGCGCCGACACCTCGGCCTACGTGGGCGCCTGGGCCCTGGCCGAGGACGACACGGGCACCACCACCGGCTTCGGCTTCTCGGTCGGCCGGAGCACGGAGGACCTGCTCGTCGAGCCCGCCGCGGTCGACGCCGTCCGACGGTGCCTGACCATGCTGGGTGCCACCAAGGCGCCGAGCGAGCGGTTGACCGTCGTCTTCGACCCGTACGTCACGTCGCAGTTCCTCGGCCTGGTGGCGGAGCTGCTGTCGGGCGAGGCGGTGCTGCGCGGTCGCTCCGCGTTCGCAGGTCGCGTCGGCGAGACGGTGGCGTCACCGCTGGTGCACCTCCTCGACGATCCGACCGACCCGCTCGCCCCGACGGCCGACGACACCGACGGCGAAGGGCTGGCGACCCGGCCGGTGTCCCTGCTGGCCGGGGGCGTGCTCCAGGGCTACCTCCACAACGCCTACACGGCGCGGGCCTCGGGAACGACCAGCACGGGTTCGGCCCAGCGCGGCAGCCACAAGGGGGTGCCCGGCGTGGGGCCCCGGGTCGCCAAGCTCACCGGCGGCAGCGGCAGCGCGTCCGACGTGATGTCGGTCGTCGGCGACGGTCTCCTGGTCCAGGAGCTGTCGGGCCTTCACTCGGGCGTGAACCCCGTGTCCGGCGACCTGTCGGTCGGCATCGAGGGTCGTCGCATCCGCGGGGGTGAGCCGGCGGAGTCGGTCCGGGAGGTCACGATCGGCTCCACGCTGCAGCGCATGCTGATGGACGTGGTGGCGGTCGGTTCGGACCTCACGTACTTCCCGTGGGACGCTGCGGGCGTCTCGTTGGCCATCGCGGACGTGACGATGTCGGGGACCTGACGGCCCGACGCACATGCGTCGGCGCCCGGCCGGCTCCCGGGGATCCGGACCGACAGCGGGCCGACTCGGCAACCAACTCACAGAGCCAACGAACTCGACACAGCGGCGAACCGACTCAGCGACAGGGAGAGGTGGACAGGACATGGACGAGGCGGGATCGGACCTGCTGGAGCTCGGGCGGAAGGTCCTCGCGCAGGCCACCGCGGGCGAACAGGTCGAGGTGGTCCTGGGGCGCTCCACGAGCACGACGGTCAAGGCGTTCGGCGGTGAGGTGGAGTCGTTCACGTCCGCCACCTCGAACGGCGCCGGCGTCCGGATCATCAGCGACGGCCGCCAGGGCTTCGCCCACTGCGGATCCCTCGAGCCCGACGTGCTGGCCGAGACGCTCGCGGAGGCGCGCGACAACTGCGCCTTCGGCGAGCCCGACGAGTTCAACGGCCTCGCCGAGCCCGACGGCGTGGCCCCGATCCCGCAGGACACCTGGTCCGACGCCGTGGTGGCGCTGGCCAACGACGCCAAGGTGGAGCTGGCCCTCGACCTCGAGCGCCGCACCGTCGGCATCGACCCCAGGGTCACCTCGGCGCGCACCACGGCGTACCACGACGGCTGGGGCGAGTCGGCGGTCGTGTCGACCAACGGGATCGAGGTCTTCCACCGAGGCGGATCGTGCTCGATCTCGACCTCGCCGATGGCGCGCCAGGACGGCGAGACCCAGATGGGGTGGGCCGTCGACGCGTCGATGGACCCCGCCACCCTCGACCTCGACGCCGTCGCCGCCGATGCCGTCGAGAGGGCGGTGCGCCTCCTCGGGGCCACCAAGCCGCCGTCGTCGCGCATGACCATCCTCCTCGAGCCGCGGCTGGCGTTGACGCTGGTGTCGGTCGTGGCCGGGATGCTCGGCGGCGACGCCGTCATCAAGGGCCGTTCGCCGTTCGCCGACCGCGTGGGTGAGCAGATCGCCTCGCCGCTCCTCACGTTCGTCGACGACCCCACCCGGTCCGAGTCGATCGGAGCCGAGGAGTACGACGGGGAGGGCCTGGCGTGCCGTCGCAACGACCTGGTCGTCGACGGCGTCCTCCAGGGCTTCCTCCACGACAGCTACACCGGCCGTCGGTCGGGGAGCGGCTCGACTGCGTCCGCCGTCCGAGGGGTGCGTTCGCTGCCGGGGGTCGGCGCGCAGCTGCTGGTCATGGCTCCCGGGACCCGCGGGTGGGACGAGCTGGTCGCGTCGATCGACCACGGCCTCTACGTCACCTCGTTCGCGGGCCTGCACTCGGGCGTGAACGCCGTCTCCGGCGACTTCTCCGTCGGCGCCGACGGGCTGCTCATCGAGGGCGGCGCACTGGGCGCGCCGGTGCGGGAGATGACGATCGCCTCCACGCTGCAGCGTCTCCTGCTCGACATCCGCGAGGTCGGCGGCGACTTCGAGTGGACCCCGGGCGGGTCCGGCGCGTGCTCCCTGGTGATCGACGACGTGGCCATCTCGGGGAGCTGACCGCCGGCACCGCAACCCGGTGAACTCTCTGTGCGCTCAGCGTCGCTGGAGCACGGGGCACGCACCGAGAGTGCGGGCCGCTCAGCCGAGGAGCGCCATGCGCTCGGCGTAGATGAGCTCGAGCATGCGGACGCTCCGGTCAGAGTCGCCGTGGCAGTGCTCCCAGAGCATCGGTGTCGTCACCCAGCCGAGCGTCTGCGCCTCGGCCCTCCGATCTGCGTCCTGGAGCGCCTGCTGGAAGCGGTTGTGCCACTTGCGCCCGTCGAATTCCACGATCAGCTTCGCCTCCGGCCAGCATCGGTCGACGAAGCCTCGGCGGCCCCGCTCCGACGGAAGCGGGTACTCGTGGACCGGAGCCGGGATGTCGGCGCGAGCGATGATGCCGTCGCCGAGTCGTTCGAGTTCGCTGCGGGGGAGTCCGTCGCCCGGGCCCAGGTCGTCCAGTACCTGGGCCATGCGTCGCACCCCGTTCTTGCCCGGTCGTCGAACGCGATCGAGCAGGATCCCGAGGTCGACGGTCCGGTAGTGCTTCTCGGTCAGCCCGTGCTCGACGAGCAGGCGCAGGGTCGCGATGTGCATCCGGCCGGCGAGATCCACCGCCGTCCTGGCCGGCGTCGTCACTGGAGGGAGGTCGGCCACCACCATGACGTCCTCCGGGAGCAGATCGGCCCGGCGGAACCAGCGCACGCCCGATGGCGGTCGGGCCTGGTCCGTGTGGACGAGGAGGTCGACGGTGCCGCGACGCGCCTGTGGGTATCCGTGCACCCGACCGACGCTGTCCATCCCGATCGGAGAGCCGGGTCCCGCGTGCAGGTGGGCAGCCCACAGAGCCCGGTGCCAACTCTCGCGGTGGCCGGCGAGGCCGTAGACCGACGGGTGCTCCTGTCGCCATCGCCCCCGCTCGACGGCGTGACGCACCTCGGCCTCGGTCGCGCCGAGGGCGCGCACCTGATCGAGCGAGAACGTCCCGTGCTGGCGGGCGGAGAGCTGGATGAACGTCGATGTGTCCACCCGCAGATGTGAACCCAGGAGATCCGTCCACTTCCACGGGGACCGCTCCCCGGAGTTCGCCGCCAGCAACTCTGTGTGCAACCAGTGTCGTCCTGCGACGCGGATTGCACCGAAAGCGGGAGTCAGGGCGCTCTGTGTGCAACCAGTGTCGTCCTGCCACCCACGATGCACCGAGAGTGCGGGAGCGACGAGCGGGTCAGCCCTCGGGTTCGCCGTCCTCGCCGAGGTCGAGGAAGTCGGGGATCTCGAACGGCTCGGACAGCTCGGGGAGGTCGTCGACGCCGTCACCGACGTCGACGCCGACCCGGGCGAGCCAGAGTCCGGGAGCGTCGAGCTCGGCCGGGGTGGGCAGGTGCTCGACGTCGGCCCAGAGGTCGTCGAGCACCTCGACGCCGGCACGGTCGACGAGGCCGTCGACGAAGGCCGCGCCGCGGTCGAACGTGGCCTGGCGCAGCTCGAGGCCGAAGAGCCTCTCCACGAACCGCCGCTCGGGACCGAACTCCACGCGGCGTCGCCGCATGGCCTCCGTGACCCGCTCGTAGTCGGGGAGCAGCCGGTGGCCGAGGCGGTCGAGCACGTGGTCGACGAAGCCCTCGATCGTGGCGACGAGCGTCTCGATGCGCGGCATGAGGTCGCGCTGGGCGTCGGACTGCATGGCGCCGAGCAGGATGTCGGGGTCCGCAGCGAGTCGCTGGAGCGCCGCCATGTCGGGCTCGCCGGAGCCGAGGAGGTCGGGGATCCCGAGCTCGACCATCCGCCGCTCCATGTCGCCGACGTCGTCGTTGAAGTTCGAGGCGTAGTCCCTGAGGAGCTGGTCCAGGCGCTCCCGGACGTGGGGGATGCCGAGCACGCGGTGGTGGGTGACGTCGGACAGGACGACCCACAGGCGGACGGAGTCCCGGGGGAGGCTCCACTCGTCGGCGAACTCGTCGACGTTGGACAGGACCATCGTGAGCGGACCGCCCGCCGGGCGGGGGAGGGGGAGCTCGTAGTGGCCGAACGCCCTCGCGGCGAGGTGGCCGGCGGTGCTGCCCGCCATCATGCCGAGCAGCATCGGACCCATCATCGCCATGACCTGGCGGATCAGCGCATCGGGCGATCCCATGCCCGGCAGCCCGCCCATGCCGGGGATCTGCTCGAACGGGTCGTCCTCCGCCTCGCGCTCCAGCTCCCCGAGCTGCGCCTGCAGCGCCTTGCCGAGCGAGCCGGACAGCTTCTCCAGCAGCGGGCGCTCGTCGTCGAGGAAGCGCTTGGCCCACTGCGTGCGGTTCAGGGCCTCGAGTCGGACGGGATCGTCGGACCCGACCTGGACGATGCCCTGGATCTGCAGCTCGGCGACCCGCGCCAGCTGCTCGACGGCGATGCGGTCGGATGGATCGATGTTGGGTTCGGAACGACCCTGCGTGGCGATCGATCCGGCCAGCTGCGCAGCGGCGTCCCAGCTGCCACCGGAGCCGGCACCGCCGGCGAGCATGGCGGACAGGCCCTGGAGGAACGTGCCCATGTCCTGGAGCGGCATGGCGTCCTCGCCGAACGGCGACCCGTCTCCGGAGGACGCGCTGCGTCCGAAGGGTGAGCTGTCCCCGAACGGGAAGCCGTCGTCGTCGGACGGATCGGGGTCGTTCTCCTCGGGCGGGCCGGTGTCGCTCACCCCCTGGATGCTAGGGCCGTCGGACGCCCGTTGACCGGGCGCCCGCGGTCGCCGCTCAGGCGCAGGTCAGCGCGCCAGGGCGAGCGCCACCTCGAGCACGGCCTCGGCGGGCAGGAGCTCGGGGTGGCGGGGGTCGCCCTGGACGACCAGGCCCACGAACCGGCCCCGGGGGTCGAACACCGCTCCGTCGGCGCCGCCCGAGTGCACGGATCCGACCGCCGCCAGCTGGCTCGACGCCGTGGAGACCGACGTCGAGGAGATCGGCGCCGATGTGGGCCGGGCGTCGGACGTCGCGGCGATCCGGATGAGCGGGGTGCCGGCTCCGGTGGAGGGCGCCGTCACGGCGTCGGCGTCGATCGTGGCCGAGCTGATGGAGGGAGCCGCCTCGCCGGCCCCGGCCCGCGCCAGGATGACCTCGTCGCCCGTCGCGACCGTGGAGTCGGCGACGACGGGCCGGCCGCTCCCCTCGGGGAGGGCGATCACGGCGAGGTCCGACGTCGGGTCGTGGCCGACCACCTCGACCAGCTCCGGCTGGCGACCGCCGCAGCTCGCCCAGATCTCGTCCGCCCCCTCGACGGCGCCGGCTCGCACGGCCACGTGTCCGTCGTCGTCGATCACGACGCCGGTCACGGTGCGATGCGCTCCGCCGTCGACCACGGTGAGGGAGGCGAGCGTCGCGGCCACGGCCTGCTCCGGCGTGGAGCGCGCTGTCGCCGGCGTGGATCCGGACCCGAGGCCCATCACCGCGACCGCGGTGAGGAGGCTGACCCCGCCGAGGACGAGGGCGGCGGCCAGGACGGTCCCTCGTCGGCGGTCCGACCTGCGACGGTTCTCCAGGCCCAGCTCGCTCGGATGGACCCACGTCCGAGCGGTCGTCGGCGTCGGCTCGGCGTCGGGGTCGTCGTCGGCCCCGTGGCCAGCCGGTTCCTGCATGAGGTCCGACGATACCGATGTCGCCACCGATCCTGGCCGCGGGTCCCCGACCGGTCGGCGCGACATGTGCGCCTCGGGGCCCTTGGTGTCCGACGAGGAGATCTTCCCTACGATGACGCCCGTGCCAGCGTCAGCGCCCCTCTCCCCGCCGCGCCCCCCGACCGACGGCGACGACTGGACGGCGCTCGCCGATCGGGCCCTTCCCGTCGGCGACGCGTATGGGTGGGCGGTCCGCCCCGACTGCGGTGCAGTGGTGGTGTTCACCGGGACGGCGCGGGACCACTCGGCGGGTCGGCCGGGAGTCTCGGAGCTGGCCTACGAGGCCTACGAGGAGCAGGCGGTGCCCCGGATGCAGGCGGTCGTCGACGAGATGCGCCGTCGTTGGGACCTCGGCCGTGTGGCGATCGTGCACCGGGTCGGCGACGTGCCGATCGGCCAGGAGGCCGTGCTCGTCGTCGTGTCCGCGGCTCATCGGGGCGAGGCCTTCGCAGCAGCCCGGTTCGGCATCGACGCGGTCAAGGCGTCGGTCCCGATCTGGAAGCGCGAGCTGTGGGACGGCGGCGAGGGGTGGGGCCTCGAGGCCCAGCACCTGGTGGA
>JAEYSR010000049.1 GCA_023434535.1 Actinomycetes bacterium
CTCCGGGCGTGTGGCCCCGCTACATCGTCGTCAACGGCGACGAGTCCGAGCCGGGGACCTACAAGGACCGTCTCCTCATGGAGCGCGACCCGCACCAGCTGATCGAGGGCTGCCTGATCGCGGCGTACGCCATCGGCGCCGCCCAGGTCTTCCTGTACGTGCGCGGCGAGATGCCCCACGCACAGGAGCGCATCGCCGCCGCGCTGAACGAGGCCTACGCCGCCAACCTGGTCGGCAGGAACATCCTCGGGACCGACTTCAGCGTGGACATCGTCCTCACGTGGGGCGCCGGCGCCTACATCGTGGGCGAGGAGACGGCGCTGATCGAGTCGCTCGAGGGCAACCGCGGCATGCCCCGGCTGAAGCCGCCGTTCTTCCCGGCGGCCAAGGGCCTGTACATGCAGCCGACGATCGTCAACAACGTGGAGACGCTCGCCAACCTGCCGTGGCTCCTGTGCCACGGCGTCGACGAGTACCGCTCGGTCGGCACCGAGTCGTCGCCCGGCACGCGGCTGGTCGCCCTGTCCGGCCACCTCAACAACCCCGGCGTGTTCGAGGTGCCCCAGGGGACCACGACCTACCGGGAGCTGTTCGAGTCCGAGCAGTACGGCAACGGCATCCGTGACGGCCGCGAGCTCAAGATGTTCATCCCCGGCGGTGCGTCCGCTCCGTGGTTCTTCCCGGAGCAGGTGGACCTGCCCCTCGAGGGTCGCCCGGTCGGCGCGGCGGGCTCGATGCTCGGCTCGGGAGCGATCGTCGTCATGGACGACACCACCGACGCGGTCAAGGCCTGCCTTCGGATCGTGCGCTTCTTCGCCCGGGAGTCCTGCGGCAAGTGCACCCCCTGCCGGGAGGGCACCACCTGGGAGGAGAAGATCCTCCAGCGCATCCTCGACGGCTACGGGCGCCCGTCCGACATCGACCTGCTGCTCGACGTGGCCGACAACATCAGCCCCGGGCCGTACCCGGTCGCGGCGGACCCGAACCAGGGCCTCGACGCCGTGCCGTTCCCGCCCAAGCAGACGACCATCTGCCCGCTGGGCCCCAGCTCGGTGGCGCCGATCACGTCCGCCATCCGTCGGTTCCGCCACGAGTTCGAGGCCAAGATCACCTTGCGCGACCGCATCCCCGTCACCGCCGAGGCGTTCTCCGGCGAGCCGGCCGACGAGCCCGTCGAGGGCACCGTCGAGGCCGATCGGCTGACCAGCACGGGAGGCCGGTTCGATGCCTGACCAGTCGTTGGACACCGGCGCGACCGCGGGTCGCGAGCTCGACGGCCGGAAGCTCGAGGGCCGTCGTGTGGAGATCACCGATCCCGTGACCATCACGGTCGACGGCACGGAGATCGTCGCCCAGAAGGGCGAGCTGGTGATCGACGCGTGCGAGCGCAACGACGCCTACATCCCGCGCTTCTGCTACCACCCGCGCATGGAGCCGGTGGGCATGTGCCGCATGTGCCTGGTGGAGATCGACACCGGCCGCGGTCCGGCCCTGCAGCCGAGCTGCATGATCCCGGTCGGCGCCGACATGACGGTCACGACCGACTCGGAGAAGGTGGCCAAGGCCCAGGACGGCGTCATCGAGTTCCTGCTCGCCAACCACCCGCTCGACTGCCCGGTCTGCGACAAGGGCGGCGAGTGCCCCCTTCAGGACCAGTCGGTGGCGTTCGGTCCGGGCGAGTCGCGCTGGGTCGAGGAGAAGCGCCACTACGAGAAGCCGATCGAGCTGTCGGCGACCGTGCTGATGGACCGCGAGCGCTGCATCCTCTGCGATCGCTGCACCAGGTTCGCCTCCGAGGTCACCGACGACCCGCTGATCCACTTCATCGGCCGCGGTTCGAACACGCAGGTCAACACGTTCCCGGGCGAGCCGTTCAACTCGTACTTCTCCGGCAACACGGTGCAGATCTGCCCCGTCGGCGCCCTGACGGCCAAGCCGTACCGGTTCAAGGCTCGTCCCTGGGACCTCGAGGAGGTCGAGTCGACCTGCACCGGCTGCTCGGTCGGGTGCCGGGTGTCGATCGACTCCAGCCGTGACGAGGTCCTCCGCTACAACGGCGTGGACTCCGACCCGGTCAACTGGTCCTGGCTGTGCGATAAGGGCCGCTTCTCCTTCGAGGCGGTCGGCTCGCCCGACCGGCTCACCGACCCGCTGGTGCGCTCCGGGTCCGACCTGGCGCCCACCCGTTGGAACGTGGCGATGGACGCCGCGGCCTCCGCCGTCCGCGACGCGCTGGCCGGCCGCGGTCCGGCCGGAGTGGCCGTGCTCGGCGGCAGCCGCCTGACCAACGAGTCGGCGTATGCGTGGGCCCGTCTGGCCAAGGGCGTGATCGGGACCGACCACGTCGACGCCCAGCTCGGCGACGGCCTGCCGGCCGAGGTGTTCGACCTGCCCGGCGCGACGATCGACGACGTCTGCGCCAAGGGCTCCACCGTGCTCTACCTGGGGCCCGACCCCAAGGAGGAGCTGCCGGTCCTGTTCCTCCGGCTCAAGCACGCGATGGTCAACGACGGCGTCCGCCTCGTTCAGATCACACCGACCGGCACCAGCCTGTCGCCCTACGCCACCGCCTCGCTGCACCCCCGTGCGGGCGAGACGGCGGCCGTCGTCGCCGCGCTGCTCTCCGGTGACACGTCCTCGCCGATCGGCGGCGTGGCCTCCGAGGACCTGGCCGCCGCGGCCGAGGTGCTGTCCGCCTCGACCGGCGACCTCAAGGTCGTCGTCGGCCGCTCCAACCTGGCCGAGTCGCCGGTGGTCGCCGTGTCGGCCGCCGCTGCGGTGCTCGACGCCCGGCCCACCGCCCGGTTCCTGCCGGTCGTGCGTCGTGGCAACACCCGCGGGGCGGTCCTCGCAGGACTGGCCCCCGGTCGGCTCCCGGGCGGCGTCTCGCTCGACGACGGCCGCGACCGCTGGGCCGAGGTCTGGCCGACCGTCCCCGCCGCGCCCGGTGCCGACGCGGCCGGGATCCTCACCGCTGCCGCCGAGGGCCGCATCGACGTCCTCGTCCTCCTCGGCGCCGATCCGCTGGAGGACTTCCGGGACAGCTCGCTCGCCCGTCGGGCCCTGGCCGCCACCCCGACGGTCATCGCCGTCGACCGCTTCCTGACCGGGTCGGCAGCGCTGGCCCAGATCGTCCTGCCCGTCGCCGGCTTCGCGGAGTGCGACGGCACGACCACCAACATGGAGGGCCGGGTCAGCACCCTGAACGCCAAGGTCACCCCTCCCGGCACGGCCCGCACCGACTGGATGATCGCCGCCGATCTCGCCGAGCTCCTCGGCGCCGGGACGCTCGCGGACGACGGTCCTGCCGAGCTCTGGGCCGAGCTGCAGTCCCACGTGCCCGCTCTCGACGGCCTCACCGCGGACGAGCTGTACCGGCCCGCCAACGCCGACGGCCTGGTGCTGGACCTGGACGCCGGCTCCTTCGTCGCCCCGGCCCCGCCGGTCGTCCCCAACCCGAACGCCTACTCGTCCCGCCTGGTCGTCGACCGGGTGCTGTACGACGGGGGCGAGACGCTGTCGCACATGCCGTCGTCGGTCGGACTCGTCCGCGACGGCTCCGTGGTGCTCGGCACCGCCGACGCCGCGGCCCTCGCGGTGGACGCCGGCACCCGACTGACGGTCAGCTCCCAGCACGGCTCGGTGTCGGGTCCGCTCGTGATCTCGGAGCGGGTCCCCAAGGGCACGGTGCTCCTGCACCACGCCCTGTCGGTGGACCCGTCCCCGCTGATGTCGGCCGACGACGTGGTCTGCGACGTCCGGGTGGAGGTGGCCTGATGGACCCGTTGCTCTCCGGCGACATCGGCCTCGCCGCCGTCCTGATCGTCCTGCTCAAGGTCGTCGTCGCCTTCACCGTCCTGCTGGTCGGCGTGATGGCGATGGTGTGGTTCGAGCGCAAGCTCGTCGCCGACATGCAGAACCGGATCGGACCCAACCGGGCCGGGCCCTTCGGCATCCTCCAGACCCTGGCCGACGGCCTCAAGCTCATGTTCAAGGAGGACCTCGAGCCCGAGCGCTCGGACCCCTTCGTGTTCAAGCTGGCGCCGTTCCTCGCCCTGATCCCGGCGTTCCTGGTGTTCGCGGTGATCCCTGTGGCCGGCGACTTCTCGAACGGCTCCGACGGCGTCGTCACGATGTTCGGCCACGAGACCTTCATGCAGGTCGCCGATCCGCAGATGGGGATCCTCTTCGTGCTGGCCATGAGCTCGATCGCCGTCTACGGCGTCATGCTCGCCGGCTGGTCGTCGGGCTCCAAGTACCCGCTCCTCGGTTCGGTGCGGGCCTCGGCGCAGATGGTCTCCTACGAGGCGGCGCTCGGCCTGTCGGTCGCCGCCGTCCTCCTGTTCAGCGGCACGCTGTCCACCAACGGCATCGTCTCGGAGCAGTCCGGCTGGCACTGGAACATCTGGATGACGGCGCTCGTGCCGTTCGTGATCTTCACGATCTCGGCCACCGCCGAGCTCAACCGTCCTCCGTTCGACCTGGTCGAGGCGGAGCAGGAGCTGGTCGGCGGCTTCCACACCGAGTACTCGTCGTTCCGGTTCGCGCTCTTCTACCTGGCGGAGTTCCTGAACACGGT
>JAEYSR010000083.1 GCA_023434535.1 Actinomycetes bacterium
TCCCTTCCAACTGTTCCAACTGACGGTCCGCACCAGCGTCACCAACGACCGGGGACGGACAGGTTGCACCCACGGCCGTTCCACGAGATCGCAGCCGTTCCCTGCCTGACGAGAGCCCGGACCAGTCGCCTTGAACAGGCAGGGCCAGGGGAGCTCCGCGGCGAGAATGGGGCGCGGCCGCGAAGGCAACCTGTCCGGCGAGACCGTGGGTCACGACGAGGATGCTGAGATCGAGCGCGCTACTCGGGTCGCGACACATTGATCGGACGGCCGTCGCAACCGCTGCCCAGCGCCGCAGTCGCGGCGCTCTCACATCGAGCGAAGCCGCCCCCGATTGCGTGCCTCGGCCTCCGAACCGGACCGCACGTAGACCGCATGGGTGAAGGCGACGCTGTGATGCCCGAGCGCCCGAGACACGTCAGTCCAATCGAACCCGGCAACCTCGTGCATCCACACCGCAGCGTGATGACGGAGCGAGTAGTTCGGATGACGTGGCCGCAGGTCCGGGCCCAGGTGGCGCCTCGAGCGAGGGTCGCGCCGCACAGCGACCGTCTCCCACCCGGCACGCAACGCTGCCGTCGTGTGATGCTTGCGCGTCGCCGACTCTGACAACGGCAGGTTGGGGCGACGCGGATCCTCGAACAGAAGGCTGTCGTGCGCGGCCCCCGCGGTGAGGCGCTGCTCGACGAGTAACTCGAGACGAGCCATCGTCGAGGCCGGCAGCAACACCCGGCGACGCTTCCGGTTCTTCGGGAGCTTCCGGATAGGGCCAGGAGCACCTCGCGGCCATGTGAATGCTGACGCGACGTTCAACATCAGGTCGTCGACGTCGACGTCGCAGATCCGCAACGCATCCTGCTCGCCAGGACGCAAACCTCCCTGGCAAGCAACAAGGCCTCGCACCGGTAGCCACGAGATCCCCGTTTCCACCGCCAACTCGTCATAGACCCCGATCAACTTCTCTACCGCTGCGAACTCGGGCCGGTCTGCCTCGCCGACGAACTCCGAGGACTGACCCTGCTCCGCCGCGCCCGCCGTGTATCTCACGCCGCGCATCGGATCCCACCCGGCCGGAATCCACCGCAGCTCATGGCCGTGAGTCACCAGCCGGGTCATCAACGCGCCGAGATCCTGGACCGTGGTCGGAGCGAGCCCCTGGATCCGAGCGACACGCAACACCTCGCGGCAACCATCAGTGGTCGACGCCCACTTTCGGACGGACTGATCGCCGAACACCGGAGCGAGCCGGTAGTCGAACCTGCCGATCCGAGAGTTGATGTATTGCAGGGTGCAATCGTCGTCGCGCCACCGATCGACGAGCCGATCGAACAGGTCCCGCACTGTTGGTTCGGCTCCGCCGCGAACCGGCGGCGCAGGCGCCGCGGATCTCGCAGCGCGGAGATAGGTGAGCGTCTCCTCCCACAGGGCGAACGCCTCGAGACGATCTGTCCGACGAGGCTGACAACGACGTCGGGACAACGGGTCGACGTAGTCGATGCGGAACTTCGGATTCGACGGTGTTGGCTCATAGAGCGCCAATCCCACCTCGGCATCGAACTTGATGGGCTTGCTCCGAGGACGACCCATCACGCCGCCCTTGGGGCCGGCCGGCGGCCTGGACGTCCCGGAGCAGGTGGCGTAACGAACACTGGGGCTGCCGGTGTCAGGACTTCCGCTGCGGTTCCGGAGAGCGAGGCGGCGACCTCCCACTGCTCCAACGCCGCGACCGGATAGCGGTGCATCCCCGGAACCACCGACTTCGGAAACGACGCGTCCGCGACGAGCTCCGATGCCTTCGTCCGGCCGATTCCGTATCGCAGCGCGATCCCATCCAGATCGACCACGATCGCTTCGCCGTTGCTTGGTTGTGCGCTCATGGGAACACCGGTCCCAGGGCGGCGCGACGCTGCAATCACCCGTCGGCGACAGGGCCGGACGCCGGCACTGCGATCCAGACAATCTCCCGTCAGCTGACGGCCTGGCATCCCACCTGTGCTGCTCCCACATCCCATCTGAAGCTCCCCTCGCGCCAGACCAAACTGTAGTCTAAACACGACACAATGGGGCCATCAACAGGTGTGCGGGTTCAACCCGTTGGCGTCGGGCGATGTCAGCTCGCCAGGCCGCGATTTGTGCCCTGAGTTTGTGCCCATTTCCGGACAAGCGGCCGGATCCCCTGCTGTGACAGGCTCCCGGCATGCAGGTCCACCTGGTCGACGGCACCTACGAGTTGTTCCGCTACTTCTACTCACCGGGCGGCGGGCACTCGAACGATGACGGCGAGCAGGTCGGCGCCGTGCGCGGCGTGCTCCGCTCCCTGGTCGGCATGCTCGGCGACGGCGCCACCCACCTCGGCGTCGCCACGGACCACGTGATCGAGTCGTTCCGCAACGAGCTGTGGCCCACCTACAAGGACGGCTCGGGCATCGACCCGGACCTGAAGCGCCAGTTCCCCTGGCTCGAGGAGGCCATCGCCGCGCTGGGCGTCACGGTGTGGCCGATGGTCGAGGTCGAGGCGGACGACGCCCTCGGTGCCGCAGCGGTCGTCGCGGCCGATGACGACCGGGTGGAGCAGGTGGTCATCTGCACGCCCGACAAGGACCTGGCCAGTGCGTCGGCGGCAAGGTGGTCCAGTACGACCGTCGCGCCCAGCAGTTCCGCGACAGCGCCGCGGTGCTGGAGAAGTACGGCGTCGAGCCGGCGTCCATCCCCGACTGGCTCGCCCTGGTGGGCGACAGCGCGGACGGGTTCCCGGGCCTGCCCGGTTGGGGGGCCAAGACCGCCGCCAACGTCCTGCGGGTCTACGGACGCATCGAGGACATCCCGCACTCTCCAGGACAGTGGGACGTGTCGGGGGTGCGGGGCGCCGCCAAGCTGGCGACGACGCTGCACGACGAGTTCGAGACCGCCCTGCTGTTCAAGACGCTCGCCACGCTGGTCACCGACGTCGAGGTCGGACAGGTCGACGACTGGCGCTGGGACGGACCGACCGACGACCTGGCGGCGTGGGCCGAGCGCCTGGACGCACCGGACCTGGTCCGCAACGCCGATCGCATCGCCGCGGACCGCGCCTGACCCGGTTCTGTTGTGCCAGGAGCCCCCGAACGGTGGCTCCTCGCACAACAGAACGACGGAGACGAGCGGGCGCGCTCAGTCAGGACGGCGCGTCGAAGACCTGCGTGTACTCGACCGGCGGCGGGTGGTCGAGCTGTGAGTAGTCGCAGTCGGCCGGCGACTTGTCGGGTCGCCACCGCACGAAGCGGGCCGGGTGGCGGAACCGCCCGGCGGTCAGGTTCTCGTAGGTGACCTCGACGACGAGCTCGCACCGCAGCGGGACCCAGTCCGCCGACGCCTTGCCGCCCGACCACCGGCTGGGTGCGCCGGGCATGCGGACGCCCTCCTGGTGGGCCTC
>JAEYSR010000113.1 GCA_023434535.1 Actinomycetes bacterium
CCGCCGCCACCACCACCGGCGGCAGGCCCGCCGCCGCTGTTGCCGTTGCTGCCGCCTCCGGAGTAGTTGCCGCCGGTCCCGCCGTTGCCGCCGCCGTTGGCGGCGCAACCGCCGCCGCCACCACCGCCGCCGGGGCTGCTGGGTCCGCTGGCGTTGCCGCCACCGCCGCCGCCGCAGCCGGAGGTCGCCTGGCCCGGGGCGGTCGTCGAGGCGCTGGTCCCGGCCACGCCGGGCTGCGCGGTGACCGCCGTCAGGGTGACGTTGACCACCGAGAGGCCGAGGGCCCGGATCCCGTAGGCGCTGGAGCCGGCTCCGGTGGTGGAGCCGCTCTTGACGTCCGCGTTCACGACGTTGACGAGCGAGCCACCCGTGACCAGCACGCCCGTGGCGTTCGGACCGTTGCCGCCGGCGACGAGGGTGACCGGGCTGTCGAGGTCGCCGATGGCGACGCCGCTCGAGCCGCCGGTCACGAGCACGCCGACCGCATCACCCGAGGTGCGCGTGACGCCCTGGATGCTGACGCCGCTGATGCTGGCGTTCGTGACGCCGTTGAAGGTCACCGGGGTGACCGTCCCCGTGCCGTAGATGGTCGTGACCTGGTCGGGCGCGAAGTCCGAGAAGTTCTGGGCGTAGCCGCCCTCGATGTTCATCCCCGACGGCACGGTCAGCGGCTGGGTGTAGGTGCCGCCGGCGACGCGGATGTTGGCGATCCCGTTGGCCGACGCGTTGGCGATCGCCTCGACGATCGTCGAGCAGGGGTTCAGCTTCGGGCCGCAGGCGCTGCCCGTGCTGCCGGTGGGCCTCACGAAGTACTTGGGCGCCGGGTCGACGTTGGCGGTGATCGTGATGCCCGCCGAGGTCGACGAGCCGTCCGAGTTGGTCATCGTCAGCTTGGCGACGTACTGGCCGGGGCTCAGGTAGGTGTGCGACGCCGTGGGGCCGGTGTCGGCCGGGCTGCCGTCACCGAAGTCCCACGAGTACGTGAGGCCGGTGCCGGTGCCGGGCGACGAGCCGGTGGAGTCGAAGTCGACCGTCAGCGGCGCGTCGCCGATGGTCGGCGACGCGCTGGCGATGGCGGTCGGAGCACCGGACGGGAGGGTGGACGTGGACGCCGTCGTGGTCGCACCGCCCCCTCCGTCGGTCGGTGGAGTGGTGCACGCAGCGAGGACCAACGCCATCGCCGCGACCACGCCAAGGACTGTGTGCCGAACGGCCCGTACACCCATGAGAACCCCCTACACCGCGGTCTCCCCCGCGGTGAACAGCTGTTCAATTGCTAACAGTGATGGCAGTCACAGTCAATGAATGGAGTTCGGTGGCCCGCCGCCGAACGGCCGCCTGCTCGCCGTCTCGTCGGATCACTCGTCGAGCTCGAGGGCCCCGCCGCCGCTGCTCGACGCGACCGGGCGGAGCTGCCACCATCTCCCGCAGCGATCTGACGCCGCGTCAGGTCCACTCGCACCACCGGGAGCCCACCGTGCCCACCGACATCGTCATCGTCTCCGCCGCCCGCACGCCGATCGCCACCGCCTACAAGGGGTCGCTGGCGGGCGTCGACGCCTTCCAGCTCTCCGAGGTCGCGATGGGTGCCGCCATCGAGCGCTCGGGCGTCCCGACGGAGCTCCTCGAGGACATCGGCTGGGGCGAGTCGTTCCAGGGCGGCGGCAACATCGGCCGCTACGCCGCGAACCAGCTCGGCATCGACGTGCCGGGTGTCGCCACGCAGCGCTGGTGCGCGTCGGGCATGGCCGGCACGCAGTGGATCGCCGCGAACATCGCCGCGGGGATGATCGACGCCGGCATCGGCGGCGGCGTCGAGTCGATGTCGACCGCTCCCGCCGGCTCCAAGGGCGGCGAGTTCTGGCTCTCTCCCGCCAACCTCGAGACCGAGGACGCCCCGCCGTTCAACACCGCCAAGGGTGTGGGCGACAACGCCGCACGCATGGCCGGGGTGACCCGGGAGGAGGCCGACGAGTGGGCGTACCGGTCCCACATGAACGCCGTCCGGGCGATCGACGAGGGACGCTTCAAGAACGAGATCGTCCCGGTCACCCTGCCCGACGGGTCCCTCTTCGAGGTCGACGAGCACCCGCGCCGCAACTCCACGCTGGAGAAGCTGGCCACCCTGCCGCTGCTCAACGACGGCGACGAGGGCGCCACGACCACGGCCGGCAACTCGTCGGGCCTCAACGACGCCGCGGCGGCGCTGGTGCTGACCTCGCGTGAGTTCGCCGAGTCCAACGGCCTCACGCCGCTCGCCGTCATCCGCGGGTGGGCATCGGTGTCGCTCAGCCCCGCCGAGACCGGGCTCACGCCGAGCCTGGCCATCACCAAGGCGCTCGACAAGGCCGGCGTCGGACTCGGCGACATCTCCTCGTTCGAGATCAACGAGGCGTTCGCCTCCGTCACAGTCGCCGCCATCAAGCGCCTCGGGCTCGACCCCGAGATCGTCAACGTGAACGGCTCGGGCTGCTCGCTCGGCCACCCGATCGGCTGCACCGGCGCTCGGATGATCGTCACCATGGTCAACGAGCTGGAGCGCACCGACGCGCAGTTCGGCGCCGTCGCCATGTGCGCGGCGGGCGGCATGGGCTCGGCCACCATCATCGAGCGGGTCTGACCGCTCGACGCTGCGCGCGTCGCCGACCCCGCCGAACTCGGATCGCAGCGGCGCCTCAGACGTCGAACTGATCCGACACCCACCGACCCTGCCGAACTCGGATCGGGTCGACGCCTCGTTCGTCGATCCGATCCGAGTTCGAGCGCGCCCGGACGGATTTCCAACGACCGCTTGAGATCCGACCGGCCGCTCCGTAAAGTGGAACGCGTTCTAGTTTCGGGTTCCGCAGGGGCCCGCGATCCGTCACATGACCAGGGGGACACCAGCGTGGAATTCGGCATCTTCTCGAACGGCTACGTACCGGGGCCGGCCGCCCACGACAGCGAGTCCGAGCACACCGCCCTGATGCGGGAGTTCGAGCTGGCGATCCACGCCGACCGCTTCAACTGGAAGTACGTCTGGTTCGGCGAGCACCACGCGCTCACCGAGTACAGCCACCTCTCCGCTCCCGAGGTGGCGATCGGCTACGTCGCGGCGAAGACCGAGCAGATCCACATGGGCACGGCGATCATGAACATCTCGCCCCGGGTCAACCACCCGGTCCGGGCCGCCGAGCGGGCCGCGATGATGGACCACATCACGAACAACCGGTACGAGTGGGGCACGGGCCGCGGCGCCGGCAGCCACGAGATCGCGTCGTTCAACATCCTCGACAAGGACTCGACCAAGGCCGAGTGGGAAGAGGTCGCTCCGGAGATCCCGCGCATGTGGGAGGAGGAGGACTACGAGTTCCACGGCGAGAGCTTCGAGGTCCCGTACCCCCACAACATCCTCCCCAAGCCGTACGGCAAGGGACACCCCCCGATCTGGATGGCGTGCGGCAACCCGCCCAGCTTCGCCCGGGCCGGGGAGCTCGGCGTCGGCGCCATCGCCTTCAACTTCGAGCCGATCTTCAACATGAAGGGCCG
This sequence comes from Actinomycetes bacterium, assembly GCA_023434535.1. Taxonomy (GTDB): domain Bacteria; phylum Actinomycetota; class Acidimicrobiia; order Acidimicrobiales; family Microtrichaceae; genus Dermatobacter. The sequence continues at coordinate 3,529 of JAEYSR010000113.1, forward strand.
GCTCGACGCCTACAAGGAGGCGGCCGAGGCCTGCACCGAGCCCCTCGGGCAGTACCAGAACAACAACATCATGATGACCAACGCCGTCATCTGCCTGAACGACCGGGCCCGGGCCCGCGAGATCGCCCTGAGCCGCGGCCGGGGCTACCTCAACTCGATGGTCGCCCTCTACCACGACACGATGCCCAAGCGGGAGGGTGCGCCGGTCTGGCCGGAGCCGCCGTTCGCCATCCCGAACGAGGACGTGCTCGACCAGCTCATCGCCGGCGGCTACCTCCTGTGCGGCACGCCCGAAGAGGTCCTGGAGCAGGTCAACAACTACCAGTCCGTCGGCGTCGACCAGCTGGTGTTCGGCTTCCCGCCCGAGGGTGTGACCCACGAGGAGAACCTCGAGATGATCGAGCTGTTCGGCACCCAGGTGATCCCGGAGTTCGACAAGGACCCGGTGCACTCGACGACCCGCATGCGCGAGACGGCCACGCCCAAGTACCAGCGCTGGAACCAGCCTTTCTCCGAGATCGTGCTGAACGCCGAACCGGTGCTCCCCGAGTCCGCGCTCATCCAGTACTGACCCGCTCGCATCCCGCACCCAC
>JAEYSR010000235.1 GCA_023434535.1 Actinomycetes bacterium
ACCGTGTACCAGTCCCAGGGGAACAGCTGCATGTGGTCGAACGGCCAGACCGACATGGTGGAGGTGATCCACTCCAGCACCGCCTCCCTGCCGTGGAACTCCCCGTACAGGTGCTCGACGTAGTGCAGGTCGGGGACGAAGCAGTCGACCCACGGCCCCCAGTCTCCCGTGCGACCGGCCTCCTGCGCGGCGTCGACGTAGCGGTCGAACGCCTCCTGGATCTCCTGTCGGCTGTTCCCCATGGGACCCCCTGGTCGCTGCCGTCGGCGCGTGCCGTCGTCGTCGAGTGCTGTCGCGGTGACGTGCTGTCGTGTCAGATCTCGGGTTCCGACGCGTGTCGGCGCGACAGCTGGGCCACGACGTCCGCGTCCGCGCTGCTCATCGACGGCCCGTAGGCGACCACGTAGACCCCCTTGCACCCGCAGTGGCAGGTCAGGGCGAAGACCGCCGCCTCGTCGTCGGGGTCGCTCGCCCCCTCGAACCTGTTCACGCTGTCGACCTGCACGTCGTTCGGGGAGATCGTGTGGCCGCAGGGCCCGCACAGCAGCTGACCGTCCTCGGTCGCGCTGAACTCCGCGCTCCACCCCTGCGAGGACAGGTCGTCGACGGTCTGGGACAGCGACAGCTCCGGCATGTGGGCATGTGAGCCCAGCCGGGGCCGTCCGTCAAGGACCTGTGGGTCGTCCGTCGTCCCCCGCGTCCTGCCTTCACACGGCGCACTCCGCGTGGTCCACTGTCGTGGTGAGCACCGCTGCCGCCCCCGACACCCTCCAGGCCCTGGACGCCTACGGCCCCCGGCCCGTCTGGCGGGGACGGGTCCACGCGGTGGCCGCCCTGGTGGCCGCGCCGGCCGCACTCGTGCTCTTCCTCGTGGCTCCCGGGCCGATGGCGAAGGTGGCGGTCACGATCTACGCCGCGTCGCTGATCGGGCTGTTCGCCGTCAGCGCCAGCTACCACCGCCTCGCCCGCACGGAGCGGGCGGTGAAGTGGTTCCGCCGGGCGGACCACTCGATGATCTTCGTCCTCATCGCCGGGACCTACACGCCGTTGTGCCTCCTGGCGCTGCCGCCGGCCTGGGGCATCCCGCTGCTGGTGGCCGTGTGGGTGGCGGCGATCGGCGGGGTGATCATGAAGATGACCATGCTCGGCAAGGGCCCCGGCAGCTCGGGCTCCTGGCTGTACATCGTCATCGGGTGGGCAGCCGTCGTGGCGGTGCCGGCGCTGGTGACCAACCTGTCGGTGCTGCAGCTGGTGCTGCTGGGGATCGGCGGCCTGCTCTACACGGTGGGTGCGGTCGTGCTCGGCAAGCGCTGGCCCGACCCGATCCCGCACGTGTTCGGCTACCACGAGGTCTGGCACTCGATGACCGTGGCTGCCGGCTCGTGCCACTTCGCCGTGGTGGCTCTCGTCCTGGTCCACTGACCCGGTTCTGTTCTGCGGAAGCGGTCGATTCCGGTCGGTTCTGCAGAACAGGACGTGTCGGGTGGGGCGAGTCAGGTGCGGCGGGCGAGGGTCAGCAGGAAGTCGCCGGCGGCGTCGGTCCACGCCTCGACCGTCTCGAGCCCGGCGTCGGCCAGCTCGGCGGCCACGCCATCGCGGGTGAACTTGGTGCTGATCTCGGTCCGCAGGTGGTCGCCCTCGCCCAGCCGGACGACCAGGTCGTCGAGTCCGCGGACCGTCACCGTCTGCTCGCAGGTGGACACGAGGTGCATCTCGATGCGTCGCTCGACCGGATCCCAGTGCGAGCGGTGGACGAAGCGGGCCCGGTCGAAGTCGGCGTCGAGCTCCCGGTCCATCACGTCGAGGGCGTTGAGGTCGAACTCCGCGGTGATGCCGGCGGCGTCGTCGTAGGCGGCCAGGAGGCGGTCGACCGGCTTGACCAGGTCGGTGCCCAGGAGGAACCAGTCGCCCGGCTGCAGCGCCGAGCGCACGCCGGCCAGGAAGCCCCGTCGCTCGTCGGGGTCCAGGTTGCCGATGGTCGAGCCGAGGAAGGCCAGCAGGGCGCCGTCGCCGGTGGGGAGGCGGTCGAGGTGGCGGTGGAAGTCGCCGACGACCGCGTCGACGGTCACCGTCGGGTAGGTGGCGGCGATCGTGCGGGCGGCGGAGCGGAGGACCTCCTCGCTCACGTCGAACGGGACCACGGTCCGCAACGTGCCGGCGCCGGCGAGGGCGTCGAGCAGCAGCATCGTCTTCTCCGACGTGCCCGAGCCCAGCTCGATGAGCGTGGGTGCCCCGGTCAACCGGGCGATGTCGGCGGAGCGGTCGCGGAGGATCGAGCGCTCGGCGTCGGTCGGGTAGTACTCGTCGAGCCGCGTGATCTGGTCGAAGAGCTTGGAGCCGACCTCGTCGTAGAACCACACCGGGGGGATCCACGGCGGGTCGGCCTGCAGACCGCGACGGGTCTGCTCGGCGAGGTGGTCGGACCAGTCCGACGGATCCAGGTGGACCGCGACGCTCACGCGGTCCTCGGCGGGGTCGGTCGGGTGATCAGGCATCGGTCGCCAGTCGCAGACCGCCGAACTGCCAGCGGGCACCGGGCGGGAAGAAGTTCCGGTACGTCGGGCGGTCGTGGCCCGGCGGGGTCGCGCAGCTGCCGCCCCGCAGGACGTGCTGGTTGACCATGAACTTGCCGTTGTACTCCCCGACGGCGCCGGGAGCGGCACGGAAGCCCGGGTACGGCAGGTAGGCGCTGGCCGTCCACTGCCACACCGCACCGCAGAACTGCAGCGGGTCGGCCCCGGTGACGGTCCCCGGTCGCTCGCCCGGCGCCCGCGGGTGCGGGGCGCGGTCGAGGTCCAACCCGGCGGTGGGCGCCGGGTGGTCCCGGGCGACGACCTCCCACTCGGCCTCGGTCGGCAGCCGCGCCCCCGCCCAGCGGGCGAAGGCGTCCGCCTCGTAGTAGCTGACGTGGCACACGGGGTCCCCGGCGCGCAGCGGCTGCGGGCCGCCCAGGGTGAACACCGTCGGCCCGCCGTCGGTGCTGTCGCCGGCGGTCGCCCCGTCCGGGCCGGGGTCGATCCAGTACAGCGGGGAGTCCCAGCCCTCGGCCTGCACGACGGCCCACCCGTCGCTCAGCCACAGCTCCGGGCGCCGGTACCCGCCGTCCTCCATGAAGGCCAGCCACTCGCCGTTGGTGACCAGGCGGTCCGCCAGGGCGAAGGGCTCCAGGTGCACGGTGTGGCGCGGGGACTCGTTGTCGTAGGAGAACGGCGCTCCGGCGGGTCCGGGCTCGTCGCGCCAGGTGCGGGACGCACCGGCACCGATCTCCACCTGCCCGCCCGGATGGGCGATCCAGCCGCCCGAGGTCCGCGCCACCGGGACCGCGCCCGACGTGAGGTCGACCCCGATCGGCTCGACGACATCCGCGTCCTCGGCGTAGGTGGGCAGAAGCGGGTTCTGGAACAGCAGGTGCTTGGCGTCCATGAGCAGCAGCTCCTGGTGCTGCTCCTCGTGGTGCAGGCCGAGCTCGATCAGCGCGGACGCTCCGGCGTCGGGTTCGGCGGCGAGGCGGTCGAGGAGGTGCAGGACGGACTCGTCGACCTGTCGGCGGTACTCGGCCACCTCCGCCACGTCGGGCCGGGTGACCATGCCGCGGCGGGGCCGGGGCTGCCGGGCGCCGACGGCTTCGTAGTAGCTGTTGAACAGGTAGCGGTACGACTCGTCGACCGCCTCGTAGCCCGACACGTGCGGGCCGAGGACGAACTCCTCGAAGAACCACGTGGTGTGGGCCCGGTGCCACTTGGTGGGCGAGCAGTCCGGCATGGACTGGACGACCTGGTCCTCGGGGGAGAGGGGAGCGGCGAGGGCCTCGGTGCGGGCCCTGACCGTGCAGAAGTCGGTGGGGCAGGACCCGCGCGCCGACGACCGTGCGGCGTGCGGATCGGTCGTCGTGGCGGCGCGCTGGCGCGCGGCGAAGTCGGTCATGTCGGAGATCCCTCCGTCGGGGGGCGGCCTTCCCTGTCCCGTGTCCTACCCGGGGCCGACCGGCGGTACCCATCCACCCCGACATCCTGCCCCCTCCCACCGACATCGGGTCACCGCGACGCCCCCCGGCTGCCTGACACGATGGGTCGGTGGCCCCCGACGACCCGTCCTCCGGCGCCCCCGGAAGGGGTGCGCCGACGTCCGAGGGAGGAGTCCGCGCGGTCGCGTCCACGCCGGTCCTGGTCGGTGCGGCGTCGCTCGGTGCCGGCGTCGGGGCCCTGTTCCCGCTCCTCGCCGAGTTCCAGGACCGCTACGGCTTCTCCGACCGCGGCCTCGGCGTGGTCAGCTCGGCGTCGTTCGTGGCGGCGCTCGTGGCGGGGCTGTTCCTGGCGCAGCTGGCCGACCGCGGCCACGCACGCCTGCTGATGGTCGGTGGGATCGCCCTGTCGTCGGTCGGCCTCCTCTGGTTCGCGGCGGGGACCGAGCTGTGGCAGTTCACGTGCGCCCGACTCCTCGAGGGCCTGGGCTACGGCATCTTCATCCCGGCGGCGCGCAAGGTCGTCACGGCCGGGGATCCGGACCGGGCCGGCCAGCGCCTGGGTCGGCTCACGAGCGCGGAGCTGGCGGGGTTCCTGGCCGGACCCGCGATCGGTTCGCTCCTGAGCGAGGCCATCGGGCTGTGGGCACCGCTGGTGCTCATCGGATCGGTCCAGGTCGGTCTGGCGCTCTGGCTGACCACGGTGCGCCTGCCGGACCTGGCCTCCCGGCGAGACTCGGCCGGCCCCCGGCCGTCGGCCTTCGCGTCGCTGCGTCTGCTCCGGCGCAGCTCGGTGGCCGGTGCGGCGTTGCTGTCGCTGACGATCTTCCTCCCGGTGGGTGTGTACGACGCGCTGTGGTCGCGGTACCTGACCGACCAGGGAGCGACGACCCTGTTCATCGGGATCGGCCTGTCGCTGTACGCGATCCCGATCGTGGCGTTCGCCCCGACGGGCGGGCGGATCGCGGACCGGGTCGGGCCGGTGAGGGCGACGTCGCTCGCGATCTGCTTCATCATCCCGCTGACGATCGCCTACGGGCTGGTGTCGCTCCCTGTGATCATCACCGCGGTGGGCCTGCTGGAGTCCCTGCCCCAGGCGGTCGCCACCCCGGCGGTCCAGGCCGCCATGCTGCGGGCGTGCCGGCCCGAGGAGGTGGCGTCGGGCCAGGGCGTGGCCCACGCCGTCAACCAGGTCGGCGCCGGCACCTCGGCCCTGCTCGGTCCGATCATCTACGGCGCCGCGGGGGCGACCGTGCTGTTCAGCACGCTCGCGGCGGCGATGGTGGTGCTGTTCCTGGCCGGCGTCGCCCTGCACCGACGAGGTGGCGGCGACGCGGTCGTGACCCTGACCTGAGCCCGGGTGCCCGCCCTCCGACGGTGCTCGGTTCGGCTCAGAGCAGCGCCAGGACCTCGCGGGCCGTGGTCTCGCCGGAGCGCACGGCGCCCTCCATGTAGCCGTTCCACACCGGGGCGCACTCCGCTCCGGCCCAGTGGATCGGGCCGATCGGCGTGCGCAGCGCGTGGCCGAAGCCGGTCCAGACCCCGGGGGTGAAGTGGGCGCCGTAGCAGCCGCGGCTGTACTGCTCGGCCATCCAGTCGCGCTCGATGTACTCGACGGGGTGCAGGGCCCTGTCGCCGAAGTAGCGCGCGAAGCACCCGACGACGGCGTCCCGACGCTCCTCCACGCTGCGCTGCGCGAACACCCGCCCGTCGGTGCCCTCCATGAAGCCGACGAGGATGCCGGGCGTGCCCTCGGGCGGCGAGTTGTCGAAGACGACCTTGACGGGGCCCTGGTCCGAGGCGGCCTGGCCGTTCAGCCCGTCGGCCCGCCAGAACGGCTCGTCGTAGACCGCGTACACCTTGATCACGCTGCCGGCGGGGAGGCGCTGGGTCAGCTGGTCGCGCCAGCTGGGCAGAGCGGGCGCGTAGTCGATGCGTCCGGCCAGCGTGGGCGGCAGGGTGACGATGACCCGATCGGCGGTGAGGACCGGTCCGTCGCCGCCGTCGGCGTCGGTCGTCCGCACCGCGACGCCCGAGTCGGAGTGCTCGATGCGTCGGACGGGCAGCCCCAGGCGCACCCGGTCGCCGAGCTGGTCGGCCATCAGCTCGCTGATCCGCCAGGTCCCGCCGACGACCCTGTCCTGCTGCGCGCCGCGATCGGTGGACAGGAGCGTCTCCAGCCCCGACCCGGACCGTGCGTAGAAGAGGGCGTGGAGCAGGGACAGGTCGCTCGACTGGATCGAGAAGACGGCCTCGGTGGCGACCCGGAAGTACTCGCGTCCGAGCGGGGTGCGCAGGTTGCGCCGGATCCACGTCTCGAACGTCTGGCCGTCGAGGCCGAGCGAGTCGGGTGCTGCCCACGGCCGCTCCAGGTCCACGCGGCCGGCGAGCCGGTCGAAGCGGGCCATGCCCTGGGCCAGGTCGGCCAGGGTGAACGGGCTCAGCTTGGGCGTGGCTCCTCGGTGGGGGGCCAGGCGGGACTGCTTGCCGCCGAGCTGAAGGAGGAGCTCACCGGTGTTGTAGGTCGGGAAGGTGGTCAGCCCGAGCTCGTCGACCAGCTCGTACATCCGGTTCTGGGTCGGCCCGAGCCACTGGCCGCCGAGCTCGATCGGCACGCCGTCGGCGGTGTGGCCCCGCTCGGTCCGTCCTCCGACGCGGTCCCGGGCCTCGACCACGGTGACGTCCGCGCCCGCGCCCACGAGGAGCCGGGCGGCGGAGAGCCCGGCCAGGCCGGCGCCGACCACGATCACGCTGCCGTCGGATCTGGTCATGAGGCCGCTCCTGGGGCGCTGTGGGCCGGGATGCGCGCAGTCGCGTCGAGCGCGGGCTGGTAGCGGTCGGAACCGATCCCGGGGCCGGTGGGAAGTCCGGCCGCCGTGTCCCGGCCGGACCAGTAGCGGCGGACGAACGCAGGTCGGCGGTCGGGCTGGGCGGCTCCGACGACGTCGAGCGTCCAGCGGGCCTCCAGATCGTCCGCGGTGCCGAACGCCTCGGCACCCGACGGCGGGTCCGCCCGCCAGGCCGCCTCGACCACGTCGCGCTCGTGGGAGAAGCGGGGGAGCAGCGACTGCGGGTCGGTCATGGCGGCCCGGTGCAGCACCTCGTGGCGCCACCAGCGCGACCCGAGGTCGAACCGGTCGGCGGGGTTGGGCCCGACGTCGACCGGGTGTTCGACCGTGACGGGCTTGAACAGCGAGGTGCAGGGGGCGGCTGTCCCCGTCACCCAGTGGCGGTGGTCGTCGCGCAGGTCGGCGACCCAGGACGCCGTCGTCTGGGTGGCGGTGACCAGCCCGCCGGCGTGGGCGCACGGCGCGTCCAGCGCGCCGTTGATCGGCGAGTAGCGGGGGAGCCCGTCGGGTCCGTGGTCCCGGAGAGCGGCCATGAGGTCGGCCACGCCGTCGGACCGACCGCGTCCCGCGGCCGCCGCCGCGGCCTGGGTCCGGCCCCTCCGGGTCGCGCACGCCGCCACCCGACCCTTGAGCGGATCGGCGTGGGCGGCGGCGAACGCCGGGATCGTCAGACCGTTGGAGATGCTCCGGCCGCCGAAGCGGACCTCTTCGGTGGCGTGGCTGCGGCCGGCGGTCTCGAGAACGATCGCTCCGGACGGATCCGCCACGATGAAGCTGTTGTCGTAGGTGAAGCCCGAGCGCTCGCGGCTGCACGCCCCCGCCTGGCCGTGGCGCTCGAGGAGCGTGACGATGACCTCCACCGCCTCCGCCGCCGTCGAGGCCCGCTCGAGGGCGAGTCGCAGCAGGTCCATCCCGAGCAGGCCGGGCTCGTCCTCGCCGTCCTTGCGGCGCCGGGCGAGCTCCTTGGTGAACACCGCCTCGTTGCCGATGACGACGCCGTGGGAGTTGGCCCCCATCTCCGCGCCGAACATCCACCACGGTCGGGACAGCAGCACGGCGTTCGTGTGGTCGACCTGCGGGATCTCGATCCAGGTGCAGCGGACGGTGAGGGCCGCCTCGGCGTCGTCGACCGGGCGGTGGTCGCGGGCGGGGATCCAGTCGAGGAGCTGGGACTCGTTGGCGTCGCGGTCGCTGTTCTTGGCGAACAGCACGCCCGAGTCGGTGACGGTCACCAGCGTGTCGCACATCGCCGCGACCTTACGCCCGCGGGTGCGTGGGTGGTCACCGAGGAGGCCGCCCCGCGGTGACATCGTGTGGAGGTGCGAGTGCCCGTGTCGCTGTTCCGATCCGTCGACGTGCACGACGGTCCGTGGCGACAGGTGCTCGCAGGGGTGACGCTGGCGGCCCTGGCGATCCCCGAGGTGCTCGGCTACGCCCGCATCGCCGGCATGCCCATCGAGACCGGCATCGTGACGCTCATCGTGCCGGCGGTCGTCTTCGTGGCGTTCGCCTCGTCCCGACACCTGGTGGTCGGCGCCGACTCCGCGACCGCGGCGGTCCTGGCGGCAGGTCTGGCGGGTGTGGTCGTCCCCGGCACCGAGGAGTACGTGCACCTGGCCGGGATGGTGGCGCTCATCACCGGCGGGCTGCTCCTGGTCGCCCGGCTGCTGCGGCTCGGGTTCGTCGCCGACTTCCTGTCGCGCACGCTCCTGGTCGGGTTCCTCACCGGGGTCGGGGTCCGTGTGGCGTTCGGGCAGCTGCCGGAGGTGCTCGGGGTGGACGCGCACTCCGACGGTCCGATCGCCACCGTTCTCAGCGTGATCCGCAACATCGGGACCCTCACACCGGTGGACGTGGCGCTGTCGGCGGCGACGATCCTGGTGGTCACCGTCGGCGCCCGGTTCGCCCCCAAGGTGCCGTGGGCCCTCATCGTGGTGGTCTGCACGATCGGGTTGGCGACGTGGGTCGGCCCGGCCATCGCGACGGTGGACGACGTCCCGACCGGACTCCCGCTGCCGCTGTGGCCCGGGGTGCCCGCCGATCAGCTGCGGACCGCCGTCGAGGTCGCGCTGACCATGACCGTGATCGTGCTGGCCCAGAGCGCCGCCACCTCACGCGCCTACGCGGATCGTCACCGCGAGCGGGTCGACATCGACGACGACATCGTCGGTCTGGGAGCGGCGAACCTGGTGGCCGGGCTGTCGGGCACCTTCACCGTCAACGGCAGCCCGACCCGGACCGAGATCGTCGACTCGGCGGGCGGGCGCAACCAGCTGGCCCAGCTCACGGCGGCCGGCCTGGGTCTGCTGGTGCTCCTGGTCGCGGCACCGGCCCTCACCAACATCCCGACGGCGGTCCTCGCCTCGATCGTGCTGGTGATCGCCTCCCACTTGGTCGACGTCCCGGCCATCCTCGAGGTGTTCCGGCGTCGCCGCGTCGAGGGCGTGGTCGTGATCGCCACCGCGCTGACGGTGATCGTGCTCGGCGTCGGCCCGGGCATCGTGTTCGCCATGGCGCTGTCGGTCGTGGTGCACCTCCGCCACAGCTACCACCCCAACTCGAGGCTGGTCGCCCGCGACGGCGAACGCTGGCGCCTGAGTCGGCTGGACGGCGCCCGGGAGGCCGAGCCGGGTCTGGCGATCTACTTCGTGCCCGCGAACCTCTACTACGCGAACGCGATCGGGATGGCGGACGAGGTCATGGACCTCGCCCGGGCGGCGGACCCGCCGCTGCGCTGGCTGTGCCTGTTCGCGATCTCCATCGACGACGTCGACCTGACCGCGGCGGACGTGCTCGAGCGGTTGCAGTCGGAGCTGGCGGAGCTCGGGGTGACGCTGGTGCTGTGCGGTCTGGAGCCCCACGTCCGCCACGAGTTCGAGCGGGACGGTCTGATCGAGCGGATCGGACCCGAGAACTGCGGTTTCGACTACCTGGAGGACGTGGTCGCGGCCTACCGGCGGCTCCCGCCGGTGCCCGGCCCCTGAATCAGGTGGACTTCATGGCCTCGACCATCTCGACGCGGGTCGCCCGTCGGGCCGGGAAGATCGACGCCACCACCCCGGCCAGGACTCCGACGAGCGCGATCAGGCCGATGCGCGCCCAGTTGATGTTCAGCTCGATGTCGGTGCTGAGGCTGCCGATGGCCACCCAGCCGAGCAGCAGGCCCGCCCCCACGCCGATCACCGTGCCGAGCACGCCGATCAGCACGGCCTCCATGCGCACCATCCGACCGACCTGCTGGCGCGTCATGCCGAGGGAGCGGACCATGCCGAGCTCTCTTCGGCGCTCGATGATCGACAGGGTCAGCGTGTTCACGATGCCGACCAGGGCGATGATCACGCTCATCCCGAGGAGCGCGTTGACCGTGTTGATGAGGAAGTCGAAGACCTGGGAGACGATCTCGCCGAGGAAGTTGCCGGGATCGACGGTGATGCCGGCGTGGCCGACCACCAGCTCGTTGAGCCGCTTCCCGACGGCGTCGGCCTGGCCGGTGTCGACGCGGACGTAGATCATGCTCACTGGGGTGTCGCCGGCGAGCGCCTCGAAGCGCTGCTCCGAGACCAGCGTCTGGAGGAGGAACGTGTCCAGCTCCGGGGCGAGCGTGGCGACCACCGGCAGCGGGGTCGGGGTGCCGTCGGCGGCGACGATCTCGACGGTCGAACCGACCCGGGACGGGAGGGTGGCCATCGACCGGTCCTCCCCGGGCCCGGCCGATCCGCCGGAGGTCCCGCCCAGCGACGGGACCGCGACACCGGTGCCGTCGGCGACCTGGTCGAGCGATCCGGCGTCCACCGAGAGCCCGGTGGAGCTCTTGAGGAGGTCGATGTCGGCGCCGGAGAGGACGACGATCTGGCCGGCCGAGTCGAGCACCACCGCCTGGCGGATCGGCGCGGCGGCGGCGACGCCGTCGGTCCCCTGGACCTCCTCGACCAGGTCGGGAGAGATGCCGTTGCTGCCGGCGGAGACGATGAAGTCCGACGCCGACAGCTTGTCGATCTCGTCGACCGTGAACTTCTTGAGGGCGTCGCCCGACACGGTCACCAGCGTCACGAGGAACAGCCCGATGACCAGGGCGTTGGCGGTCGTGGCGGTGCGCTTGGGGTTGCGGGCGGTGTTGTCGACCGCCAGTCGGGCCGTCAGTCCCATGCGCCGGGCGGGGACGCGCAGGGTCGCGGCGAACAGCCGGGCCACCAGCGGTCCGCCGACGAGGAGTCCGAAGAACAGCAGGAGGGCTCCCGGCACCATCAGCCAGGCGGTGACGCCCGCGAGCCTCACGGCCAGGAGCAGGGCGATCGACAGCGCCAGGGCGGCACCGCCGATCACCGCACGGGCGACCGACGTGCCCGAGTGGTCGACCGCGGCGTCCCGCATGGCCTCGACCGGCTTGGTGCGACCGGCCCGGAAGGCCGGCACGAACACCGACAGCACGGTGACCAATGTGCCGGCGACCAGGCACAGGATCACCGTCCACGGGCGCAGCGCGACCCCGGAGCCCGGCAGGCGGACGTCGAACACGCCCAGCACGGCCTGGATGACGTACGAGAGGACCGCTCCGAACGCGATGCCGATGATGCTCGCCACGAAGCCGACGACGGCTCCCTCGAGCAGGAGCGACCGGCGGACCTGGGCCGGCGTGCCGCCGACGGCCCGGATGAGCGCCAGCTCCCTGAACCTCTGGGTCACGACGACCGAGAAGGTGTTGAAGATCACGAAGGCCGCGACGAACAGCGCGAGGTAGGCGAAGCCCTGGAGCAGCGGTCGCAGCAGGTCGACGAGACCGGCGTTCTGCTCCCGTTGCGCCTCCCGGAAGTCCTCGCCGGTGGTGACCTCGAGCGATGCCGGCAGCGTCTCCTTCAGAGAGGCCTCGACCCGATCGGCCTGGCCCGACTCGGTGGCGACGAGCACGTCGCTCCAGCCGGGGCTCTCGTTGGCGATGAGCTCCTGGGCGGTCTCGGGATCGAACGAGAAGGTGCCCCCGTCGTTCGCGGAGTCCTGGCCGTCGAAGCTGGAGATGCCCACGACCTTCGCCTCGGTCGGACCCGACGGAGTGGCGAGGCGGACGGTGGAGCCCACCTGCAGGTCGTTGTCGGCCGCCGTCCCGCGGTCGACGACCACCTGTCCGGAGCCGTCCGGAGCGGAGCCGTCGTCGATGGTCAGGGGGTTGAGGCGCTCGGCGTCGACCCACGCCTGGCCCTGGGTACGGGAGGTCAGGACCTCGTCGTCCCGGCTGAGGAGGTTCACCGGGCCGGACAGCTGGCCGGCGGCCTCGGCCACGCCGTCGGTGGCGCGGATGGAGTCGAGGGTCTCGAGCGGGACCGACGACGCCGCTCCCTCGACGGTCGCCGCGGGCTCGACGACCAGGTCGACGTCCGCGTACTGGCGGTCGACGTTGCCGGTGAGGGCGTCACGCATGGCGTCGGTGAGCATGAGGCCGGCGGCGAGGAAGCCGATCCCGATGATCACCGCGAGTGCGGTGGCGATCAGGCGCGTGACGTTGGCGCGGAGGTTGGTGAGCGCGTAGCGGAGCATCGGTGCCTCCGCGCTCAGATGCCGAGGTTGCCCATGCGGGCGAGGATCGCCTCGCGCGTGGGCTCGAGGAGCTCGTCGACGATCCGACCGTCGGCCAGGAACAGGATGCGGCTGGCGTAGGCCGCGGCGATCGGGTCGTGGGTGACCATCACCACCGTCTGCCCCTGCTCGGCGACCGCCCTGGCCATGAACGTCAGGATCTCCGCGGAGGAACGCGAATCCAGGTTGCCGGTGGGCTCGTCGGCGAAGATGATCTCGGGCCGCTCGACCAGCGCCCGGGCGACCGCCACGCGCTGCTGCTGGCCGCCCGACAGCTCCGAGGGCTTGTGGTCCAGGCGGTCCCCGAGGCCGACGGTCGCCACGACCTGGTCCATCCAGTCGGCGTCGGGCTTGCGGCCGGCCAGGTCGAGCGGGAACGTGATGTTCTCCCGGGCGTTCAGCGTGGGCAGCAGGTTGAACTGCTGGAAGATGAAGCCCACCTTGTCGCGGCGCAGGAGCGTGAGCTGCTTCTCGGTCAGGCGGGTGATGTCGACGTCGCCGATGAAGGCCTGGCCGGCGGTGAGGCGGTCCAGGCCCGCGGCGCACTGCATGAGCGTGGACTTGCCCGAGCCGGACGGCCCCATGATCGCCGTGAAGCGGGCGTGCTCGAAGCCGACGGTCACGCCGTCGAGGGCCCGGACCTCGGCCTCGCCGCTGCCGTAGACCTTGGTCGCGCCGATGACCTGCGCCGCCCAGCCGATGGTGGCGGCCTGTGCGGGTGCGGGTGCGGGAGCGGGCGACGCAGGCTGCGCCGGGGCTCCCGGAGCGGGCGGGGGCGTCGGCGCGGCGGCCGGATCGGGGAAGGGCGGGGGCGTGTCCATGCGTCTCCGATGTCGAGGGTGCGCCCCGTCAGGGGTGCCGGTCGAGCGTAGGCACCCCGTACCCACGGGCGGCGGTTCTCAGCGCTGCACGGTTCGATCGGGGCGTCCCGGCGGCGATGCGGTGCGACCGGAGGTCGGCTCGGGGCCGGGTCAGCTCGGCGACTCGGCCCAGTTGATCTGGACCTCGTCGAAGCCGGCCGCGCCGAGGAAGGTCCGGAGCCACTGCTCGGTGTTGGTGCGGGCCTGGTCGATCACGTCCGACTTCTCCGCCGCCGACTGCAGCTTCTTCTCCGCCTCCTGGTACACGGGCGAGTCGTCGGTCGGGTTGCCGGCGAACACGTCCTCGATGCGGTCGACGATCCCGCGGTCCCGGGACACGATGCGGGCCGAGCCCTCGTCGATCTCGGCGTCGGCGAGCTGGGGGTCGGGGAGGGTGACCTGGATCGAGGTGCCGTCGTCGGACACCTTCACCGAGTTCGGCCCGAGGTCGGAGAAGTCGACCGTGGCGCGCACCGAGCCGGTGACGATGGCCGTGACCCGCTCTCCCTTGACGAAGCCCGGCAGGAACGAGTCGTTCTCCAGGTCCACGTCCTGGGTGAACGTCGCCTCGGCCGCGGTGAACTCCTCCAGCGTCCGGATGCGCTCGAGCACCGCGGGGCCGGACCGGTCGACGGTGGTGGTGCCGAACGGGTCCCAGACGTTGAGCAGTCCGACGAACACCAGCGCCAGGAGCCCGAGCGCGATGAGCACGAGCGACGCCGTCGCGACGATGCCGAGTCCGGCGCGTGTCCTGGATCCGTCAGCCATGGTGCGCTCAAGGTACCGGGCGTCCCGATCCCTCCGGCGGGACCTCGAGCGCACGCTGCAGTCGCTCTCAGGAAGACGGCAGTCGTCGATCGGCCGACGCGGATCGGGCGAGGTGCCCCAGTTAGCCTGTCGGGGTGGCCGAACCGACCGTGACCGACGAGCGCGCTCCCGACGCGGATGCGGACGACGCTCCGGCCGACGGCGGCACGCTCGACGACACCACGCTCGACGGTGACGAGCCGTCCCACGGTGCGCCGGTGGCGGGCATCGTGGCCCTCGTCGCGGTGCTGGCTCTGCTCCTGGGGGTCGGCGGTGTCCTGATCTACCAGCGGGCGACCACGCCCGGCGCCGACTCGGTGGACGTCGGGTTCCTGCAGGACATGACGACGCACCACCAGCAGGCGGTGGAGATGGCGTCGGTCGTCGCCGAGCACGGCGAGGATCCCGAGATCCGCGCCTTCGCCCGGGAGATCCTCACCTTCCAGCAGTACGAGGTGGGCTACATGGAGGCGCTGCTCGAGGACTGGGGCGAGTGGCCCTTCCCCGAGGACCGCACCGCCATGGAGTGGATGGGCATGGCGTCGACCCCGGCGGAGATGCCCGGCATGCAGCCCGAGGCGCTGGTCCAGGAGCTGGCCGACGCGGACGGCGCCCGGGTGGACGAGCTGTTCATCCCGATGATGATCGACCACCACCGCGGCGGGGTGCACATGGCCGAGTACGCGGCCGAGCACGCGTCGGACCCCAGGGTGCGTTCGCTGGCCGAGCGGATCGTGCAGCAGCAGACGGGCGAGATCGCCGACTTCCAGCGGGCGGCCGCACGCATGGGCGTCCAGCTGTAGAGCTCGTCCCTCGGTGCGATCAGGACCTGGGGCTCGGCAGCTGAGCTGCGACGAGGTCCACGAACCCCGTCGCCGCGCCGACGTGGGGTCGCAGGTCGATGGCGGTGCCGGGGTGTCGAGCGCGGGCCTCGTCCACGATCGCCGGGATGTCGCGCTCCACGTGGTTGCCGACGTGCACGAACAGCGGGAGCACCACGACCTCCGACGCTCCGTCGGCCACCGCGTGGTCGATGGCATCGCCGATGGACGGCTCGGAGATCTCGAGGAAGGCGGGCAGCACCGTCGCTCCGCCGGCGTGGGCTGCGACCGCGTTGCAGAGCGCCGCGTGGTCGGCCGCGGTGCGTGCGTTGCGGCTCCCGTGGGCGACCAGCAGCGTGACCGAGTCGTGCGGCGAGGGGGTGCTGGACGGGGAGGGGCTGACCACGGGGCCACGGTACGGTCCGCGTCCGTGACGGACAACGCACCCGAGGTCGGCGTCGGCCCCCACCCGCTGCCCTGGCCCGACGACCCACGCCTGGATCCGGAGCTGCTGGAGCACGGCGATCGGCGCAACGTGGTGGACCGCTACCGCTACTGGAGCGTCCCGGCGATCGTGGCCGACCTGGACCTCCACCGCCACGACTTCCACGTCGCGATCGAGAACTGGCGCCACGACCTCAACATCGGGACGGTCGTGCGCAACGCCAACGCCTTCGGAGCGGCGGGAGTGCACATCGTCGGACGTCGCCGATGGAACCGCCGGGGGGCGATGGTCACCGATCGCTACGTCCACGTGGAGCACCACGACACCGTCGGGGGCCTCGTCGACAGAGCGCGTGGGCTCGACCTCGCGATCGTGGGGATCGACAACCTCGGCGACGACCACCCGACAGGGTCCGTCCCGCTCGACGGCACGCCGCTGCCCCGGCGGTGCCTCCTGCTGTTCGGCCAGGAGGGCACCGGCCTGTCCGACGACGCCGTCGCGGCGTGCGACGAGGTCCGGGAGATCCCGATGTTCGGGTCGACGCGCTCCATCAACGCCGGAGTGGCGTCGGGGATCGCCATGCACGCGTGGGTCGGGGTTCATTCACCCGCCAAATGATACCCCAGGGGGGTATCATTCGGGTCGGAGGTGGACCATGGGGTCGACGACCGACGACACGACGACGGACCACACGACCGGCGCGACGGCGAGCGACGGGACTGCGCCGCGAGCCGATCAGCCGGAGAACCGGTCGACCGCGGACCTGGACCTGACCGGCATGACCTGCGCCTCGTGCGCGGCGCGGGTGGAGAAGAAGCTCAACCGCCTCGACGGCGTCGACGCGACCGTCAACTTCGCGTTGCACCGGGCCCGCGTCACCTACGACCCGGAGACCACCGACACCGACGACCTGGTCGGCGCGGTGCGCTCCGCCGGCTACGACGCCGCCCCCGTCCCCGCGCCGGGTTCGGGCGCCCACGGAGCCGACCAGCACGGCGGCGGGTCCGCCCACGAGCAGCCCGGCACCGCCGAGCGCGAGGTCGACGAGCACGACGCCACCTCCCACGACCACGGTCCGACCGACGACGCCGGCGTGATCGCTCTCCGCAACCGGGTGCTCATCTGCGCCGCCCTCGCCCTGCCCGTCGTCCTGATCGCGATGGT
>JAEYSR010000003.1 GCA_023434535.1 Actinomycetes bacterium
CGTCTTCGTCGTCCGACGCTCGCCCGGCGACCCGCAGCCCGACGACGCGTCCTCGACCGACGGGACGCTCGCCCGGGACGGACGGGTCGAGACCCCCCGTCGCACCCTGGCGACGGCCACGCGTCGGGCCCCCGTGCGGGGTGAGGCGTTCGCCGCGCTCACCGGGGATGCCAACCCGCTGCACCGCAGCGACCTGGTCGCCCGCTTCGCCGGTCTGCCCGGCCGGATCGTCCACGGGATGTGGACGAGCGCCACCGCCCAGGAGGTGGTGGTCGCCGAGGTCCTCGACGGTCGGTCCGAGAGGTTGACCGACTGGGACCTCCGGTTCCTGGACGTGGTCGAGCCGGGCGACGAGATCACCGTGACCGTCACCCGGGTGGCGGTCACCGGCGGACGACGGGTGCTGGAGGTGGACGTCCGCTGCGGCGACCGGCCCGTCGCCGTCGGCGAGGCGACCGTGACCGGACCCCGCACCGCCTACGTCTTCCCGGGCCAGGGCATCCAGCACCGCGGCATGGGCGCCGCGACCCGCGAGCGGTCCGACGCCGCCCGGGAGGTGTGGGAGCGGGCGGAGCGCTACTGCCGGTCGGAGCTCGGCTTCTCCCTCCTCGACGTGGTCGACCGCAACCCCACCGAGATCGAGGTGGAGATCGGCGACGGGCTCGGAGTGCTGCACCGCCACCCCGACGGCGTGCTGCACCTCACCCAGTTCACGCAGGTGTCGATGGCCACCCTGGCGGCGTCGCAGCTCGCCGAGCTCCGGGAGGCCGGGGTGTTCGACCCCGACGCCGTCCTGGCCGGGCACTCCGTCGGCGAGTACAACGCGCTGGCGGCGATCGGCGGCGTCCTGCCCCTCGAGGCCGTCCTCGGCGTGGTGTGGGCCCGCGGCAGCGCCATGCACACGCTGGTGCCTCGCGACGAGGACGGCGCCTCGTCGTACCGACTGGCGGTGGTGCGGCCGCACCTGGCCCGGGGCGCCGACGGCGCCCCGCTCGACGCCGACGCGGCGTGCGCCCTCGTCGACGAGGTGGCGGCGACCACCGGCGAGCTGTGCGAGGTGGTGAACCACAACCTCCGGGGACGCCAGTACGCGGTGGCCGGCACGACAACTGCGCTGGCCGAGCTGTCCCGCCGTCTCGGCCCGGGCTCCACCCCGGGCCGGGCGCCCTACCTGGAGGTGCCCGGCATCGACGTGCCGTTCCACTCGCGGGCCCTCGCTCCGGGGGTCGCCGAGTTCCGCGACCACCTGGACCGCGCTCTGCCCACCGAGATCGACCCGGAGCGCCTGGTCGGGCGCTACGTGCCGAACCTGTACCCGGTCACCTTCCGCCTGGACCGCGACTACGTGGAGGGCATCGCCGCAGCCTGCGACGGGCGGGCCTGCGCCGAGATCCTCGAGGACTGGGACCACCTCGTCACCCAGCCCGGACGCCTGACCCGTCAGGTCGTCGTCGAGCTGCTGGCGTGGCAGTTCGCGTCACCGGTCCGCTGGATCGAGACCACCGACGTGCTGCTCGGCGACCTCGACGCCGGTGGGCTCGGTGTCGAGCGCGTCGTCGAGGTGGGCGTCGGGTCCGCCCCGACCCTTGCGAACCTGACCAAGGCCGCGGTGGCCGCGTCCGGCCACGGGGCCGAGGTGCTGCACGTCGATCTCGACGAGTCCGTCGTGCTGGAGCGGACCGAGGACCCGGTGGTCGAGCCCGACGAACCCGCCGAGCCGGCGCCCGCCGAGGAGACACCCGCTGCTCCGCCTGCCGCCGGGGCCGCGGCGGCCCCGTCCGGTCCCGCGACCGAGGTCGCCGACGCACCGGTCGGACTGGCCGACGCCGTGCCGGCGCTGCTCGCGATGAGCGCCGGGCTCCGGATCGACCAGCTCGGCGACGACACCGTCGACCAGCTGGTCGACGGAGCGTCGTCCCGGCGCAACCAGGTCCTCATGGACCTCGGCAAGGAGCTCGGGATCGGCGCCGTCGACGGCGCACACGAGCTGCCGCTGTCGGAGCTGGTCGGGCGCCTCGGCGACCACGTCCGGTCCCACCGCCACCCGGGCCCCGTCCTGGCCGCGATGGTCGACTCGGGAGTCGCGGCGGCCGCCGGTCGCCTCGGGAGCTCGCCGGCACGGGTCGCCGAGTGCGTCCGGACCACGTGGGGGCTGGGCGACGGCTGGGTCGACCGGTGCCGCCTGGAGGTGGCGCTCGGGACCCGTGACGGCACCAGCCGTCGCGGTGGCCCGTTGAGCACGCTCGACGCCACCCACGTCGACGGGCTGGTCGAGTCCGCCCTGGCGGCGGCCGCCGAGCGGATCGGCGTCACGCTGAGCCGACCGTCGGCGCAGTCCAGCGGCGCCACCGTCGACGGTGCCGTGGTGAACGCCGCGGTGCGTGGCGTCGCGGACGCCCTGACGGAGGCGGCGGGAGCGGCCCGGGCCGCGCTGGCCGCCAGCACGGGCATCGACCTGACCGACCCGTCGGACGCACCGGCTCGCTCCGTCGAGGTCGCCGAGGCCGACGACCGTGCTGCGGCGCGGCTGGCCGCCATGGACGCCGAGCACGGAACGGACCGCGCCGAGGAGGTGCGCCCGGTCTTCGATCCGTCGCGGGTCCAGGTCCTCTCGTCGGGCGTGGCGTGGGCCCGGGCGGACCTCGACCGCCTGGTCCACGACCCGCCGACGGATGCCGCCGAGCGCGAGGCCCTCGTGACCCGCCTCGCTCGGTTCGCCGGCTCCGACGAGCGCTTCGACGCGTCGCTCCGGTGGTACCTGCGCACGGCCGCAGCCGGTGTGTTCCCGTCCGAGCCGATCGCGGACCTCGAGCGCGTCGCCGCCGGGCGCTCCGAGGACGACCCTCGCCTCGACGTCGCCGGGCTCACCGTGCTCGTGTCGGGCGCCTCACCGAGGTCCATCGGCGAGCAGGTCGTGGGGGCGCTGCTCGGCTCCGGGGCCACGGTGGTCGCGTTGACCAGCGGGCTCTCCCCCGCGCGTCGACTGGCCTGGCGGGACCTGGAACGCCGCCACGCCGGCCCCGACGCCCGCCTGTTCGTGGCGCCGGCCAACCTGGCGTCGTTCCGCGACGTCGACGCCGTCGTCGAGTGGCTGGACCGGGAGGTGCCCGCCGACGCCACCGCCGCTCCCCACCCCGGGCGGCCCGACGTGGTCGTGCCCTTCGCCGCGCCCACCGTCCTCGGCGACGCCGCGGACGCCGGTCCCCGCCAGGAGGTCGAGCTGCGGGTGATGCTGCTCGGCGTCGAGCGCCTGGTCGCCCGCTGCGCGGAGGCCCGCCGGGACGGAGCGGCCCGGAACGGGTCGAGCAACGGCGTCCTCACCGCCGTGCTGCCCATGTCGCCCAACCACGGCATGTTCGGCGGCGACGGCGCCTACGGCCACGCCAAGGCCGGGCTCGAGGTGCTCGCCACGCGGCGTGGCGCCGAGGCGACCCGCTGGGGCGACTGGTGCCGGACCGTGGGCGTGGAGATCGGCTGGGTGCGCGGCACCGGACTGATGGGCGGCCACGACGACCTGGCGCCGCTGGTCGAGGAGCGCTTGGGCATCACCACGCACGACGTCGTGGACGTGGGCCGACGCATCGCGTCGCTGTGCGTCCCCGACCTCGATGCCGGGCCGGGCGACGTGCGCGTCGACCTGACCGGTGGCCTGGACGCCGTGGATCCCGCGGCCCTCGCCGAGCTGGTTCGCGGCGCGGGAGGGATCGACACGGACGACGGCGACCACTCGGACCACGCGGACGACACGGACGACACGGACGAACGACCGGTGGTCCTGCGGGCCCTGCCCCGACCCCGCGCCGCGACCCGGATCCCCGCCTCGGCGGTCACCGACGACCGACCGGCGGCCCGGATCGGCCTCGACGACATGGTCGTCCTGTGCGGCGTCGCCGAGGTCGGCCCGTGGGGCACCTCGGCCACTCGTGCCGACGCCGAGCGCCACCGCGTGCTGCCCGCCCGCACCGTGCTCGAGCTCGCGGTCCACTGCGGCCTCGTCGAGTGGGCGGCGTCGGGCGGCGGCGGTGCCTGGGTCGACGCGGAGAGCGGCGACGAGGTGGACGAGGCCGACGTGGCCGACCTCTACCGGGACGCCGTCACCGAGCGGTGCGGGATCCGACGCACCGAGGGGACCGTCGAGGCCGACATGCGTGTCTTCACGGAGCGACCCGTCGTGGTGTCGGTGAGCTCGGCCGAGGACGCCAAGGCCCTGGCCGCGGCCACGCCCGGCGCCACGGTCGACCCCGGCGGCGCCTCGACCGGCACGTGGAGCGTCACGATCCCGGCCGGCGCCGCCCTCTGGGCGTCGCACCAGGTCCCGCTCCCCCGCTCGGTGACCGCCCCGATCGCCGAGGGGATGGACCCGGCGGCGTTCGGCGTCCCCACCGAGATGGCGACGGCGATCGACCCGATCGCGGCGTGGAACCTGGTGACGACCGCCGAGGCGTTCCGCGACGCCGGCACCGCTCCCGAGGAGCTGATCGACCACGTCGACGCCCCCCGGGTCGCATGCACCCAGGGCACCGGCATGGGAGGGATGGACAGCATCCGGACCATCCACCTGGCGCCCCGCCGACAGGTCCCGCACGCCAACGACGTGCTGCAGGAGGCCCTCGGCAACGTGCCGCCGGCCCACGCCGTGCAGTCGTTCGTCGGCGGCAGCGGCCCCATGATCCACCCGGTCGCGGCCTGCGCCACCGCTGGGGTGTCGCTCGAGCTGGCCGTGGACCTGGTGCGCAGCGGCCGCTCCGACGTGGTCGTCGGCGGCGGCTTCGACGACCTCGGACCGGAGGGCATCGTCGGCTTCGCCGAGATGTCGGCGACGGCGGACGACGCCCGCCTGGCGGAGATTGGCTACACCCCGCGGGAGATGTCGCGGCCGGGGGACCGCCACCGGGCCGGGTTCGTCGAGAGCCAGGGCGGCGGGACGTTCCTGGTGTGCCGGGGTTCGGTCGCCGCGGACCTGGGCCTGCCGGTCCGTGCGGTGGTGGTGTTCGCCGCCAGCCACGGCGACGGCCTCCAGACGTCCATCCCTGCCCCCGGGCCCGGCGCCCTGGGTTCGGTCGAGGGCGGGTCGGACTCGCCGCTCGGCCGGGCGCTCGACGCCCACGGCCTGGTCGCCGACGACATCGGCGTGGTCTCCAAGCACGACACGTCGACGAGGGCCAACGACCCGAACGAGGCGTCGATCCACGAGCGCATCCAGGCCGCCCTCGGCCGCAGCGCCGGCAACCCCCTCCGGGTGGTCTCGCAGAAGGCCCTGACCGGGCACGCCAAGGGCGGCTCCGCGCTGTGGCAGATCGCCGGGCTGTGCGACGTCTTCGACGACGGCGTCGTGCCCGGCAACCCCAACCTCGACGCCGTCGACCCCGACGTGCAGCCGGGACCATCGCTGGTGGTCGACGACCGCCCGCTGCGGCTCGTCCGGCCGCCCCGCGCCGCCCTGTTCACCAGCCTCGGGTTCGGCCACGTGTCGGTCGTCGGGGCGCTCGCCCACCCCGACGTCTTCACCGACGCCGTCGTGGCCGAGCGGGGTGCGGCCGCCGCGCTCGACCACGCGGCACGGGCCACCGAGCGACGACGGGACCGCGACCGCCTGCGCCGGCGTGCGCTGCTCGGTCAGGCACCGGCCTTCCGTCGTCGTCGGCCGGTCGCCGGGACGGGATCGTGAGCGGGTCGGGGGTCCTGGGCGTCGGCCTCGACCTCGTCGACATCGACTCGTTCGCGGCCCAGCTCGGGATCTCGGGCTCGGCGATGGCGTCGGAGTCCTTCACCCACGCCGAGCTGGCCGAGGCGGACCAGGTCGGACGGGACCGGCCCGGCGACCCCCACGCCCGGCCACGTCGTCTGGCCGGGCGGTTCGCGGCCAAGGAGGCGTTCCTGAAGGCGTGGTCGGCGGCGCGCCTGGGTCGCGCTCCTGCGCTGGCGGACCTGCGGTGGTTGGACATCGAGGTTCTCAACGACCCGTGGGGACGGCCCTTCCTCCGACCGTCGGGCGCCACCGGGGCGGCGGTGCTCGAGTCGCTCGGCGCCGTCGAGGTCCACCTGTCGATCACCCACGACGGCCCGGTCGCCGCCGCCGTCGTCGTGCTGGCCGGCACTCCGGGCGAGTCGGGCCCGGACGCGCCGTGAGCGTCGTCGATCAGCCGTGCGGCCAGCCGGGGCTGGTCGTCGCCGTCCTCGTCGCGGTCGGCGACGTGGTGGACGCGGGCGACCCGCTCGTCGTCGTGGAGTCCATGAAGTGCGAGCACCGAGTCGTCGCGGACCGGGCGGGGCGGATCGACTGGCTGCCGACCGTGGGCAGCGTGCTGTCCGCCACCGACCCCGTGGTCTCGATGACGTGCCGGTCCACGCCGCGCCCACCGGCTCCGGCGGAGGTCGCCAACCTGTTCCTCGCGCACGGCGGCGAGCTCACGCCCCTGCCGCAGGACCCGGTGGACGGGCCGTGCGGCGTGACGGCAGGTGTCATGTCGCACCGCCTCGAACCGCACGAGAAGCCGGTGCGCAGGGCCTGGTTGTGCGGCGACGCCACCCGGAGCCTGGGCGCCGTCGCGGAGCCGGAGTGTCGCCGCATCATCGCCGCGATCGACCTGGCGGCGGCCGAGGGCATCCCGCTCGAGTGGGTGGCGGTGTCGAGCGGGGCGCGCATCTCCATGGACTCGGGCACCGAGAACATGGACTGGTGCGCCGCGGTCGTCCGTCGGCTCGTCGAGTTCACCCAGGACGGCGGCGAGGTGGTGATCGTGGTGGCCGGCGTGAACGTGGGCGCCCAGAGCTACTGGAACGCCGAGGCGACCATGCTCCTGCACTGCGCCGGCACGCTGGTGATGGTGGACGGCACGTCCATGGTGCTGACGGGCAGCCGGTCCCTCGCTCGCGCCGGCGGGGTGTCGGAGCGCTCCGACCACGACCTGGGCGGCACCGGGGTGATGGCGCCGAACGGACAGGCCCACCACGTGGTCGCGGACCTGGACCGGGCCGTCTCCCTGGTCCTCGACCACCACGCCCTGTGCGCGGCCGGGCCGGCCCACCCCCGGACCCGTGCCCGCACCGCCGACCGCGCCGACCGGGACGTCTCGACCGCCGAGTACCGGGGCGACGACGACCACGGCTGGTCCCGCGTCGGCCAGATCCTCTGCCCGACGACGAACGGCCGTCGGACCCGTCCGTTCCACATCCGACCGGTCATGGCCGCCGTCGCCGACACCGACGCGCCGCAGCTGGAGCGATGGGCCGACATGGACGGCGCCCGCGGCGCCGTGGTGTGGGACACGCGGATCGACGGCTGGGCCGTGACGATGATCGGGATCGAGTCGACCCCGAGGGGCAGCGGCGACGACTGGGAGGCGGCGGGGACGCTGTACCCGATGGCGTCGCGCAAGGTCGCCCGCGCGCTGAACCGGGCCAGCGGCCGGCGGCCCGCCGTGGTGCTCGCCAACCTCGCCGGTTTCGACGGCAGTCGGACGTCGCTGCTGGACGGCCAGCTGGAGCACGGAGCCGAGCTGGCCCGGGCCGTCGTGAACTTCCGCGGTCCGCTCGTGGTGGTCGTCATCGGGCGCTTCCACGGCGGGGCGTACGTCGTCCTCAACCGGCAGCTGAACCCGGAGCTGACGATCGTCGCCCTCGACGGCACGCGGGTCTCGGTGATCGGCGGGTCCTCGGCCGCCGAGGTGGTGCTCGGGCGCGAGGTCCGGGCCGAGATGGAGCGGACGGGCAGCGACAGGGACTCGGCGGTGCGCGACGTCGCGCAGCGCTTCGACGAGGTGCACGGCGTGCACCGCGCGCTCGCCGTGGGGTCGGTGGACCTGGTGGTCGCGCCGGCCGAGGTGCGCCGCGTCGTCAGCCGGCTGGTGGCGCCCGTGCCGGTCGGCGAGCTCAGCCCTGTGCGTCCAGCGCCACCGCTCGCAGGTAGGAGCGCAGCGCTCGCTTGAGCTCCCGCACCGTGACCGGGTGCGGCCGGTCGTCGTGGACCGAGAAGTGCAGGAGCGAGAAGCACATCTGCACCACCACCTCGGCCACGGTCCGAGCCCGACGACGGGAGCCGGCGGGCAGCAGCCAGGCCACGAGCGGGACGATCTGGTCGGTGATGCGGGCGGTCTGCTCGGCGGCGAGCGACCGGGTGAGAGCGGTGGACTGCATGGCGAGCCACACGTGCCGACGCCCCGGCTCCGAGCGCCACAGGTCGGCCAGGTGGTCGATCAGGCGGTCGACGTCGACCTGCCAGTCCTCGTTCGGGAACTGGTCCGCGGCCCGACCCAGCGCTGCGACGATGGCGTCGGTGTCCTGGGCCGACAGCTCGCAGATCAGCGCGTGCTTGTTCGGGAAGAACTGGTAGATCGACCCGATCGGGATGCCCGCGGCAGCCGCGAGCCCGTCGAAGGTGAAGCCGTCGACGCCGACCTCGGCGAGCTGCTCCCGACCGGTGCGCAGGATCAGGTCGAACCGCTCCCGGCCGCGGGCCTGGACCGGCCGGTGGCGGACCTTCAACTCGGGTTCGACGGCGCCGGGCACCCCCACAGCTTGCCCGCTCAGCGATATAGGGGTCGCGCTGCAGGAACTTTCGCGCTCTGCACCCGTAGATCGGCGACGGCGCAACCGGTACCTTCAGCGCGAGAAGCGGTACGGCGCGGTCGGAGGGCACGGGGCGATGGCGGACGAGATCAGGATGGCGGCGCGTCGACGCGGCGTCAGTCGACGGGAGTTCCTGGCGGCGCTCGGAGTCGGCACCGGAGCGGCGGTGGTGGTCGGCGGCTGCACGGTCCAGCCGGCCCCCACGTTCCCCCCGCCCCCACCGGGCTCACCGGAGGGCGGCGCCTTCCCCGACGGCGTGAAGGCCGGAGATCCCCTGCCCGACGGCGCGGTGATCTGGACCCGCACCGTCCCGCCGCCCGGCGGCGCGCCGGTCCCGGTCCTGTGGTCGGTGTCGCCGGTCGACGACGCCACCTCGGTCGTCGCCGGCGGCCTGGTCGTGGCCGACGCCGCGTCCGGCCACACCGTCGCTGTGCGGGTCGACGGGCTGCAGCCCGACCGCTGGTACACCTACCGCTTCGAGCTGGCCGACGGCTCGGGGTCCGCCAGCCGCAACGGCCGGTTGCGGACGGCACCGGCCGCCGGGGCGACGGCCGACCACCTGCGCTTCGCCTTCTGCGGCGACCAGCAGATCAACGACAGCTGGTTCGTCGCCCATCGGGCCATCGCGGCCGAGCCCGACCTGGACTTCTTCGCTCACCTCGGCGACTACGTCTACGTGTCCGACACCGGGACCCTGACCCTCGACGACTACCGCGGCACCTATCGGCGCTGGCACTCCCAGCCCCTGCTGCGCGACCTGCACGCCGTCCTGCCGATCGTCGCCACGTGGAGCGACGGCGAGTTCTACAACGGCGTCGACCGCACCGGTCCGGCCGAGCGGATCGCCGCGGCCAAGCAGGCGTGGTTCGAGAACTTCCCGGTCACGGACCCGGGCGACCGACGACCCGAGCGCAGCTTCGCCTGGGGCGACCTGGCCGACGTGGTGGTGCTCGACGACCGCACCCACCGCGACCCGTCGGTCGACACGGTGAACCGGCTCGACGGCGACGGCCTGGAGGTGTTCGAGCCGGCCCGCACCGCGCTCGGCGCCGAGCAGTTCGCGTGGCTGACCACGACGCTGGCGGCGTCGACCGCCCGGTGGAGGGTCGTGGCCGAGGACTACCCCATCGCCCCCTGGCGGCTGGTGAACCTGGACTTCCTCCGCCCGTTCCGGCCCGACTCGCCGCCCGGCGCCGGTCTCTACATGCCGGCCGAGGTGTGGGACCAGTACATGGCCCAGCGCGTGGACCTGCTGCGCTTCCTGCGCGACAACGGCGTGTCCGACAACCTCTTCTGCGCGGCGGAGACCCACATCTCGCTGACCTCCGGGCTCCGGGTCGACCCGTTCGACCAGACCTCGGCCATGATCGGAGCCGACGTCACCGCGCCGTCGCTCACGGCCGACCCCGACGTCCGTCGCTCGTACCTGCCGGACCTGCCCACCGACGTCGCCGACGAGGTGCTCCACCTGGCCGAACGCTGGGTCGTCTCGCAGAACCCGGACATGCGGTACATGAACCTGATCCACCAGGGCTACGTGGTCGTCGACGTCGACCCGGAGCGGATCGAGGTCACCTATCGCTTCGTGGACACGGCCGATCCCGACGCCACCGCGGTCGACGGGGCGAGGTTCCGCCTGCGCCACGGGGTCCCGGGCGTGGAGGTGCTCCCGGCGTCGAACCCGATGGGCACGCTGTCCTGATCGAAGGAGCCTGAGCGGCAGTGCCACCCGGCTGCCTCGAGCCGGGGCGGCCTCAACCGGGGCGCGGGATCGCCATCGCCGAGATGTCGAAGGGACGCATCGCCGCGGTCTGGCTCGCGGTCGCGAGCAGGTGGCCGTCGGGTGTCCACGCGTGGGCGACGCCATGGCCGAAGCCGCCCGTCGACAGGTGAGGCCGAAGGTCGAGGAGCACCCACTCCGTGGGGACGTGGCGGCCGATGCGGATCGTGTTGTCCAGGCTCATCCCCGCCGCGACGACACCCAGGGCGAGCGACACCGACAGGGGCACCAGGTCGGCCATGAAGGCCAGGATCGCGGGGGTGGCGGGTCCGCCGTCGCGGCGGCGCACCCAGAGGCACGTCCGCCCCGGTCCGGCGTCGGGATGCTCGACGATCCCGGGCTCGCGGAACTCGAGGACGTTGTGGAACCCGACGTCCATCGGGATCGGCGGGAGCTCGACGCCCTCGGGCAGCAGCTTGGCGAAGGTGGCGAACGGTCCCGACCACCCCTCCGACACCTCGGGGTCCTCCACCGTCGGCATCCGCTCGAAGAACACGCTCGGCAGGTCCTCCGACAGACGACCGGTCGCGCCCAGCGAGGCGAACATGACCGCTCCCGACTCGTCGGTGCCGGTCACCCGCAGCTGGCTCGTCCGTCCGCCCTGGGCCAGCATCTCGACGCGGACGGTGATGTCGGCCTCGGGCGGGGCGGTCGACACGAACTGGGTCGTCATCCACAGCGGCGAGCGCTCGGTGAACAGCTCGGCCGCGGCGATCGACGCGGCGATCGCGGTGCCGCCGTAGAGCTTCCCGTCGATGCGGGCGAGGTGGGACCGCACGTTGAAGTGGTAGGTGCCGGCGTCCTCTCCGGCGACCAGATCGAGGAACTCGGCGTCGGACTGCATGGCGGACCACCGTACGTGGTCCATCAGGCGACCCCGGTCAGGACGGTCCGATCCGCAGGACCGCCGCACCGTCGACGCGGTCTCCGGCCAGGTCGGACAGGGCCCGGTCCGCGTCCTCGAACGAGTACGCCGTCGTCCGGACGTGCAACGGGACCCGGGCCGCGATCCGCAGCAGCTCCTCGCCGTCGTTGCGGGTGTTGGCGGTGACGCTGCGGACCTGGCGCTCCTGAAACAGGTGGGCCTGGTAGTCGAGGTGCGGGACGTCGGTCATGTGGATGCCGGCGATGGCGAGGGTCCCGCCGCGATCGAGCGCGGCGAGGGCGGCCGGGACCACGTCGCCGACAGGGGTGAAGTTGATCGCGGCGTCGAGCGGCACCGGCGGAGGGTCGTACGTGTCGCCGACGGACGCCGCTCCGAGCTCCAGCGCGAGCTCCCGGGCCGCGGCCGAGCGCGTCATCACGTGGACCTCGGCGCCCGACGCCATGGCGACCTGGGCGGCGATGTGCGCAGAGGCCCCGAAGCCGTAGATCCCCAGGCGTCCACCGGGCGGGAGCTCACTGCGCCGGAGCGCCCGGTAGCCGATGATGCCGGCGCACAGCAGCGGTGCGACGTGCTCGTCGTCGTAGGCGTCGGGCAGGTCGTAGGCGTACCGCTCGTCGACGACGGCGAGCTCGGCGTAGCCGCCGTCGTCGTCCCACCCCGTGAAACGCGGGTCGGTGCACAGGTTCTCGGCACCCGCCCGACAGAACCGACAGCGCCCACACGTGCGGCGCAGCCAGGCGATGCCGACCCGGTCGCCGACCTCGAAGCGGTCCGCGCCCGGCCCTGCGGCCTCGACCCGGCCCACCACCTCGTGCCCGGGCACGACGTCCGGGCGGTGCACGGGGAGGTCACCCTCGGCGACGTGCAGGTCGGTGCGGCACACGCCGCACGTCGCGACCCGGACGAGGATCTCGTGCGGGCCCGGTTCGGGAGCGGCGCGCTCCACGAGTGAGAGCGGCCCGGTGGAGATCGGTCCGGGCTCAGTCACCACCCACGCACGCACGGCGCCAGTGTCGCGCCGCTCACCCCCACGTGACAGGAGACACTGCTCCTCGTCTGGGGCCCTAACGAACGCTCGGTACAGACTGGCCGCCGTCCTGCGGCGGGCAGGTCGACGTCGAGTCCTCGTCGGCGTGGCCCCCGCCATCCATCGATCAGGGGGATACCGATGTCGCACCGCTCCGACCGCACCAGGTCGTCGATGATCGTCGTCGCCGCCGTCGTCGCGGCGCTGGCCGTGATCTCGACCGCGTGCGGTGCCCGCGGCGGGGAGAAGATCTCCGACTCCGCCGAGATGAACGGGACCCCGCAGGGCGCCCCGGCCGCGGCCGCGCCGGCCGACGACGGCTCGGGAGTGGACTCCCCCGACTTCGGAACCGTCAAGGCGCCGTGCGGCAAGGGCGACTTCAGCGTCGCCGACGGCGAGCAGCAGGGGGCGCCGGGCACGATCCAGATCGGTGTCCCGAACGACCGCGGCGCGACGATCCGACCCGGTCTGCAGAAGCCGATCTGGGACGCCTCGGTCGCCTTCTCCGAGTGGTGCAACGCGCAGGGCGGCATCGGTGGGCTGAAGATCGAGCTCGTCGACATGGACGGCAAGCTCTTCGAGGTCGAGTCCGCCATGCAGAAGGGCTGCACCACCGCCTTCGCCCTCGTCGGCGGCGGCAACGTGCAGGACGACCTGCAGTTCTCCGGCAAGGAGGGCTCGGACTTCCACAAGTGCAAGTTGATCGACATCCCGGCGTACGCGGTGTCGACCGCCAAGTCGATGAGCAACGGCCAGGTCCAGCCCGTCCCGAACCCCACCGACACGATCTCCAACACCTGGTTCCAGGACTTCGCCGAGCTCTACCCGGAGCAGGCCGCCAAGTGGGTCCCGGTGTGGGGCAACCTGCCCTCGCTCGAGACCGTGAAGGTCAAGCAGGAGGCGATCGTCGAGCAGATCGACGGCATGGATCAGGTCGGCCAGTTCAACTTCCCGCCCGTCGGCACCACCGACTGGACGCCTCTGGCCCTGTCGGTGATCGACTCGGGCGCCACGGCCATGACGTGGACCGGCGAGTCGCCCGACGTCGCCAAGCTCCTGGAGAAGCTGAAGGAGCAGGGCTGGAAGGGCCGGGCCCTCCTGGAGTCCAACCAGTACGACCAGCTCTTCATCAACTCCGGCAGCCCGACTGCGCTCGAGGGCACCGTCGTCCGCCTCGCTCCCCACATGCTGGAGGAGGCGGACGAGTGGCCGGCAGTCCGCAAATACCTCGACCTCGTCGACGAGTACGTCGACAACGGCGAGACCGCGCTGCTCGGCATGCAGTCGATGTCGGCGTGGCTGCTCTTCGCGACGGCGGCCAACGAGTGCGGTGCGGCCAACGACGGCGTGCTGAGCCGCGACTGCATCATGAAGGAGGCGGCGGCCGTCAGCGACTGGACCGGCGGCGGTCTCCACGCCCCGCAGGACCCCGACCAGGGCCCGGCCATGAAGGCGTCCACCTGCTCGATGCTCCTGATCGTCAAGGACGGGAAGTTCGAGCGCCTCTACCCCGAGATCGGTGGTGAGGGCGACGACGGCGACGGCTTCCACTGCCCCACCGACGGCATCACCGAGGTGACCGAGGACGTCGGCCAGGGCAACGTCGACCCCACGCGGGGCTACTGATCCCCAGGGTGCGGGCGGGCGTCCAGACCTCGCACGTCGAGCCCGAGCTCAGCGAGCACGTCGTGGCTGATCGTGGTGCGGCCCGTCATCGAGACGTCGCAGCAGCACAGCGCGACCACCGCTTCGACCATGTGCTCCATCGACTCGATCTGGTCCTCGGTCAGGAGGCCGCCGACGAGCGCGTCGGCCCCCTCGCTCATCACGGCGGCACGGGGCGAGATCGAGTTCACCCTGATCGAGCGGTCGAGGAGCTCGGCACCCAGGCCGTTGCTGATCCGGTCGAGCGCCGCCTTGGACGCGCCGTACTCGGCGATGGTCGTGCCGGTCACCCCGAGGTCGAAGGGCGGGCCCACCCAGTGACGCGCCGATCGGCTGCTCACATTGACGATCCAGCCCTCGCCCGCCGCCGCCATCGCCGGGACGACGTCCTGGGCCAGGTCGAGCGGAGCGTGGACGTTGGCCTCGAACATCAGCCGTCGACGCTTGAGCGACAGCTCGAGCAGCGGTGCGTACATGGCCGCCGCCGCGTTGTTGACCAGCACGTCGATCGGTCCGCCCAAGGAGTCGGTCGCCTCGCGGACCACGCGCCGGCGGTCGTCGCCGTCGGTCAGGTCCGCCTGCACGACCGCCACCTCGACGCCGTGTTCAGCGATGCGCTCCGCGGTCTCCCGGAGGCTGCCGGGGAGGCCGCCCCCCGGCTCCACGGTGCGGGCCACCAGCGCCACCGACGCGCCCTCGGCCGCGAGCCGCTCGGCGACCGCGGCCCCGATGCCTCGGCTGGCGCCGGTCACCAGTGCACGACGTCCGACGAACCGCCGCAGCGGGGCCGTGTCGCCGCCCGTCCCGGGGCTGCTCACTCCCAGGCCCGACCGCGTCGGGCCTGCGACCAGTCGGGCGGACGCTTCTCCAGGAATGCCTGCGCCGCCTCCATGATCTCCCCGCCGGTGGACGCCAGGATCTGCGTCCGGTTCTCGAGGTCGATCGCGGAGTCGATCGACGGGGCGTCGAGGTTGGTCCACATGACCTCCTTGGTCATGACCACCCCGAACGGGCTGTAGCCGCAGATCACGTCGGCCAGCTCCAGGGCCCGGGCGACAGGGTCGTCGGCCACGTCTGCGACCAGCCCCATCGAGAGTGCCTCGTCGGCGTCGACCGCCCTGGCGGTCAGGATCATCTCGAACGCCCGGGACGAGCCGATCGCCCGCGGCAGCGTGTAGCTGATCCCGATGTCGCAGCCGCTGACCCCGACCTTGATGAACTGCGTGCAGAAGCGGGCCGACGGGGACGCGACCCGGAGATCCGACGCCATGGCCAGTGCGAAGCCGCCGCCGTACGCCACCCCGTTGACCGCCGCGATGATCGGCTGCGGCATCCGGCGCATCTTGATCGGCAGGTCGGCGATCCGCTGCTGCGAGAGCATCCCGGCCCGCGGTCCCGACGTCCCCTCCGCCGTCGACGCACGCCCGCCGTCGGCCAGGTCGAGTCCGGAGCAGAAGCCGCGCCCGGCGCCGGTGAGGACGACGACCCGGCACTCGTGATCGGCCTCGATCCGGTCGAGCGCATCGTGGATCTCGTCCACCATCGCCCACGACAGCGCGTTGAGTCGGTCGGGGTTGTTCAGCGTGACGACGGCGACGTCGGGTCGGGATCGGTCGACGACCACCAGCGGCTCGCTGGACTCCTGGTCGGGAACTGCCATGGTGCGACCTCCTCGCGGCTCGGGCCGACGGTACCCGGCGCCGGAGGCCGTCGCCGCGGCTCCTCCATCGCCGTGGTGCGTCGTGGTGCCGCCAGGTGGCAAGGTCTCGCCATGGCCGACGACCGCCCGACCCAGCGCAGCCTCAAGGACCGCATCACCGGCGTGAAGGTCCCCGGATGGGTCCTGGCGTCCAAGCCGTTCCGCTGGGCCGCTCCGAAGGTCCTCCCCCGGGCCCACCGGGTCCTGCACCACATGAGCGGCGGCCGCTGGATGTTCGACTCCAAGGCCCAGCCCATGTGCATGCTCACCACCACCGGCGCCCGCAGCGGCCAGCCCCGGGAGACGCCGCTCGCCGCGGTGCCCGTCGAGGACGACAAGCTGCTGGTCGTCGGCTCCAACTTCGCGAGCGACAAGCACCCGGCGTGGACCGGGAACCTGCTGGCCCACCCGGATGCGACGGTGACGTTCCGCGGCCGGACCTACCCGGTGCGCTCACGCCTGCTCTCCGGCGACGAGCGCAGCGCCCGCTGGGACGAGCTGCTCACGTGGTTCCCCAACTGGAGCGACTACACCGAGGTCACCGACCGTGAGTTCAGGGTCTTCGAGCTCCAGCCGGCCGAGTGACCGCCCGGCCCGACGACCTGTCGTTCCGACCTGCCACGACCGACGACGTCGACGCCGTCGTCGCCGTGGTCGAGGCCGCCTACCGGGGCGAGCCGACCCACGCGGCCTGGACGACCGAGGCGCACCTGCTCGGCGGCCAGCGCGTCGACGCCACGATGGTGACCGACGCGGTGCTGGGACCCGACACCGAGGTCGTGGTCGCCACGGACCCGTCCGACGGCGAGGTCGTGGCGTGCTGCGAGGTCGCCCGACCCGACGATCGGGGGCACAGCGTCCTCGGGATGTTCGCCGTGGACCCGCGCCGTCAGGCCGCAGGGCTCGGCCGCCGGGTCCTCGCCGCCGGCGAGCGGCTGGCGGCCGACCTCGGAGCGACGGCGGTCGAGCTGCACGTGTTCGAGGTCCGGACCGAGCTGATCGACTGGTACCGGCGTCGCGGCTACCGGACCACCGGCGAACGGGTGCCGTTCCCCTACGGCGACGAGCGCTTCGGGCTGCCCCGCCGCGACGACCTCTGGTTCTCGGTCCTCGTGAAAGCGGTGTCGGCCGAGGCGCAGGAGGGCTGACCTCAGAGCTCGTCGAGCGGACGGCGATCGGACTCCTGCGGCTGGCGACCGGTCCGCAGGGGCGAGAGCGGAGCGTCGACCATGAGCTGGCGACGCCATCGGGCACCGAGGCCGAGCAGCGTCGACGACCAGTCCGCCAGCGCGCCGTCGAGTTCCCAACCGCGCTCGTAGGCCACCCACGTCGGCCAGTCCCCGAACGCCCAGATCACGATCGCCTCGGAGCGGTCGGCCATGGCCACCTCGTACGCCCCGACGGGGACGACGCCGAGCCCCTCCGCCAACGGCCGACCGACGTCGGTCACGGCAGCCAGCAGCTCGCCCGACGACCCCGGCGGAACGGTGAACAGCTCGTGGGCGTACACCTCGCCCCGCACGCCGTCGGCGCACAGCTGTTCGACGGTCCGGGTCCACGGGGTCGGGACCACGATGCGGTCGGTGCCGCCGCGCCGCAGCGACGCGGCGACCGACCACCACTCCGCGAGGCTCGGGTCCTGGTCCCTGCCGCCGCCGGTCTCGTGGGCGAAGTTGGCGGCGAGCCCGTCCCAGCCCTTCAGCTCCCACATGTTCACCACCTGGGGCCAGGCGCCCGTCGAGCCGATCGTGGCCCACACGCCCAGGCACAGCTGGTCCCGCTCCTCACGCGCCACCGGGCACCAGTTGGCGGTCATGTGCTGCATGTACCGGGCTCGACCGTGACCGGTGATGTCGATCAGCTCGTGGATGTAGACGGCCCCGTCGGCGGAGGTGGTCACGAGCGTCGGGCCGCCAGGGCCGGAGCGACCTCGTCCCCCACCCGCCGCAGGTAGGTCCACGCCACCTCGGGATCGAGCCCTCCGCACAGCGGGTGCAGCATCAGGGGGTCGGTCTCGAGGATCTCGAGCGCTCCCTCCACCGAGACGATGCGATGCGACGCCTCCTCGGCCCGCAGCTCGTCCACCGTCCGGCTGCCCGACATGCTGGCGTTGCGATCGGTCGATCCGCTGTTCCAGCTGGCGTACTCGACCACGTCGCGCAGCATCGCCGGCCCCACCTCGTCCCATGCCCGGTCCACGTCGTCGGCCACGAACACCGTCAGCGGTTGGCCGGGCGACGGCAGCATGCACGGCATCGGCTCGACCCCGGCGGCCTCGCACTCCTCGGCGTACGCCTCGGCGAGCCCGTCGACGTCGGTCTGGGCGAACAGGCCGAGACCGAACCGGGCCGCCCGGCGAGCGGCGGGGCGGCTCCCTCCACCCCAGAACAGCTGGAGCCCCGGAGCGGCGGTCGGCGTAACCGAACCCGGACGACCGTGCGGGGACAGGTCGTGGCCGGCCAGCGCGTCGAGCAGCGCGGCGAGGTGCTCGTCCGCGATCCGACCGCGGCGGGCGAAGTCCACGCCCAACATCGCGTACTCCTCGGGGCGATAGCCCAGGCCGAGGACCCATCCGACCCGTCCACCGCTGATGTGGTCCACCAGCGCGATCTCCTCGGCCAGTCGCACCGGGTCGTACAGCGGGAGGATCGCCGCGGTGACCAGGAAGAAGGTCGAGCTGGTCCGCGCCGCCATGGCCGCGGCGAGCGTCGCCGGGGAGGTCAGGTAGCCGTCGGCGACGGCGTGGTGCTCCGACAGCGTCACGAACGGGGCGAAGGACTCCTCCGACCACTCGACCATCTCGATCGCCGCCCGGTACGCGGATCGTGGATCGGTCTCCGGACCCAACCGCATGTCGAAGCGAAGTCCGATCACCGTTCCCCCTGTCGTGCTGCCGTCCGGTCGTACTGCCGTCCGGTCGTGGACCCCGATCATGCCAGCGCCCGGACCGTCCGATCGCCCGACGCCGACGACGGACCGTTGGCTACGGTCGGCCCGATGTCGCCGAGTGACCACGTCCGTCCGCTGAGGGTCGCCGTGTGGACCACGGGCAACGTCATCCGCCAGGCCGTGCCGGCGATCGACGGTCGCCCCGACCTGGAGCTGGTCGGGGCCTACGCCCACTCGCCCGAGAAGGTGGGCCAGGACGTCGGCCGGCTCTGCCGCATGGACAGGGGCCTGGGCGTCGTGGCCACCAGCGACGTCGACGCCCTGCTGGCCCTCGGGCTCGATGCGGTCCTCTATGCACCGCTGCACATCGATCCTGCCGAGGTCGCGCGGCTCCTACGGGCCGGCGTGAACGTGCTCACCACGGCGGAGCTCGTCACTGGTCGCAACCTGTCGCCGGCCGATCGGGACCTCGTCGAGTCCTCCGCGCTCGATGGTGGCGCCACGCTGTTCGGCAGCGGGATGAATCCCGGCTACGCGCAGCTGCTGGCCGCGGTCTCGGCGGGGATCAGCTCGGGGGTCGACCACGTCCGGGTGTCGGAGTCGGTCGACGTCAGCCAGTTCGTGGGCGACAGCAACTTCGAGGCGATGGGCTGGGGTCGACCCGGCGGCGACGTGGGACACGCCGCGGATGTCGAGGCCGGCAGCGCGGTGTTCGCCGAGGCGGTGGAGCTGCTCGGACGTCTCATGGGAGTGCAGATCGACGACGTCCGCTGCGAGGTGACGTTCGCCCACGCCACCGAGGACGTCGAGCTGCCGTCCATGACCATCCCCGCCGGTCACGTCGCCGGCATGGACGTCGTCTGGACCGGTCACGTGGCCGACGGATCGTCCAGCCGAGAAGTGGTCGCCGTGGCGCAGCGCTGGCTGGCCAGCACCCGCATCGAGCCGCCGTGGACGGTGGAGCACGGCTACCTGGTCGAGGTGTCGGGCGACCCCAACCTTCG
Source organism: Actinomycetes bacterium (assembly GCA_023434535.1). Lineage (GTDB taxonomy): Bacteria > Actinomycetota > Acidimicrobiia > Acidimicrobiales > Microtrichaceae > Dermatobacter. The sequence continues at coordinate 19,519 of JAEYSR010000003.1, forward strand.
GCTCCGACTCGAGATCTGGCCCACCGAGGCCGACATGGCCGACCTCACCGTCGACACCATGCACTCGATCGGCATGCGCATCACCGCGCTGCCGGTGGTCAACGCGATCCCCGCCGTCGTCGCCGCACCGCCGGGCATCGCCACGTACGCCGACCTGCCGGCGGTGACCTCGCCGCTCGTCACGCCCACGACCGAAGAGCCAGCCCGATGATCGACGACGACCTGCGACGACGACGGCTCGAGGTGCTGGAGGTGCACTTCCAGTCGGAGGTGGACCACGACTGGGACGCGTGCCTGGCCACCTTCGACGGGCTCCCCCGCTACGAGATCATGGCCCTCGGCGTGGTGCACGAGGGCGACGAGGCGGTGCTCGCCTACCACCGGGCCCAACGGGAGGCGTTCCCCGACCAGCGCCACGAGCACCTGCGCATCCACGTGGCCGACGACGACACGGTCATCACCGAGTTCGACCTGATCGGCACCAACACCGGGCCGTTCCTGGGCCTCGAGCCGACGGGTCGGTCGTTCCGGGTCCCGACGATCGCCGTGTTCAGCTTCCGCGGCGACCGCATCACCAACGAGCGGGTCTACCTGGACGGCGCCAGCCTGCTCCGCCAGATCGGCCGGGAGGAGCTGCTTCCCCTGGCCGGCTGGGTCCCGTCGGACTGACCACCCGGCTGCCCGCACGCGCCGCTGCCCGCGCTGAGACGCGGGTGGCGGGGCGGTAGTGGATCGTCGGCTTGGTTCGGTCGTCCGGGGGAGGTCCTGTGCTCAGACAGGTGCGGGTCGTCGGCGGTGTTGGGTGTGGAGGGTGTGGCCGTCGGGGGTGGTGATGGTGAAGAGGCCGGCTGCTGGTCGGCGTTGATCGTTGGCGTCGTCGGGTTCGGTGGCTGCGATGTGCCAGCCGTTGCGGTGGACGATGCCGTGGTGTCGGCGGCAGAGGAGGACGAGGTTGTGGGTGATGGTCCTGCCGTCGTCCGCGTAGGTGACGATGTGGTGGGCGTCGCACCATTGGGGTGGGTGGTCGCATCCGGGGAAGGCGCAGCCTCCGTCGCGGGCGTGGAGTGATCGGCGCATGGCCCGGTTGGGGTGGCGGTCGCGGTCTCGGGTGGCGATGGGGTGGCCGAGGGCGTCGAGGACGATCTCGGCGATGTGGGGGTCGCAGGTGAGGAGCTGCCACTCGCTGGTGGTCAGCGGCACTCGGTCTCCGGAGGCGGTGGAGACCGGGACCGGGACGGCGCAGGTGTCGGTGCAGGGGCCGTCGTGGTGGTGGTCGAGGTGGTGGCGTTGCCGGTAGGTGGGGTGGGTGAAGCGGCTGATGCCGGTGCCGGCGAGGATCTGCTCGGCGAGCCGGTCGGCGTCAGTGATGTGGTCGCTGTCGATGATGAGGGAGAGCTCGACGACGGTACGACCGGCGGTGGTGGGGTGGGCGCCGGCACCGCGCCGGACGAGCTCGAGGAGGGCCTGGGCTCGCAGCTCGGCTCGGGTGGGGATGACGAGCTCGGGGCAGAGGGCCTTGTCGTTGTTCCACTGGCGCCACAGCCGGTCGGTCGCGGAGTCGAGGAGCTGTTCGAAGGTGTGGCTGTCGACGCCGCAGAACGTGCCGTTCACGTCGAGCGACCTGTCGCCGTTGCGGCCGGTGGTGACCTTGGAGGTGTCGGCGTCGTCGTCGTGGTGGCTGCCGTCGGGGTCGAGGAGGTCGCCGAGCTCGGAGACGATGCGGGCGAAGTCCCGGAACGACGCCTCGGTGTCGGCGAGGTCGAGGAGGTCCAGTTGAGCGCCGCCCATGAGGACGGCGTTGCGGTGGTTGACGGCATTGGCGATCACCGCGGCGCGTTCCACCGGCAGAGAACCGTTCACCACTGCGTCGAGGATGTCCGGCATCGTCGACGACAGGATCTTCCCGATGCGAAGCCGTCCGGCCCAGCTGCGGCGGTCCTTGCCGAGGTGTTGATCGGAGTACGACGGCAGGGTCATCCCGAACGCGACGTCGGTCTCGCCGCACGTGTCGACAGCGACGAGAGCCTTCATGGACTCACCGGTCAGTGTGCGTTCCATCGATTCGAGGGCATCGAGGAGCCCGAAGCGCTCATCGGTGGACAGGGCGTCCACGTCCACAGCGGCGAGTGCCCGTACCGCCTCGACCGCAGCAGCGGCGGCGTCGGGCATCGGGAACACACCAAGGCGACCGACGCCTGGACCGGCGTTGCCGGTGTTCCGCCCCGCCTCCCCAGCGATCGAACTCATGTTCGATACCTTACGACGACGGTCTGACAGTCGGTCCGGAGCCGTGCGGCGTCCGAGCCCCGACGAAGATCGTCAGGCGAGAGGGAAGATCGTCAGGCGAGAGGACGGAAGGCTGGTTCCAGGAACGTCCGCAGGAACCGGACCAGCGAGTCGCGGTCGTCCGCGTCGACGGCCCGACCGGGCGTGCTGACCAGCGACACCACCGTGCGGATCACCCACTCGGTCGCGGACTCCAGGTCGACGTCGGCGTCGACCAACCCCCGGTCCCGGGCGCGGGTCAGCTGCTCGGACCAGAAGCCCCAGAGGCCCGGCACGATGTCGTGGACGTACAGCCCGGTGACCTCGGCGTAGTCGTGGGGCTCGGACTCGGCGAGCTCGATGGCCAGAGGCCCGATCGGCGCCTCCCGGGAGAGCAGGACCGCCTCGGCGACCATCTCGGCCAACCCCGGGGCCGCAGAGACCCGCCGATCGGCGTCGGCCCAGAACGCCTCGTCGCGACGCGACAGCGCGGCGGCCACCAGTGTCGGCTTGTCGGGGAAGAACCGGTACACGTACGCACGGGAGATCCCGGCCTCGGCCGCGACCGCAGCGACGGTCGTGCGGCGGATGCCGTGCACCCGCAGGCACTCCTCGGTCGCGTCGAGGATCCGGACGCGCACCGCGCTGTCGGCCCGAGCACCGTGCTGGGCCGTGCGGTACGAGGGGGCGGCTCGTTCGGGGCGACGCCCGACGGCCGCCCGGTCGGATCGAGCACCCTTCCCTGATCGAGCACCGCCGCGATCGGCCACGGATCGACAGTACACACATTGACCGGATGTGTGTACTGTTCGGTCGACCGGGCGGTGCGTCCGGGATCAGCGCTCGTCCAGGGGGGACCGAGATGGGATTCCTGCAGCCGAACCTGCCCGTCGTCGACCACGAGGTCTGGGACCGGCTTCCGCGCCAGGAGCGGATGGTGCCAATGGCCCGCCACTTCGCCCTCAACGGCTTCGGGTCGCCCGACGTGCTGGTCGCCTTCTACGCGCTGAAGATCGTGTTCTACGTGGTCGTCGGCTGGCTCTTCGTCCTCACGACCCCAGGTATCGACGGGGCCTTCGACATCTCGTCGTGGTGGTCGAACCCGGCCGTCTTCTACAAGTTCGCCCTCTGGACCACGCTGTTCGAGGTGCTCGGGCTGGGCTGCGGATTCGGCCCCCTGAACCTGCGCTTCATCCCGCCGATGGGTTCGTTCCTCTACTGGCTCCGACCGGGCACGATCCGCCTCGCCCCGTGGCCCCGGCACAACCCCCTCGCCGGCGGCGACACCCGCAACGTGTTCGACGTCATCCTCTACGCGGGCCTGCTGGTCTCGCTGGTCGTCGCCGCCGTCGGCGCGATCCCCCGCTGGGAGGTGGCGGTGGTCCTCGGCTTCCTCGCCGTCATCGGCCTGCGGGACCAGACGATCTTCCTCGCCGCTCGCGGCGAGGTCTACGGCTCGATCCTGCTGACCGCCCTCCTGGCCGCGTCGGACCAGGTGACGGCGGCCAAGTTCGTGATGGTGATCATCTGGTTCGGCGCCGCGGCGTCGAAGGTCAACCTGCACTTCCCGTTCGTGGTCGCCGGCATGCTGGCCAACGGCCCGCTCATCCGGTCGAAGAAGATCAAGCGCCAGCTGTGGAAGGACTACCCGGAGGACCTGCGTCCCGGATGGCTCGCGACCTACCTGGCCCACGGCGGCACGTTCGTCGAGTTCGCGGCGCCGACCGTGCTGCTGCTGAGCAGCGGCGGCTGGGTCACGACCACCGCCGCCATCGTGATGATCTGCTTCCACCTCACGATCCTCATGAGCTTCCCCATGGGCGTCCCGCTCGAGTGGAACGTGTTCATGATCATCGGGATCATCGTCCTCTTCGTCGGCAACCCGGGGCTGGACATCGGAGCGCTCACCGACCCGGTGCTGGTCGCCGCTCTGGTGATGCTCCTCGCCGCCGTCGTCGTCTACGGGAACATGGTCCCGGAGCGGGTGTCCTTCCTCCCGTCGATGCGGTACTACGCCGGCAACTGGGCCGCCACGTTCTGGTGCTTCCGCGGCGACGCCCTCGAGCGCTTCGACGCCAACGTGGTGAAGGCGTCGATGCTCCCCCACCAGCAGCTGGAGAAGGTCTACGGCAGCGCGCAGGAGGCGTCCGTCCCGCTGTACATGGGCTACGCCTTCCGCGGCTTCTACACGCACGGCCGCGCCCTGTGGACGCTGGTGCCCGAGGCGTGCGGTCCCGACCACGAGGACTTCCTGGTGCTGGACGGCGAGCTCGTCGCCGGCACCGCCCTCGGCTGGAACTTCGGCGACGGCCACCTGCACGACGAGCAGCTCATCGAGGCCCTGCAGAAGCGCTGCGACTTCCGACCCGGTGACGTGCGGATCGTCTACATGGAGTCCCAGCCCTTCCACCGGATGACGCAGCGCTACCGTCTCATCGACGCAGCGACCGGCGTCATCGACGAGGGCTACGTCGAGGTCGCCGACCTGGTCAGCTGCCAGCCCACCGACGCGTCGATCCCGCTGCATCGGCTCGACGCGCCGGCTTGAGCCGACCGGCGGTCGACAGCCAGTTCGGCCGGCCACGGAGATCTACAGTCCGCGGCCATGAAGAAGACGGCCCTGGTCGCGCTGGCGATCGCCCAGTTCGTGATGGTGCTCGACCAGTCCGTCATGAACGTCTCGATCAGCCAGCTGGTCGAGGACTTCGACACCTCGATCACCACCATCCAGGCGATCATCACCCTCTACTGCCTGGTGATGGCGATGCTGATGCTGACGGGCGGCAAGATCGGCGACATCATCGGCCGACGCCGGGCGTTCGTGATCGGCCTCTGCATCTACGCCGTCGGCTCGGCGGTCACCGCCGTGGCGCCCACGGTCCTGATCCTGGCGTTGGGCTGGTCGATCCTCGAGGGCATCGGCGCCGCGCTCGTGCTGCCGGCGCTCGCCGCTCTCATCGCCGGCAACTTCGAGGGAGCGCAACGCAAGGCGGCCTACGCGGTCATCGGCGGCGTAGCCGGCGCCGGCATCGCCATCGGGCCGATCCTCGGCGGGTGGGCGACCACCGAGCTGACCTGGCGGATCGTGTTCGTCGGCGAGGTGGTGCTCGTCGGCATCATCCTGGCGCTGACCCCCAAGGTCGATGACGCCGTCAGGGAGGGCGCCGCTCCGAAGCTCGACGTGGTCGGTGCCGTGCTCTCGGCCGTCGGCCTCGGCGCCGTGGTGCTCGGCATCCTGCAGTCGAGCACCTGGGGCCTGATCTCCCCCAAGGACTCCCCGGTCGAGCCGTTCGGCTTCTCCCTCGCCGTGTTCGTGATCATCGGTGGCGCGCTGCTGCTGTGGGCGTTCGTCGCCTGGCAGCGACACCGGGAGGACGGCGGGCGCGACCCCCTGGTCCACCTGCAGCTGTTCGAGATCAAGCCGCTGCGGTCCGGGCTGTTCGGACTGTTCACCCAGAACCTGGTGCTCATGGGCGTCTTCTTCGTCGTGCCGCTCTACCTGCAGCTCGTCATCGGCTTGGACGCTCTGGAGACCGGCATCCGGATGCTCCCCATCTCGATCACCATGTTCGCCTTCTCGGCGATCGGCTCCCGACTGTCGACCCGGATGGCGGTCCGCACGATCGTCCGCACCGGGCTCCTCACCTCGACGTTCGCCATCGTCCTACTGCTCGCCACCATCGACCCGCAGCTGCGCGACGCCGGGTTCGCGATCTCGATGGCCGTGCTCGGCATCGGCATGGGACTGATCGTGTCGCAGCTCGGCAACGTGGTGCAGTCGTCGGTCGACGCGTCCGGCCGGGGCGAGGCCGGCGGCCTGCAGTACACCGGCCAGCAGCTCGGGTCCTCGCTGGGCGTGGCGCTCATCGGTGCGATCGTGCTGGCCGGCCTGACCAATGTCTTCATCAGCCAGATCGAACAAGACGAGCGCATCGCCCCTGAGATGGCGCAGCAGGTGAGCATCGCCGCGGGCGACGGCGTGGACTTCGTGCCGGCGGACCAGTTGGCGGCCGCTGCGACCGCGGCCGGCATCGACGAGGCCTCGACCGCGGCGATCGTCGACGACTACGAGTCCGCCCAGCTGCGCTCGCTCAAGGCGGGCCTCCTGGCGACCGCCGTGCTCGCCCTGCTCTCGCTGATGTCGACCCGGCACCTGCCGTCGACGGTGGCCGCGGCGACGGACGACGAATCCGAGCCCGCGCCGACCGCGTCCGCCTGACGACCCGAGGCCCCGACCTCCCCGCTCCCGACGCCCGACGGCGCGGCGCCCGACCGGCGGCGGGCGTCACCGCGTCGCCCGTGGTCCCCCGACCAGCGATGTGACATGCACCGCCGTTGCGCTCCGCAACCGTCGGATGTAAAACCTGACTAATCCAGTCATGTTTAGCCGAAAGGTTGCTTGTGCCCTCCCGAACCTCGTCATCCTCCCGTCGCAGCAC
>JAEYSR010000063.1 GCA_023434535.1 Actinomycetes bacterium
CCCGTGGGTTGACCCGATCGGGTCATCCCACGGGACGGAGCAGGTCACGGGGCGGAGTAGCGTTGCCGCATGGGACGCCTGCACGACCTCTACACCGAGCAGGGCCAGAGCCCCTGGCTCGACAACCTCAAGCGCAGCTGGCTCGCCGACGGCGAGATCCAGCGCTGGATCGACCGGGGGGTGCGCGGCATCACGTCGAACCCCTCGATCTTCCAGAAGGCGATCGAATCGGGCGACGAGTACAGCGCCCAGCTCGGCGAGCTGGTGCGTTCCGGGGCGTCGATCCCCGACGCCTACTGGTCGATGGTCACCGACGACATCACCGCCGCGCTCGAGCTCTTCCGACCCCTCTACGACAGCTCCGACGCGGGTGACGGGTACGTGTCGGTCGAGGTGGCGCCGTCGCTGGCGCGCGACACCGACGCCACGATCGCCATGGCGCGGGAGCTGTGGCAGCGCATCGACCGTCCGAACCTGTACATCAAGATCCCCGCGACCCTCGAGGGCCTGCCGGCCATCCGCCAGATGATCTCCGAGGGCGTCAACGTGAACGTCACGCTGATCTTCAGCCTCGACCGCTACGCCGCGGTCATGGAGGCCTACATCGACGGCCTCGACGCCGCCTCCGACGCCGGGCTCGACATCAGCCGCATCTCGTCGGTCGCCAGCTTCTTCATCAGCCGGGTGGACACCGAGGTCGACCGTCGGCTGGGTGCGGTCGGCACCCAGCAGGCGATGGCGCTGCGAGGACAGGCGGCGGTCGCCCAGGGCCAGCTCGCCGGCGCGATGGCCCGCGAGGCGTTCGACGGGCCCCGGTGGGCGGCTCTCGCCCAGCAGGGCGGTCGCCCGCAGAGGCCGCTGTGGGCGTCCACGTCGACGAAGGACCCGTCCCTCCCCGACACGCTCTACATCGACCAGCTGATCGGACCGGGCACGGTCAACACCATCCCCGACGCCACCCTGGAGGCGTTCGAGGACCACGGCACCGTCGCCCGCACGCTCGACGCGGACGTGGAGGGTGCGCGTTCGACGTGGGCCGAGATCGGGTCCCTGGTGGACATGGTCGACGTGTCCAAGGTGCTCGAGGCCGAGGGCGTCACCGCGTTCGAGAAGAGCTTCGACGAGCTCCTCGGCGTCCTGGAGACCCGGGCCCGCGACCTGACCTGACTGTCAGGGCCGGCGCGACCCGCACCGACGGCCCGTCGTCACCCTCGGCCGTCGAACGTCGTGTAGTGCGGGTCGACGAACAGCGACACGTGCTGCAGATCCGTCGGGATCTCGTCCCCCCGACTGACGCCGATCTCCTCCATCGTGAAGACGGTCGTCGCGCCGGCGGTCGTGGCCGAGTGGATCTCGACGGCGACGTCGACGGTGCGACCGTCGGCGGCCGTTCCGGACAGGGCTCCGTTGGGCGGATCGTCGCCGAACAGCTCGTCCCACCTCTCGACGAAGCGTCGCGGCGTCATCCGCCTGGCGGCGCGGACCGGACGATCGGTGAACGCCAGGACGTCACCGGTCACGTCCATCGCCACGTCGAAGCTCGAGCCCTCCGGCGAGACCTGCGCACTGGCGGCGTCGAGGCTGTACAGGACCTGGACCTCGACGTCGGAGTCAGAGGTGGGGTTCTCGGCGTTCGGTCCGTCCGAGGTCGCGTCCCCCGATGATCCCGCTCCCGCAGCACCTGCCCCCGAGGAGTCGACGTCGGACGTGCAGCCCGCGGCGACGAGCAGGGCGAGCGAGGCCGCCATGGCCGCCGCGACGATCCTGCGGGTCGGTCCCATGGCCATGCAGCGCTCCTCCGTCGGTGGATGTCGTGTCCAGCGTGCCGCCGTCGACGTCGAGTTCCACCGGGGTGGCGCCGAATGGGTTCATGTTCTGAACCCACTTGGTTCGGAAGATGAACCCAGCTACGTTGTCGGGCCTGTGGGAATCCCCAAGGGCGACCTCGACCTGACGGCACCATCCGACGACGACGTCGCGTGCTCGATCGCCCGGTCCCTCGACATCGTCGGCGACCGGTGGACGATCCTGATCCTCCGCGACGCGTTCAGGGGCCTCCGGCGCTTCGACGAGCTGCGCCGCGACCTGGAGATCCCGCGTGCGGTCCTCGCCGACCGGCTCCGCAAGCTCGTCGACGCCGGCGTCCTGACGCGACGCCGCTACCAGGAGCACCCGCCCCGTGACGAGTACCGACTCACGGCCATGGGGCTGCAGCTCTCGCCGATCCTGGTCGCCCTCATGCAATGGGGGGACCGCTGGCTGAGCGGCGGCGACGGACCGCCGACCGTGCTGGTCCACGACCGCTGCGGCACCGAGATCGACCTGGGCTTCCACTGCCGCACCTGCGACCAGGACTTCACCCCCACCGACATCGCGAGCCGACCCGGACCCGGTCGGACCCGGGAGGACGCTCGATGACCGACCTGCTCGACCCGACGGCGGGCATCGACCCGGGCGCCATCTCCGCACTCCCGCTCGACGAGCTGATGGCCCGGGCACGGGCCGTGCGCGACGCGGCGCACGGCACGCGTGTGACCTACTCGCCGAAGGTGTTCATCCCGCTGACGATGCTGTGCCGGGACCGCTGCGGCTACTGCACGTTCGCCCAGCCGCCGGCCCGCCTCGACTCGCCGTTCCTGGAGCCCGAGGACGTGGTGCGCATCGCTCGGAGCGGCGCTCGGCGGGGCTGCCACGAGGCGCTCTTCACGTTGGGCGAGGCGCCGGAGGACCGCTACCCGGTCGCCGCGGAGTGGTTGGCCGACCGGGGCTACGCCTCCACTGTGGAGTACCTCGCGGCCATGTGCCGACTGGTCCTCGACGAGACCGGTCTCCTCCCCCACGCCAACGCCGGCGCGCTGTCGGCCGAGGACCTCGCCCTGCTGCGCACCGTGTCGCCGTCGCAGGGGATGATGATCGAGTCGCTGAACGCCGATCTGCCGGCGCACCGCGGCGCCCCCGACAAGGTCCCGGCCCGACGGCTGTCCACGCTGGAGTCGGCCGGCGAGCTGTCGATCCCGTTCACCACCGGGATCCTGGTGGGCATCGGCGAGTCCCGTCAGGACCGGGTGGACGCGCTCGTCGCCATCGCCGAGTCGCACCGTCGCCACGGCCACGTCCAGGAGGTGATCGTCCAGAACTTCCTGCCGAAGGACGGCACCGCGATGCACCTGGCGCCGCCGTGCCCGCCCGACGTGTACCTGGACGCCATCGCCCTGGCCCGATCGATCCTGCCGCCCGAGATCCACCTGCAGGCGCCGCCGAACCTGTCCGACGACTTCGGGGTCCTCCTCGACGCCGGCATCGACGACTGGGGCGGCGTGTCGCCCGTGACGGCGGACCACGTCAACCCCGAGCGCCCCTGGCCCGACCTGGACCGGCTGCGCGAGGTGACCGAGGCCAGGGGCTTCGCCCTGGCGCCCCGACTGACGGTGCACCCGGAGCACGCCCTCGACCCGGACCGCTGGATCGACGAGGGCCTGCACTTCGCCGTCCTCGACCGCTCCGACTCCGAAGGGCTCGGACGGGACGACCCCGGCGCCCAGTTCCCGCAGAAGGTGGCGTCGATCACCCCGGTCGGCGACGACGCCGAGGTCACCCTCGTCGGTCCCCGCTCGACGCAGTGGTACTCCGGAGCGCCGGTGTCGCCGGCGCAGCTGGTCCCCGCCGGCTCCGACCGCGTCCGCGGCGCCGTCGCGGAGGTGCTGGACGGCGTGCGCTCCGGCCAGGAGGTCGGCGAGGCCGAGATCCTGACCCTGTTCGCCGCCCGCGGCCCCGAGGTCGCCGCCGTCGCGTCGGTCGCCGACGAGCTCCGACGGTCGATCATCGGCGACGAGGTCACCTACGTCCGGAACCGGAACATCAACTACACGAACGTGTGCACGTTCAAGTGCCGGTTCTGCGGCTTCTCGAAGGGTCCCCTGAGCCTGAACCTCCGGGGCAACCCGTACCTCCTGACGCTCGACGACATCGCCCAGCGCGCCGTCGACGCCGTGGCCGAAGGGGCGACCGAGGTCTGCCTGCAGGGCGGGATCCACCCGGACTTCGACGGCGACTACTACATCGACGTGACCCGTGCGGTGAAGGCGGCCGTGCCCGACATGCACGTGCACGGCTTCACGGCACTCGAGGTGACCGAGGGGGCGCGGCGACTCGACGAGCCGCTGTCGACCTACCTGACGAGGCTCAAGGACGCCGGCCTGCGCACCCTGCCGGGCACGGCGGCGGAGATCCTCGACGACGAGGTCCGGGCCGTCATCTGCCCCGACAAGATCAACACCGAGGAGTGGCTGCACGCGCACCGCACCGCGCACCAGGTCGGGTTGAACAGCAACGTGACCATCATGTTCGGCACCGTCGAGCACCCGAGGAGCTGGGCCCGCCACATCCTGGCGACCCGGGAGCTGCAGAAGGAGACGGGCGGGTTCACGGAGTTCGTGGGCCTGCCGTTCGTGCACATGGCCGCGCCGCTGTACCTGCAGCACCGTTCGCGGCGGGGCCCCACGTTCCGGGAGGTCGTGCTGATGCACGCCGTCGCGCGGATCGCCTACCGCGACACGATCCCCCACGTGCAGGCGTCGTGGGTCAAGCTCGGACTGCCCGGGGTGGCGCAGCTCCTGCAGGCGGGCGTCGACGACCTCGGCGGCACGCTCATGGACGAGAACATCAGCCGGGCCGCCGGTGCCGAGCACGGCACGATGGCCACGGCAGAGGACTTCGCCGCCATGCTCGAGCCGTTGGGCCGCACGCTGGCCCAGCGCACGACGCTCTACGGACGGGTCGACGGCACCGAGGTCGAGCCGGTGCCCGCCCCCGCCTGATCCGGACACGCCGCCGCGCCCGGCGCCAGGAGCACCTTCACCGGTGCGTTCCCGGCGGTGACCGAGGTGGTGGCGGGCGGCGTCGCGACCGACACCTGGCAGCTGGCGTCGGGCGGCGTGCCCCACCTGAGGTAGAGCTCTCCGGTGAAGGCGTCGGGGATCCGGGCCACCGTCGCCCTCGTGGTCCCGTCGGGAAGGACCTGCACGAGGTCGGGCACCGCCCTGGGTGCGACCACATCTGCTCCGGCCAGGACCTCGGCGACGTCGGGGTCACGTCCGTCGCCCCCTCCCACCACCGCGATGCGCTGGCCGGACGGCGCGGGCTGGACCTGGACGGGGACCTGGACCTTGCGGACCTCGCCGTAGGCGCCGGTCCCGCCGCACGCCGCCACCTCGACCTGGATCGTGAGAGGTCCGGTGCTGGCGTAGCGGAAGGGCACCTGGCGGGTGCCGTTCGCTCCCGTCCCCGGGGCGTCGCAGGGAGCCGACGGGCCGGTGGCGATCGGCACGGTGACGAGCGGATCGCCGAAGTCGGCGAAGACCTCGACCCGGGCGTCCGGGGGGAGGTCGGGGTCGGACCACGCCACGTCGAGCACCACGGCGTCGCCGGCGGTGGCCACCCCGCCGGTGCCCCGCAGCGTTGCCGAGACGGTCATGGCCTGGTTGGGCGGGAGCGTCGTCGGCGGCACGGTGGTGACGACCGGGACGGTGGTCACCACCGGCGCGACCGTCGTGACGACCACGGTCGTCGCCACGGTGGTGGGGGCCGTCGCCGGCGCCACCGTGGTCGTCGTTGCCACATCCCGGTCGCCGTCGGCGTTGATCTCCTGCGGGTCCGGGTGGGGCCACAGGACCAGCACGAGAGCCAGCGCGGTGATGGCGGCCGAGCAGCCCACGGCGATCCGTCGCCGGCGGAGCCGCCGCCCGGCGCGGACCCCGACCAGGTGACGGGCCTCCGCCAGGTCCAGACCGGGGACGGCCAGTCCGGCGAGGACTGCGGCTGCGGGCGACACGGGCCGTGGCGACGCCCCGTTCGGCCCCGCCGCCGCGTCCGTCGCCGTCGATGGTCCGTCGCCGGTCCGTCCCGGGTCCTCCGCCGGCGCCGGGGTCTCCAGCACGTCGCTCACTGGTCCCCCAGCCGTGCGTCGAGCGGGCTCTCCACCTCGGCCGAGACGCGTCGGCGGTCGGACAGGCGGACGCCGATTCGCTCCAGGCTGTCCGAGACGTCCTCGACCTCCATGCCGAGCACGGCGGCCGTCTGGGCCCGGGGCAGTCCCGAGCCGAGGCACACCAGGCCGACGCGCCGATCCGCTCGGCGAGCGCCCGAGATCGCCTCCTGCAGCTCCCAGAGCGCGAGTCCGTACCGGTCCCACTCCTCGCCGACACCGTCCTCGAGCAGGTCGGCCGAGAGCAGGTCGTCCGCCGAGGCGTCCTCGGGGAGGGCCACCCGTCCCGGATGGCCGATCAGGCGAGCGAGGCACAGGTCCGCGGCCCAGCCCACGATCTTCTCCGCCGAGCGGTCCGAGTCCTGGAGGTGGTGCACGCGCGCCCGGGTCAGGGCCTCCACGGCGATCTCGTCGGCCACGGCGTCCGACGCGGACGCCGCCGTGCGGTCCCGGTCGAGCACGCGACGGGCCAGACCCACGACCGCCGGGTAGACGCGCACGAACAGCAGGTCGAACTCAGACGGCGTCCGACCCTGCGGCGTCGCCGTGACGTCGATGGCGTCCGCGCTCATCGTCCTCGCCGAACCTGTTCGACCTGGACGAGTGCGCGCCTGCTCGCCACGTCGCCGCCCTGCACGCCCCTGCCGTTCGTCATCGCCGCGGATCTTCCCACGGCCGGGCCGGCCGCGGTGTGACCGGAACCCGAACTCGGACGGACGTGGCAGCCTCCGTGCGCCGGTACCGTGATCGGCCGATGGCAGAGCAGCGACCCAGGTACCGCACCGGCGACGACGAGCTCGACGGCCGCGTCGAGGATCTCCTCGCCCACGCCGGCATCGAGGCGAACCACGACCTCGCGTTCGAGCTCCTCACCTCGGTGCTGAGGATGGGCAAGGAGGGCCTGAGCCGGGGCGATCTCAAGATCGCCAACTCCACCCTCAAGGAGATGCGCTACGCCTTCCACGTCTTCGACCCGTACCGGTCGGTGCGCAAGCTCGCCATCTTCGGCTCCGCCCGCACCGGGATCGACGAGCCGGCCTACGGCGCGGCCCGAGCGGTCGGCAGGGCCATCGCCGACGAGGGCTGGATGGTCATCACCGGGGGTGGGCCCGGGATCATGACCGCCGGGATCGAGGGCGCCGGCACCGAGAACAGCTTCGCCGTCAACATCGTGCTGCCCTTCGAGCCGGCCGGCGGCGGGGTCATGGTCAACGACGGCAAGGTCATCAACTTCAAGTACTTCTTCAACCGCAAGCTGACCTTCATGAAGGAGGCGTCGGCCTACGTCATGTTCCCGGGCGGCTACGGCACCATGGACGAGACGTTCGAGCTGCTCACCCTCCTGCAGACCGGACGCGAGGTGCCGGCACCGATCGTCCTGTTCGAACCGGAGGGCGACGCGTACTGGCGGAGCTTCCGGCACTTCATCGAGGTGGAGCTCCTCGACTCGCGGCTCATCCGGCGCGACGACCTCGACCTCTTCCACATCACGTCCGACGTCGACGACGCGATCGAGCACCTGACGCGCTTCTACCGCGTGTACGACTCCATCCGCTACGTCGGCGGACGCCTCGTCTTGCGCCTCACCAAGGCTCCCAGCGACGAGCAGCTCGAGCAGCTCAACGTGGAGTTCGCCGACATCGTCGCCTCGGGTCGCATCGAGCGGGCGGAGCCGTCGGCGGCGGAGATCGCCGACAACGACGTCGTCGATCTGCCCCGGATCCGGTTCCGGTTCATCAACAACGAGTACGCCCGGCTCCACGCGATGATCCGCGCCATCAACGCGTTCTGATCCCCCACTCCCCGGGCGCCGTCCGTCTAGAAGGGCCTCGGCCGACGTCCGCACGTCGGTGCCACCTCCATGCGGCGGTCGGTCAGGGCGTGTCGGTCCCCGTCTCCGCGACGTCGAACGCCGGCAGCCCGTCGATGCTGCGAGCGTTCTTCTGGACCCGGTACGCCGAGAGCTCGTCGTCGGAGCGGTTCTCCGCCCACTCCTCGAGGCGGGTCCGCTCGGCCACGAAGTCCATGAGCGGCACCGAGTAGCCGCACGAGTCGGCGATGCGGTCGACGTCGACGACCACCACGGCGCGTGCGCCACGATGGGACCCGAACGAGGACAGCAGGTCCTCCCACGACGGGTCGTCGGGAAGGACCACGGTGCCGGTGCCGTGGAACCGGACGATCCGGGGCGGTCCGTCGAAGGCGCACCACATCAGGGTGATGCGGCCGTTCTGGCGGAGGTGGGCGACCGTCTCCGCCCCGCTGCCGGTCAGGTCGAGGTAGGCGCACCGCCGTTCGCCGATCAGAGCGAACGTGTCGGCCATCCCCTTGGGCGAGACGTTGACGTGGCCGTCGCCGCCGCTCGGCGCCGTGGCGACGAAGAACATGTGCTGGCGTGCGATCCACGCCCTCATCTGGTCGTCGATGCTGTCCCGGACCTTGCCCATGGCCCGAACCTACGGCGCGTCGTCGGGTTCCTCCAGCAGGTTCATGGCCTTCTCGACCGCTCGGCGGGCCCTGGTGAGTCGGCGTTCGTCCACGGGGAGCTCCGAGCCGCCGGCATCGATCGACTCCCGGAGCCGGACGATCGCCAGGTCGGCCAGCTCCTCCGAGATCGCCTCCAGGCGCGAGCGGATGTCATCGAACTCTCCAGCCATGGGTGTTGCTCTAGCACTGCGGTACGACGTCCGCCGTCGACCGTCCGCGTCCTGCCCGTGCTCCACCGTGCGTCCCCGTCCTTGCGAGCGGCGAGCCGGTGGCGTGGCGGTGCGCGGAGGCTCGGTAGTGTCGCCGCCGTGGCTCCTCCCCCCGCCTCGACCCCGCCCGCGCCGTCCTCGAACGGCCTGACCACGTCGGATCCAACCGACGCGACCGTGCCCCGACCCGGGGCGGCGACGCAGGCCGGTCACGACGCCGTCGCCGTGCCGCCCGGGACGGACGACCCCAACACCCGTCAGTGGGTGAGCTTCGAGCACGACGGCGACACCTGGATGTTCGACGCCACGTTCCTGATGAGCCCCTACCGCTGCATCTTCAACGACGGGTGCCGAGGGGTCCTCGAGGAGGACGCCGCGGACCTGGGCCACGGGTGCTGCTCCTTCGGCGCCCACTTCGCCGACAAGGCGGACCGCAAGCGGGTGGCGGAGCTCGTCGATCGGCTCGGGAAGGACCAGTGGCAGTTCCGCAAGGTGGCGCGCAGCTCCGGCGGACCCATCACCCGCAACGAGGACGGCGACTGGGTCACCAGGGTCCACGACGGGGCGTGCATCCTGCTGAACCGTCCGGACTTCGAGCGCGGCGCCGGCTGCGCCCTGCACGTGGCGGCGCTCGACGCCGGCGAACGGCCGATGGACTGGAAGCCGGAGGTCTGCTGGCAGGTCCCGATCCGCCTCGAGTTCCACACCGACGAGGTCGGCCACACGACCCACACCCTCCGGGAGTGGCGTCGGCGCGACTGGGGTGAGGGCGGCATGGAGTTCCACTGGTGGTGCACCGAGGAGCCGGAGGCGTTCACCGCCCACGAGCCGCTCGTCGTGACCTGCAAGGACGACATCGTCGGACTCGTCGGTGCCGAGCGCTACGACATCCTGCGCTCCCACCTGGGCGTCGACGACGGTCCGGCAGCCGCCGTCACATGGTTGCCGCACCCCGCTGTGCGACGCGCCACGGCCGCGACCGACGGCCCCGCAACGCCGCCCACGACGGGCTGATCGGTCGCACGGCGCCCGGTTCCCGGTCCGGCCGATGCTCAAGGCGCCGTCGCACCGCGCCGAACTGTCAGATGTGACCGCGTTCTCCGCACCCGAACTCACCAGGGTCGCCGAAGCGGAGGGCATGATCTTCCCTCCGTACGTCGTCGACCAGCTGGTGGCCGCGCTCGACGCCGGCAAGCACGTGATCCTCACCGGACCGCCGGGGACGGGCAAGACGACGCTGGCGTACCTGGCGGCGGAGCTGGGGCGCCACTCGATGCTGTGCACCGGCTACCAGCCCACCACCGCCACCTCGGAGTGGACCACGTTCGAGACCATCGGCGGCCTCCAGCCGACGCCCGAGGGCCTCATCTTCCGTCCCGGCCTGTTCGTCGAGGCGATCGAGACCGGCAAGTGGCTCGTCATCGACGAGCTCAACCGGTCCAACTTCGACCGTGCGTTCGGACAGCTCTTCACCGTCCTGTCGGGCTCCGCCGTCGTCCTCCCGTTCCGGCGCAGCGGTCAGATCAAGCCGATCTCCCTCGTCCCGCACGGCGTCGAGCCGCCGGCGGAGACCGATCCGATCCGACTGCCGGCGAGCTGGCGGATCATCGCCACGATGAACGCCCTGGACAAGCACCTCCTCTTCGACATGTCCTACGCGCTGATGCGGCGGTTCGCCTTCATCGAGGTGACCACCCCGCCCGACTGGGCCTACGAGCGCCTCCTCGAGGGCGACGGCGAGCTGGTCAAGCAGCTGCTCCCCCTGCGAGGCCTCAACAACCTGGGGCCTGCCATCTACGTCGACGCCATGAGGTACGTGCGGCGCAGAGGACGCGACGACATCACCGAGTCCCGCCTCCTCTTCGAGGTCTTCTACGCCTTCTTCCTGCCGCAGTTCGAGGGCATCGACGAGCACTCCGCCGTCACGCTCTACCGGACCGTCGCCCAGCTGCTGGATCCGCCCGAGCAGCAGGAGGCGAGACGGGTGATCGCCGAGCTGCTCGGCGAGGAACTGGTCGGCTGACCGTGCCCGTCACCGGGTCCGACGGCCCGGGCCCCGACGCCGAGCCCGGCTCTGGTCCCGCCGAGCGACAGGCCGTCACCGGACCGACCGCCGAGCTGTGGCGACGACGGTCCCCCCGATCGCCGGCCCTCCCCAGCGCAGCTGCCCTCACCGGGATCGACGTCGCGACGCTGGCCGACGCCACCGCGATCGCACTCGCCGCCTCCGACGAGGCGACGGCGCTGCTCGACGGGATGGAGCTCCGACTCCGTACCCTCCCGACCACGGTCTCCACCTCCGCCGAGCGCTGCGTCAGCTCGGTCCGCGGTCCGATCATGTGGGCCGAGACGATCACCGCCCGGGCGAACGCGCTCGGCAACGACGACGTCTTCGTGTGCATGACGACCGGTCGGAGCTTCGACACGATCGAGAACCGACTGCTGGTCGAGGCACTGGAGTCGATCGCCGCCGCGTCGAAGGCTCTCCGCGGCCCGACCGGCGACCGCGTCGATCCGGCCGATGCGGGGCGGATCGACGCGGTGGCCCAGGAGGCGGCGAAGTGGCGCCGGGAGGACCGGCTGGCCGACGTCCAGCCCCGCCGGCTCACGGGTCGCTCGGCCGCACGGCTCCGCGGCGGGCACCGGCGGGCCAAGATGGAACCCGTCCTCGCCGTGCGCCGACGGGCCCGTGAGCCCTTCCGTCCCGACGACGTCCTCGGGCTCACCGACGTGTGGACCCGGTCCCTGCATCGCACGGTCGTCCGGGTCATGGACGCACTCGAGCTCCCCCGCACGCTGACGCTGAGCGACGGCGGGCTGTGGAGCCGCACGATGTCGTTCCGGCATCCCGCCGTGGCCGGAGCCGGGCCCTCAGGGCTCTCGGTGCGCGGCAGACCGGTGCTGACGCCGCCGGCGGAGCTGGCGGGAGCGCCGTGGTTCGATCAGCTCCCCCGGGACGGGGTGGTCGTGCCCGACGACGCCGGGCCCGAGGAGATCAACCGACTGCTCGGTCAGTCCCGCTCGTCGTCGAAGTCGGGATCGTCCTCGTCCACGTCGTCGTAGGGCGCCTCGAGGTCGTCGGACACCGCCGGACGGTCGGACTCCAGGTCGGTGAAGATGGCCTCGATGTCGAGATCGGGCCCGCGCTTCAGCGCCCGGGCTTCCTCGTAGCGGCGATGCCGACCCTTCTTCACAGCGCACTCCCCGTCATCAGCGACCGGACGTTGCAGTGTAGCGCGGGCGTCAGCGCACCCGGTCGTACCCCCTCGGCGCCTCCGTGCCGTCCCGAGCGGCACGACCGAACCCTGTCGCGTCGTCCGCGGACCCTCCGGCAGCGGTCCCGGGGTCCGCACCGTCAGTAGGGTGACGCCGTGGCCGAGCACCCTTCAGAACGACCCACCTCCGACGACCCGTCCTCCTCCGACTGGTGGCGCCGCGGCGTCGTCTACCAGGTGTACCCACGCAGCTTCGCCGACGCCAGCGGCGACGGAGTCGGCGACCTCGCTGGTGCGACGGAGCACCTGGGTCACCTGCGGGACCTCGGCGTCGACGCCGTGTGGTTCTCCCCCTTCTTCCGCTCCCCCATGGCCGACTTCGGCTACGACGTGTCGGACCACTGCGACGTCGACCCGCTGTTCGGGGACCTCGCCGATGCCGACCGGCTGGTGGCGGAGGCGCACCACCTGGGGATCCGGGTGGTCCTCGACTTCGTCCCCGGGCACACCTCGGACCACCACCCCTGGTTCACCGCCTCGCGGTCGTCGACCGACGACCCCCACCGCGACTGGTACGTCTGGCGGGACCCGGCTCCCGACGGTGGTCCGCCGACCGACTGGCGGGCGGCGTTCGGCGACTACCCGGCCTGGACCTTCGACCCGACGACCGGCCAGTACTACCTCCACCTGTTCCTGCCGGAGCAGCCCGACGTCGACTGGAACAACCCCGAGGTCGCGGCCGCCATGACCGACGTCCTGCGCTTCTGGAGCGACCGCGGGGTCGACGGTTTCCGCATCGACGTGGTCCACAGCGTCGGCAAGCAGCTCGACGTCGACACGCCACCCGAGCTCGTCGGCATCCCGGCGTGCGTCCTCGACCACGGACCCGGCGTCCACGTGCGCCTCAAGGAGCTGCGCAGCAACACCGACCGCTTCGAGCGCCCGCCCGTCCTCATCGGCGAGACCTACGTCTTCGAGCGGGAGCGGGTGGTCGACTTCCTCGGCCACGGCGACGAGCTGCACCTGGGGTTCAACATCCCGGCGCTGCACTCGCCCTGGGACGCGGAGGTGTGGCGCGACGAGATCGCGAGCTCGATCGAGCTGTACGACCCGGTCGACGGCTGGCCCTGCTGGGTCCTGTCCAACCACGACGTCGTCCGGCACCGGACCCGCTACGGGAGCGAGGCCCGGGCCCGGGCCGCGGCGGTGCTCCTGCTCACCCTGCGGGGCACGCCGTTCCTGTACCAGGGCGAGGAGCTCGGGTTGCAGGACGCCGAGGTGCCACCGGACCGGGTCGTGGACCCCGGCGGCCGCGACGGCTGCCGCGCCCCCATCCCGTGGGACGACTCGGAGCGGTGCGGATGGCCCGCCGAGCCGTGGCTGCCGTTCGCACCCGACGCCGCTGCACTGAGCGCAGCGCGTCAGAGCGGAGACCCCACCTCCATGCTCGAGCACTACCGGCGGCTGCTCCAGCTGCGCCGCGACCTGCCCGCGCTCCACGAGGGCCGGATCGAGCTGCTCGACGCGCCCGAGGGCGTGGTCCGCTACCGGCGATGGGTGGACGGCCCGTCGACGGACGGCGACGAGAGCCGGCCGACCTCGGTCGAGGTGCTGGTCAACTTCCTCGACCGGTCCGTCGACGTCGCCGACACCGGCGGCACCTGGATCGGCGGAACGGCCCTGCCCGGCTCGGCCCCGGCGCACGACGCTCCGCTCGGCCCCGACGAGGCGCGCATCATGGACCGCTCCGCCGGGTGACCCTGCCGCTCGTCGCACTGGGCGCGCTGGCGACGGGGAGCGCGCTGCTCGGCTCCGTGGTGGGCATCGGGGGCGCCACCCTGCTCGTCCCGGTGCTGCTGGCTCTCGGCGTGCCCCCGATCGAGGCGGCTCCCATCGGTCTGATCACGGTCGGGGCCTCGTCGCTCGCCGCCGGGGCCCGCCAGCTGGAGGAGGGCCGGGTCCACCACCGCATCGGCCTCACGTTCGAGCTCGCGGCATCCACCGGAGCTGCGGCAGGAGCGCTCGCCTCGGCCCAGGTCAGCGAGGTCCTGCTCGCCCGGATCCTCGGGGTGGCCGCACTCGTCGGCGCAGTGGCCGCCGTCGCCCGGCGCGGCATCCGGAACCGGCCGAACGCGACGTTCGACGCCGATGCCGTGCCCGGGGAGTGGCCCGGCACGCTCGGCGGCCAGTACGTGCTCGACGGACGCGTCGTGCCGTACCACGCCCGGCACGTCCCGATGGGCCTGGTCGCGGCGCTGGTCACCGGCGTCATCTCGGGGCTGTCGGGCGTCGGCGCCGGCTTCCTGAAGACGCCCGCCATGAGCGAGATCATGAAGATCCCGGTCAAGGTCGCCGCCGCCACCACGACCTTCACGCTCGGCATCACGGCGACCACCGGGTTGCTGATCTACACCGTCCGCGGCGACCTCGACGTCCGGAGCGGCGCCGTCACCCTCATCGGGGCCTTCCTCGGCGGGCTGGCCGGCGCCCGTCTGCAGAGCGGCGCACCTCCGATGGTCCTGCGCTGGGTCACGGCCGGCCTGCTCGTCGTGATCGCCGCCGTCGTGATCGGGACGACGCTGTGAGCACCTCCACCACGGGCCAGGACCTGGTGTGACCGAGCCGATCGACCCCCGCTCCGGCCGCTTCGACCCCCTCGTGAAGGGGGCGCGCCTCGGCGTCGCCGTCGCACTCGTCCTCGCCGTCCTCGGGATCGTGCTGCCGTCGCCGGTCGGCACCGCGTTGTGCGGCGCTGCGATCGCGGTGGTCCTCGTCGCACCGCTCGCCCGGGTCAGCTGGCTCGGCGTCCGCTGGTTCCGGCGGGGAGACCCGCGCTTCGGCTTCGTGGCCGTCGGCGTGCTGTGCGTGGTGGCGACCGGGGTGGTGCTGGCCGCGGTCTGACGCCTCAGCGGCGGCGGTCCTCCAGGACCAGTCCCTCGCTCCGGTCGAAGGCGAGGGCCGCCTCGCCCTCCAGCAGTCGACGGATCGGCTCGCCGACGAGCTCCTCCCTCCAGCCCTGCGTCAGGCGGGCATCGGGCACGCCGCGCAGCAGGTCCTCCAGGTCGGCCCGGGTGGCCAGCACCGAGGTCTCCAGCTCGAGCTCCCGCGCGAGCTGGCTCACCCAGGCGGAGATCAACGGCACCGCGGGCCGCAGCTCTCCCGGCAGCTCCGGAACCGTCTGGGCGGGCACCCGCTGCGGGCGCGTGCCCGCCGCTGCCGCCACGACGGCCAGCAGGTCCTCGCCCATGCCGCTCTTGAGGCTGCGGCCGTCGACGCCGCGCAGCGACCGGAGCTCCTCCAACGTCGTGGGTGCCGCACTGGCCACGGCGACGACGCCGAGGTCCGACAGCACGAAGCGCGGGGTCTGATCGGTCGCGATCGCCCGACGCTCACGCCATCCGGCGACGGCCTGGGCGACCGCCAAGGTGCTGCCGCGGAGGTGGCGGAGCTCCTTGATGCGACGCCAGGCCTCGTCGGGGTCCCGCGGTCCCCGGTACTCGGTCCGCAGCTCCTCGCAGGCGTCGAGGACCCACTGGTCCCGACCGCGGTCGACGAGCCGCTCCCACAGCACGTCGTACAGCTCCAACAGGTACGCGACGTCAGATGCCGCGTAGTCGAGCTGCGCCGGCTTCAGCGGTCGACGCAGCCAGTCGGTGAGCCGGTCCGCCTTGAGGGCCCGCACCTTGAGCTCGCGCTCGAGGAGCGTGGCGAGCGACGGGCTGGTGTATCCGAGGAACCCGGCCGCCACCTGCGTGTCCACGAGCCGCGACGGCACCGTCCCGGTGCTGCGCTCCAGCACCTCCATGTCCTGGCGCGCCGCGTGCATCACCGCGACCGCGTCGCTGTCCAGGATCCGGGCGAACGGCGACAGGTCCACGCTGAGCGCGTCCACGAGCGCCACCCCGTGGGCGTCCGCGATCTGCACGAGGGCGACGTGCGGGAAGTAGGTGCGCTCCCGGTGGAACTCGGTGTCGATCGCGTAGCGGTCCTGTCCGTCGAGGCGATCGAGCAGCGCGGCGAAGGCCGCGTCGTCCTCGATCAGCGTGTAGTCGCCAGCCGCGTCGGCGGTCACGGGAGCGACGCGCTCAGTTCGCCGGGCCGGAGTCGACGCCTCGGCCGGATTCGATCCATGCGAGGGTCCCGCCGGCGACGTTGATGGCGGTCAGGCCGTTCGCCCGGAGGAACTCGGCGGCCCTGGCGCTGCGGGCCCCCGACCGGCAGATCACGTAGACCTCGTCGACGTCGGGGATCTCCGTGTAGCGACCCTCCAGCTCGGGGAGCGGGATGAGGACCACATCCGGGACCCGGGCCTCCTCGTGCTCGTCGGGGTTGCGGACGTCCAGCACGAACGCTCCCGCTTCCCTCAGTCCGGCCAGCTGATCGACGGTGATCTCTTCGACTGCCACCCCGGCAACCTACCCCGACCCGGCCTCGGAACGACGTTCCGGGGACCCGACCCGACCCACCGTCCACCCGGGCGGGAGGTCGGTCGGAGCGTCGACATCCGCGAACGCCGCGGGTCGCTCCGGCCGGAGGTGGGTCACCGCGAGTCCGGCGGCCCCGCCGATGTGGCGCAGTGCACGCTCCCCCGCCTCGAACGCCCGACGGGCCGCGGCCGCCCCCGACGGGCCCAGAGCGAGGACCGACCACTGGGCCACTCCGCCGACCTCGACGACCGCGATCTCAGCTGTGCCGCCCTGGGTGCCCGGGCTGCCCGGGGTCCACGTCGGCGGGATCGAGACGGCCCGGACGAGCGGATGCAGGTCGTCCGATGTGATGCCGGGAAGGTCACAGGCGCACACGACGAGGGCCCGGTCGGGTCGTGCCGTCGCGGCGGTCGCCACCCCACCGAGCGGACCGTCACCCGGCCAGAGGTCGGGCACCCACTCCACGCCCTCGGAAGCGCCCGTCCCGAGGTGGCTCGCCGTCAGCTCCGCGCCGGCGCCGCCGACCAGCAGAACGTCGTGGGCCCCGGCTCCGAGGAGAGCCCGGACGACGATCGAGGCCAACGGCCCGTCGGGGGTCGGGAGGGTCGCCTTGTCGCGGCCCATGCGCGAGCTCGCGCCCCCGCACAGGACCACACCGGTCCACGAGGCCGACGGGGGCTCAGGGGCGCTCGACGACACCGCCGTACACGTGCTCGCCGCCCCGGGCCGCGTCGTGATGGGCCACCGCGTCGGCGAGGTCCTCGACGAAGGCGTCCACGACGCGGTCGTGGCCCGGCGACAGCATGACGTGGAGACCACCCTGCTGCCGGTCGAGGTTCCAGCCCCGGTCGTCCATCGCGTCGGCGACGCCACCGATGTCCACCGGGGCGAGTCCGGAGGGCCGGTCCGGATCGGCACCGAACTCGAAGAGCGACAGGTCCGGGTCGGAGGTGATGCGGACGCCGTCGATGGCCTCGATGCCGGCGCAGAACCCACGCATCGCCGTCCGCACCCGCTCGGCCAGGCGGAGGTACCCCTCCTCGCCCAGGTGGGTCATGGTCGCCCACGCCCCGGCGATCGGCGGACCGGGCCGGGTGCCGGCGGCGCTCGACGACGCGTAGAGACCTCCGGGCCACGAGTCGTACATGAAGATCTGGCGCTGGTAGAGGTCGGCGTCGCGGTACAGGACGGTGGACGCTCCCTTGTACGTGTAGCCGTACTTGTGGATGTCGGCGGACAGCGACGTCACGCCCTCCACGCGGAAGTCCCACGGCGGGACGGGCTCACCGAGGCGCTCCCACCACGGGAGCAGGTAGCCGCCGAGGCAGGCGTCGACGTGGCACAGCACGTCGCGCTCCGCGGCGAGCGCCGCGATCTCGGCGACGGGATCGATCACCCCGAAGGGGTAGCAGGGTGCCGACACGACGACGAGGGCGGTCGCCGCGTCGATGGCTGCGGCGAAGCGCTCCGGATCAGCCCGTCCGTCCGCACGCGTGGGCAGGCGGACCTGCTCGACGTCGAGGTACTTGCAGGCCTTGGCGAACGCCGGGTGCGCGGTCTCCGCGCACACGAGCCTGGGGGTGGCGACGCCTCGTGCCCGTGCGTGGTCCCGCGCCGTCTGCACGGCCAGGAAGATCGACTCCGTGCCGCCGGAGGACATCGATCCCGCCGTCGCCCCGAACAGGGAGCAGGCCATGTCGATGACCTCGCCCTCCATCCGCAGGAGCGTCCGGTACCTGAAGGGGTTCAGGGCGTTCTCGTGGAGGAAGCTCGACGCGACCTCGTGCTGGAGGGCCTCCAGGTCGGGGTCGTCCACGTTGTAGACGAGGCTGAACGCCCTGCCCCCTCGCCAGTCCAGGTCGTCCTGCCGCTCGACGGCGACCTCGGCGAGGATGTCCTGACCGGACCGGCCCTTCGTGGGGAAGCTCATGCGTGGGACCTTACGAGACCGCTCCGGCCCGAGGTCGGACGGAGCCCCTGCCCCGAGGCGGCAGCCGTCGGGACCGCGGGGCGCCCGACCGCTGATCAGGCGTCGTCGAGCTCGCTCGAGAACCTCTGCGGGTCGAGCTGGACGAGGAAGTGCCGGCAGCGCTCCTCCTCGTCCACCTCTCCGATCCGCGCCGCGGAGGAGCGCAGGCCCTCGAGCGCACGGAGGAAGCCACGGTTGGTCGGGTGCTCCCAACGGACGTAGCCCGAGCCGCGCCACCCCGACGCCCGCAGCTTGTCGAGCCCACGGTGGTAGCCGATGCGGTAGTAGGCGTAGGACTCGACGTCGTCGCGTCCGAGGTCGCCCAGCTCCGCCCAGCCCGCCAGGAACCGCGGATGGGCCGCCACGACGGCGGCGACCGCGTCGCGTCGCCCCGGCTCGGGACCGTTGAGGGCGGTGGCCAGGGCCGCGACCGCCTCCGGAGGTTCGGGATCGAGGATCGTCTCGGGAGGCCCTGTCGGGCTCAGGTTCACCGGGTGGTCCGACATGTGCCGCAGCGTAACGTGGCCGGTCACACGTCCTGGATCGGCACCGACGTGTCGTCCGGCTGAGTGCCGACCTCCAGGTGGGCGTCTCCGTCGTGGGGCGTCCCCGACGACGGAGCGGTCACCACGCCACCCGCCGGGTCGGTCGCCGCCTTCTCGGCGTCGCGTCGCCAGGAGCGGTTGCGGGCCGACACCATCCAGCGCTCGAACGGCTGGAGCACCTCCGAGCGGATCCTCCGGTCCGCGTCGCGGGGAGCGCGCTGGTCGAGGAACGCCACGGCGTTGTCGTGACCGCGGGAGATGAGCTCGTCGGTCCTCGAGAAGTCGTCGTAGCGCAGGTCGGGACGCTCGCCGGGAGGCAGGATGATCGCCTCGACGCCGTCGGGCAGCCCGGCGAGGTCGCGGGCGAAGCGGCCGTTGCGGGCGACCCAGTAGGCCTGCATGGCGGCGTCGATCGGTCGTCGGATCTCGGCGTCGGGCTTCCCGTGGCGACCGACGTGCAGGACGTAGATCTCGCGACAGCCGAGCTCGACCGCCCGTGAGATGGGCACGTTGTCGACGACGCCTCCGTCGACGTACCTGCGGCCCTCGATGGTGACCACCGGGAACACTGCGGGCAGTGCGGCGGACGCCAGGACCGCCGGAACCAGGTAGCCCTCCCGGAACCAGTGCTCCGCGGCGGTCTCGACCTCGGCGGCGATGCACTCGAACGGCAGCTCGAGGTCCTCGATCCGACGGGTGGCGCCGAGGAGCGACTCGAGGCTCCGCCGCAGCCCGTCGTTGGAGTGGAGCGACTCGCCCTTGCGGACGAGCTGCACGACGGACGGCAGCCGCGTGCTCGGGATCACCGACACGCCGTCGAGCCAGTGCTCGCGGAGGCGCTCGACCCCGCGCTCGTCCGGCTCCAGGGCGAACGCCGCCCCGTTCATGGCGCCGATGGAGCAGCCGAGGACGACGTCGGGCACGATGCCGTGCTCGGTGAGGGCCTGCAGCATCCCGACCTGGAGGGCTCCGAGGTTGCCGCCGCCGGACAGGACGAACGCGACGCGGGGCCGTCGCCGGGTCAGCGTCCTGATCGTCGCCACGGGTTCGAGGCTACGGCCTGCCATCGCCGCAGTGGTGCTGCGGGCTCACCCACCTGAGGCCCCGCTCGTGGCCGTGGCGCGGTCGACGCAGGTCCGCACGTACCGGGCGAACTCGTCGGGGTGGGTGAGATGCGCTCCGTGCCCGGCGCCGGGGAGCTCCAGGTACGTCGCGTCGGGCAGTCGGGTCGAGAGCTCGCGGGCCGAGTCCCTCCAGGCGGCAGGGCTGGCGTCGCCCGCACCCACCACCACAGGGAGGTCGATCGCGTCCGGGTCGGGCGACCCGGTGGGCCTGCGGAGGTCGGTCAGCTCCGCGACGAGCTGCACACCCTCGGCCCGACGGAGGTCCCGGTCCGACTGGCGCAGTCCGTCCCACACCGCGTCGCCCACCACCAGGCGGTAGAAGGCCTCGGCCGCCGCCTCGGGACCGCCCCGCTCGGCGGCCGCGAGGGCGATGTCGGCACCGTCGGAGCGGTAGGAGGCGAGGGAGGGAACGGGCGACTCGAAGACGCCGAGTCCGAGGGCGGAGCCCGGAGAGCGCTCCACGAGCCGCATGGCGACGGTGCCGCCGAGGCTGTGGCCCACCACCACGACCGTGTCGCAACCCATCCAGTCGACGACGGCCAGCAGGTCGGCGGCCTGGTCGTCCAGGGTCGGCGAGATCCCGCCGTCGATGGACGTGGCGTACCCGCGTCGGTCGTAGGCGCAGACGTCGAGCTCGCCGAGGCGTCGCATGGAGCGGCCGAAGCTGGCGGACCTGTCCATGGCGCCGTGGACCAGGACGACGGCGGGCCCGGCGGCGACGGTGTCGGGCCGGCGCCGGATCACGCCGAGCCCGTCGACGACGTGGCGGCTCAGGGGTGCTGGGGGGTGCACGGAGGACGGTCAGGGGACCCGGGCGAGGCGCAGGACGTCGGTGGAGCGGGACCGACCCCCGACGCCGGCGAGCACGGCGACCGTCTCGCCCGGATGGACGAGACCCGCGTCGCGGGCTTGCACGACGAGGTCGTCCATGAGGGCCAGGGTGTCCACGTGGTTCGGCGCCCGCAGCGTCACGGTCCCCCAGCTCATGGACAGCTGCCGCAGCGTCCTCTCGTTCGGGCTGAAGGCGATGATCGGCATGGACGGCCGGAACCGGGCCGTCGAGCGGACGGTGAGGCCCGAGTCGCTGATGCAGATGATCGCGGAGACGCCCATCTCGGTCGCGGCGCGCCAGGCGGCGGCGGTCATGGCGTCGGTGAGCTTGTCCTCGGAGCTCTCCCCCACGGCCGAGCGTCGCAGGTGGCGGATGCGTCGGGCCCACGCCTCGTAGTCGAACTCCTGGTCGGCCCTTTCGGCGACCCGGCTCATGGTGGCCACCGTGTTGACCGGGTCCGCACCGACGGCGCTCTCGGCCGACAGCATGACGGCGGACGTCCCGTCGAAGATGGCGTTCGCCACGTCGGACACCTCGGCCCTCGTGGGCGCCGGCGAGCTGATCATCGACTCGAACATCTGGGTGGCGGTGATGACCGGCTTGCCGCCGCTGATGCACTCCCGGGTGATCCGCTTCTGCAGGTGCGGGAGCTCCTCGATGCCGAGCTCCGTTCCGAGGTCGCCCCGGGCGATCATGATGGCTCCGGACGCCTCGATGATCCCCTGGAGGTTCTCGACGGCGGCACGGGTCTCGATCTTGGCGACGACGAGCGGGCCGCGGGGGTAGGGCTCGGTCCCGATCCTCCGGATGTCGTGCGCGGAGCGGACGAAGCTGATCGCCACCATGTCGACGCCCTCGTCGACGAAGGCGTCGAGGAGGCGCAGGTCCTCGGGCGTCGGCGTCGAGAGGCTCAGGCGGTCCGTGGGGATGTGCAGGCCCGGTCGGCCCTGGACGGGACCTCCGTGCAGGACGGACGCCTTGGCGGAGTCGCCGTCGACGGACTCGACCTGGAGGACGACGCTGCCGTCGCCCACCGCGAGGCGGTCGCCGGGGTGGACGTCCATGAGGAGCTCGCCGTAGTCGACGCCGAGGACGGAGGTGTCCGAGGTGTCGAGCCCGGGCACGAGGGTGAGCGCGGCTCCGGTCTCGAGGCGGACGGGCGAGTTGCCGAACGAGCCCATCCGCACCTTGGGCCCGGGCAGGTCGACCAGCACCCCGACGTGGCGGCCCAGCTCGGCGGCGACCGCCCTCACCGTCCGGTAGCGGGCGAGCGCGTCGTCGAGGGTTCCGTGGGCGAGCCCGATGCGGGCGACGTCGGTGCCGGCCTCGATCAGTCGCCGGAGGACGTCCGGGGAGTCGGAGGCGGGACCGATCGTGGCGACGATCTTCGTGCGGCGGGGCATGGGTCCACGCTACGCCCGGTCGGACGCGGTGGCGCGCCGCCTTTCCACGGGTTCACGCGTGGTTCACGTCACGTCACGCCGGCGCGGTGGGCGCCGGGATCGGGATCCGTCCCGGTGATCGGAGGCTCAGGAGCGGGGCACCTGGACCCAGGGCAGGTCCTTGTCCACGCGGACGTCGCCGGGCAGGCCGAGGACCCGCTCGCCGAGGATGTTCTTGAGGACCTCGGACGTGCCGCCCTCGATGGAGTTGGCGCGGGCCCGCAGGAAGTTCTTGTGCATGTCGTCGGTGAAGAGCGCGTGGCGGGGACGGACCAGCTCGTACGAGCCGTACAGCATCCCCTCGGCCCCGGCGACGTCGAGGGCGAGCGAGTAGATCTTCTTGTTGAGCTCCGCCATGGCGAGCTTGGCGACCGAACCTTCGGGCCCGGGCGTCCCCGCCTTCCGATTGGACGCGGCACGCAGGTTGGTGAGCCGGTTGACCTCGGCCTGGATCCACAGCTGGACGACGGCGTCGCGCAGCACCGGGTCGTCGGAGCCGGACCGCTCCCACTCCTCCATCAGCTGGCCGATGGGGCCGGAGCCCCGGGGCGGCGTGCCGCCGCCGATCGACACCCGCTCGTTCATCAGCGTGGTGATGGACACGCCCCAGCCACGACCGACCTCGTCGACGCGCATGCTGTCGGGGATCCGGACGTCGGTGAAGTACACCTCGTTGAACTCCGCCTCACCGGTCATCTGGCGGAGCGGCCGCACCTCGACGCCGGGCGCCTCCATGTCGACGATGAAGGCCGTGATGCCGCGGTGCTTGGGGAGGTCGGGATCGGTCCGGCAGATCACGAGGCCGTAGCGCGAGATGTGGGCCAGGGTGGTCCAGACCTTCTGACCGTTGACGATCCACTCGTCGCCGTCCCGCTCGGCCTTCATGGCGAGCGAGGCGACGTCGGAGCCGGCGCCCGGTTCGGAGAACAGCTGGCACCAGATGTGCTCGTTCGAGAACAGCGGCCGCAGCAGCTTCTTCTGCTCGTCGGTGCCGTGGGTGGCGACGGCCGGGCCGCACATGCCGTACCCGATGGGGTTCTTCGCCCCGCCGATCGGACCGCCGGCGGCGGAGACGCGCTCGATGACGACCTTCTGCAGCTTGGGGCTGACGCCGAGGCCGCCCTCGCCCTCCGGGAAGTGCACCCATGCCAGTCCCGCGTCGAACTGGGCCTCGAGGAACTCCCGCTCGGGGGTGTCGGCCGGCGGGTGCTCGGCCAGGAGGCGTTCGACCGCGTCGATGACGCGCTGCTCGTCCGCATCCGCCCCGGTGGCGACCTGCTCGGTGACCGACATCTGGACCCCCTGTGATCGTCGACGACGTCGTCGGCGGCCCGGACCAGTCCTTGACCGCCCGGTCAAGTTACACCGGCACGACGCCCGCATCTCCGCGTCGAGGTCCGACCGACC
>JAEYSR010000097.1 GCA_023434535.1 Actinomycetes bacterium
GGTTCGAGTGGGCCGTCGGCGTGCCGGGCTCCATCGGCGGCGCGGTGCGCATGAACGCCGGCGGTCACGGGGCCGAGCTCGCCGAGACGTTGGTCGGGGTCCGCCTCGTCGATCTCCGCACCGGGAAGGATGGGACCATGCCCGCGGCCGACCTCCACCTGTCCTACCGGTCCTCGTCGCTGCGCGACGACCAGGTCGTGGTCCACGCGGATCTCCGACTGGAGCGGGGGAGCCGCGACGCCGGAGAGTCGGAGCTCTCCGAGATCGTCCGCTGGCGGCGCGAGCACCAGCCCGGTGGCCAGAACGCGGGCTCGGTCTTCACCAACCCTCCGGGGGACTCCGCAGGTCGGCTGATCGATGCCGCCGGGTGCCGCGGGCTGCGCATCGGGACGGCGCAGGTGTCGACGAAGCACGCGAACTTCATCCAGGCCGACGCCGGCGGCTCGGCCGATGACGTCTTCGCACTCATGGTCGCCGTGGCGCGCCGGGTGCGCGACGTCCACGGCGTCGAGCTCCACCCCGAGACCCGGATGGTCGGGTTCGTGCCGTTCGAGGACGCCGTGGCGGCGGACGGGTGACGAGCACCCTCACCCCGCCGCGCCGCCGACCAACGGCGGGTGACGACCCTTCGGCCGAGGACCCGCGCATCGCCCGACGGCGCCAGCAGGTCGAGGCCGAACGCGGTCGACGGCGGCGCTGGATCCTCATCGCCGTCGCGGTCGTGGCGGGGCTGCTCGCTGCGGGCTTCGGGCTCCTGCGCTCGCCCCTGCTCGACGTCGACCGGATCGTCGTCGCGGGCTCCAACGCCGTCGACCGCGACGAGGTGACCGACGCCAGCGGGATCGGTCGGGGGGACGCGATGGTCGACGTCGACCTCGCCGCGGCCCGCGACGCGGTGATGGCGCTTCCCGGGGTGGCCTCCGCGACCGTGGAGCGGGAGTGGCCGGGGACCGTTCGCATCTCGGTCACCGACGAGCGGGCCCTCGCCGTCGTGGGGAACGAGCAGCGACGGATCCTCGTCGGCCGAGGCGGTCGGGTGCTCGGCGAGGCCCCCGCCTCCGACGACCCGGCCGTCGCCGGGCTGCCGCTCGTGACGCCCGAGGACCCCGCCCTCGTCGACTCCGTCGAGCCGGGCGCGGACGCCCCCGACGCCGTGGTCGCCGCGACGGTCGTGCTCGAGCAGATGACCGAGCCCCTCCGCAGCGCTCTCGGAGGAGTCGACCTGGCGGAGGACGGATCTCTCACCCTCCTGCTGCGCGACGACCCGGCCGTCGAGGGGACCGGCGGGCGCGTGGAGTTCGGCGCGCCCGAGGAGGTGCCGGCCAAGCTCCTGGCCACCTCGAGCATGCTGGCCGGCGCCCGGATGGACTGCCTGGACGTCCTCGACGTCCGGGAGCCGAGTCGGCCGACGATCAGCCGTGTGCCGGGCTGCGACGCGGGGGAGCCGACCGTCGGGGCGACGACCGTCCCGACGACCACGACGCCGAAGAAGAAGCCCGCGTCGACCACCACGACGACCCCCGGATCCGGGGTCCCGGGATGACGGTCGTTGCTCCGGTCACTCGCACGGCCGTAAGGTCACGTGCCGCATCGCCGGGCGACCAACGCGCCCCGGTTCCTGGAGGTGTCTGACGACGATGGCCCACAACCCGCAGAACTACCTCGCCGTGATCAAGGTCGTCGGCATCGGTGGAGGTGGCTGCAACGCGGTCAACCGGATGATCGATGCCGGGCTCAAGGGCGTGGAGTTCATCGCCATCAACACAGATGCGCAGGCGCTGCTCATGAGCGACGCCGACATCAAACTGGACATCGGCCGTGAGCTGACCCGGGGCCTCGGCGCCGGTTCGGACCCCGAGGTGGGTCGCCAGGCCGCCGAGGACCACCGCTCCGAGATCGAAGAGGTGCTGCGCGGCGCCGACATGGTGTTCGTCACCGCGGGCGAGGGCGGTGGCACCGGCACCGGTGCGGCCCCGGTCGTCGCGGAGATCGGCAAGTCCCAGGGCGCGCTGACGATCGCAGTCGTCACCCGTCCGTTCGGCTTCGAGGGCCGCCGCCGCTCGGTGCAGGCCGACCAGGGCATCGGCAACCTCAAGGAGCGGGTCGACACCCAGATCGTCATCCCCAACGACCGGCTCCTCACGGTCGCCAACGACAAGACCTCGGTCCTGAACGCCTTCAAGATGGCCGACGAGGTCCTCCTGCAGGGCGTCCAGGGCATCACCGACCTGATCACCACGCCGGGCCTGATCAACACCGACTTCGCCGACGTGCGGATGATCATGAACGACGCCGGCTCCGCGCTGATGGGCGTCGGCTACGCCACGGGCGAGGGCCGTGCGCTGCAGGCCGCCCGCCAGGCGATCTCGTCGCCGCTGCTCGAGGCGGCCATCGACGGCGCCCGCGGCATCCTGCTCAACATCTCGGGTGGCTCCGACCTCGGCCTGTTCGAGGTCAACGAGGCCGCCCAGGTCATCCACGAGGTGGCGCACCCCGAGGCCAACATCATCTTCGGCGCGGTCATCGACGACGAGCTCGGCGACGAGGTGCGGATCACCGTCATCGCCGCCGGCTTCGAGCGCTGGGACGAGTCCAAGGGCAGCCGTCGCCCGGCAGCGACCACCGGTGCCGAGCGCTCCGAGGAGCGGCCGTCGTCCATCGGCGACGTGTTCGGCGACGCGGACGAGGACGAGCTCTTCGGAGGGGACGACGACTTCGACGTCCCCTCCTTCCTGAAGTGACGGTCGTCGTCCGCACCAGCACCGGACGCAGCTGAGCATCCGACCGATCGGGAGGCAGCGACGTGGCTCGCCGTGAGGTACTCCACACCGACGGCCTTCCGTCGGCGCACATGGCGTTCTCCGACGCCAGCACCGGCGACCTGAGGGTGCCGTCGCCGGGGGCCGAGGCGACCGACGAGCTCGAGGAGCGTCGCCGGCGGGTCGCCCCGCACCCGTGGACGTGGTTGCGCCAGGTCCACGGCTCGCGGGTCGTGGAGGTGGACGCGCCGGGGGAGTGGGCGGGGGCCGAGGCCGACGCCGCCGTCACGACCACGCTGGGCGCCGTGCTCGCCGTCCACACCGCGGACTGCGCCGGGGTCGTCCTCGTCGGCGACGGGACCGATCCGGTGTCCGGCGATCCGGTCCGGGTGGTCGGTGCGGCCCATGCCGGCTGGCGGGGGCTCGCCGACGGCGTGCTCGAGTCCACCGTCGAGCACATGCGGCGGATGGGGGCTCAGAGCTTCACCTGGGACCTCGGGCCGTGCATCTCTCCCGCGGCCTACGAGTTCGGCTCCGACGAGCTCGACGCCCTCTGCGAGCGCCTCGGACCCGAGCTGCGCACGACCACGCTCGACGGAGCGCCGGCCCTGGACGTCCGTGCCGGCGTGCGCGCCGCGCTCGGTCGGGCCGGCGTCGACGTCGGCGTCGGCACCGGTCCCGACGTCGTGCCCTGCACCGCACTCGACGACGGCTTCTACTCGTGGCGGGCGCGCCAGGACCAGGGCCGGCAGGCCGCCGTGGTCTGGCTCGCTCCCGACGACCACGACTACCCCTGGCACGCGTGACCGCCCCGGTGGTGGCCGACCCCGGTCTCGTCGAGCGGATCTCGTCCCGTCGCGACGAGCTGCAGCGGCGGATCTCGGAGCGGACCGATGCCGACGTGCGGATCGTCTGCGTGACCAAGGCGCATCCGCCCGAGGTGGCCGCGGCCGCGATCGCCGCGGGCTTCACCCTGCTCGGCGAGAACTACGCGCAGGAGCTCCGCGACAAGGCCGCCGCGCTGTCGGAGCAGGTGGCCGGCGCCGGCGCGTCGTGGCACTTCATCGGTCGGCTGCAGACCAACAAGGTCCGGCTCATCTCCGACGTGGTCGGGCTGTGGCAGTCGGTGGACCGGGCGTCGCTCGCCGAGCAGATCGCCCGCCGCGCTCCCGAGGGACAGCGGGTCCTCGTGCAGCTCGACCTGGCCGGGTTGGAGGGTCGGGGAGGCTGTCCGCCGGCCGAGGCCCCCGATCTGGTGGACCGGTGCCGCGACCTGGGCCTGGACGTCCGAGGGCTCATGGGGGTCGGGCCTCCGGGTGAGCCCGAGGACGCCCGCGCCGGCTTCCGCCTCCTGGCCCGGATGGCCGACGACCTGGGGTTGGAGGAGAGGTCCATGGGCATGAGCGCGGACCTGGAGGTGGCGGTCGAGGAGGGCGCCACGCTCGTCCGGGTGGGGTCGGCCCTGGTCGGCCCCAGACCCGGGAACGTGATCAGATGATCGTGCGGCGGTCCGTGACGCCGGCACGACCGCCACTACACTCCGCGGCCGAGGAGCGAGGATGTCGAACTTCATGAAGAACGCACGGTCGTGGTTGGGTCTCGGTCAGGACCCCTACTACGACGACTACGCAGATCCGCCGCTCGACGACGAGTGGGACGACGCCGTCGACGATGACGACGACGTCCTCGACGTCGCTCCTGCGCCGGCCACCACCCGTCCGCGCCCCGCGGCCCAGCCGCAGTCGCAGCAGCGGCGCAGCCCGGCCGGTGCCACGGTCCGCTCCGTCCCGGCCCCCTCGTCGGAGCCCGACGACGGCGACGGCGGCGTCCGGGTGATCGCCTCGGCCCCCGGTGGAGGGTCGTCCGACGACTCCGGCCGGGGTGTCGTGCGTCCGCTGCCGAGCGTGGCCCGCCCCCACGTCGTGAGCCCCAAGGGCTTCAACGACGTGCAGGAGGTGGCCGACACGTTCAAGCGCAACCAGCCGGTCATCCTGAACATGCAGGGCGTCGACCGCGACCTGTCCCGCCGCCTCATCGACTTCGGCAGCGGCCTCTGCTACGGACTCGAGGGCAACATGGAGCGGGTCACCGACCAGGTGTTCCTGCTGACCCCCCACGGAGCACAGGTCTCCGACGACGACCGCCGTCGGATCCGCGAGGGTGGCCTCGGCGAGGACCGCTGAGCGGTCCCGTCCCACAGCACCGGCCCCCGAACCCCTCCCACACCCACACCACGCCCCGATGATCATCCTCTACTGGATCCTGACCGCCCTCCTCGTGCTGCTCGTCCTGCGGGCGGTGCTCAGCTGGTTCCCGCCCGGTGGGCCGTTCCTCGAGCAGCTCAACGCGTTCCTCGCAGTGTGCACCGAGTGGATGCTCGCCCCCGTGCGTCGAGTCGTCCCACCCCTCCGCCTCGGCGGCGCCATGCTCGACATGTCGTTCCTGGTGGTGTTCCTCATCATCATGGTGCTGCAGGGGATCGTGGGCGGCCTCGCCTGAGCGGCGGGGAGCGGGGGCACCGCCTGAGCGGCGGGGAGCGGGGCCTCGCCTGAGCGGCGGGGAGCGGGGGCACCCCCTGGGCGGGGCGCCTCGTCGTCACCCGAGATGACGGTTCGGTGACGGGCGGTCCGTCAGGACTAGCATCTCCGACATGGATCTCACGCCGGAACTGTTCGAGAAGACCGAGTTCACCGAACGGCGCAAGGGCTACGACATCGAGCAGGTCGAGACCTTCATGGAGGACGCCGGCACGGCCCTCGCCCAGCTGCTCGTGCGCGTCCGCCACACCGAGGAGCGCGCCGCGGTGGCCGAGGGTCGCCTCAACGACGCCGAGGCCCGTGCCGCCGCCGCCGAGGAGAAGGCCGGCGAGGTCCAGGCCCGCGCCCAGGCCGCCGTGGCCGAGGCCAAGGCGAGCGCTCGCTCCGCCGCCGCGCTGAGCGAGGAGGCCGAGGTCGAGCAGGCCGCCCGCACGCTGCTGATGGCGCGTCGGACGGCCGAGCAGATGGAGGTCGACGCCCGTGGTCAGGCGCAGAGCCTGCTGGCCGAGGCCAAGACCCGCGCCGACCGCCAGCTCGCCGAGGCGCAGGCCGAGGCCGAGGAGCTCATCCGTCGGGCCCGCACCCAGGCCGACAGCGAGTTCGCCGACCGCCGCATCCGCGCCCTCGAGGAGGTGCAGGTCCTGGAGAGCCGCCGCTCCCAGCTGGCCGACGTCATCACCCAGCTCGAGGCCCGCCTCGCCGGCTACCGCGAGGACCTGACCCGCACCGCCGAGGAGCTCACGCTGCTCGCGTCGGATCCCGATCGTCTGGGCGCCCGGCCGACCATGTCCATCCCGCCCGACGAGGTCATCTCCCAGCGCCACTCCGCCGCGGCGCCCACGCCGGACCCGGTGTCCGAGCCGGTCTCGGCCCGCAACGACGCCGTGGTCGAGGCCTCGTCGTTCGACGTCGAGCCCGAGGTCGCTCCGGCTGCCGAGCCGTCGCAGGAGTCCCCCGGGTCCCCGTCCTCGGCAGGCCAGTCCTCGGCCGGTGAGTCCTCGCCCCAGGCGTCCGCCCAGGAGCTCGTCGTCGACTTCGACAAGGGCGCCGGCGACGGTGGTCCGCCCACCGAGGCGGTCGACTCGGCCGGCGACGACTGGGGTCCGGGCAGCTGGTCCCGCCTGGAGACGTCGGGCACCGCGGTCGCGGAGGAGACGATCACGCTGGCCGACGAGCCGTCCCGCCAGACGGCGCCGCACATCATCGCCGAGCCGGTCACCGGCTCAGGTCGCGATCGCTACCTCCAGGACCTCGACGACGCCGTCAACGTCGAGGACGAGCAGGGCGACGACGAGGCCATGACGGCGTTCTTCGAGGGGTCGGGCGAGACCCGCAACCGTCGATTCGGCTGGCGTCGCTGAACGCCCGCGCCGTCGGGAGCCCGCGGCTAAGGTGCCCCGACCATCTGGGCACCCGCCCAGCTCATCGACCCGCCAGGGAAGGAGGCCGATGATGGCGACCAAGCGCGCCGGATCGACCACCGCAAAGGCAGCAGCTTCGTCGGCGTCGGCCAAGAAGGCCCCCGCCAAGAAGGCTGCGCCCGCCAAGAAGGCCGCCGCGAGCAAGGCGCCGGCCAAGAAGGCCGCCGCGTCCAAGGCGCCGGCCAAGAAGGCCGCCGCGACCAAGGCCCCCGCCAAGAAGGCCGCTGCCTCGACGGGGACCGCCAAGGCCCCGGCCAAGAAGGCCGCCAAGAAGAACCCGTTCGACAAGGCCTTCCTCGACTCCCAGCACGCGCTGCTGCTGGAGGAGCGCGCCACGCTCGACGAGCAGGCGGTCGCGCTCAAGGCCGAGGCCGACGCCCTGGCGTTCGACCGCGAGCCCGGCGACGTCCAGTTCGACGACGAGTCGGGCGAGGGCGACACCCTGGCGGTCGAGCGGGACTTCGATCTCGCCCGCGCCGCCCAGGCCCGTCAGACGATCTCGGAGATCGATGCCGCGATCGAGCGCATCGCCAAGGGCACCTACGGCATCTGCGAGTACTCGGGCGAGCCCATCCCCAAGGAGCGCCTCAAGGCGATCCCCTGGGCGCGCGAGCGCGTCGAGTACAAGACCCGAAGCTTCCGCTGATCCCGGCGCCCGTTCCTGCGCCGAGTCCCCACGTGTCGGGTCCATCCACCATCTCCGCCGCCCGCCGCTGGGGGACCGTCGGGATCGTCGCGCTCGTCGTCCTGCTGCTCGACCAGCTCACCAAGTGGTGGGCCGTCGACCGGCTCAAGGGCCAGCTGCCGATCGACGTCATCTGGACGCTGAGGTTCAACTACGCCGAGAACACCGGCATGGCCTTCTCCAAGGGCACCGGCGCCGGCCGCTGGATCTCCCTGGTGGTGATCGTGGTCGTCGTGGCGCTGGTGGTGCTCGCCCGCAACGTCAGGTCGGTCTGGGGTCTGGTGCTGATCGGCGTGGTCATCGGCGGGGCGTTCGGGAACCTGTTCGACCGGGTGTTCCGTGCGACCGAGGGCTTCATGACCGGCGGCGTCGTCGACTGGATCGACGTCCAGTGGTGGCCGATCTTCAACATCGCGGATGCCGCGGTCGTCGTCGGCGGGATCCTGGTGGCGATCTTCCTGATGCGCGAGCCGCTCGAACCCGAGCCGGCTCCTGGCGTTCCTGAGCCCGTCCAAGGCTCTCCGGAGCCGGACGCCACCGCCCCGGACCCCGGCACGGCGGGCAGCGGCGCCGACGTCACGGCCGCAGGATCGTCCGACCCGGAGGGCGGGGGATCGTGATGGCGGACGGTCCGGCGTTCCTCGACGAGACCGTCCCCGACCTGCTCGACGGCGAACGCGTGGACCGGGCCCTGTC
Source organism: Actinomycetes bacterium (assembly GCA_023434535.1). Classification (GTDB taxonomy): domain Bacteria; phylum Actinomycetota; class Acidimicrobiia; order Acidimicrobiales; family Microtrichaceae; genus Dermatobacter. The sequence goes on from JAEYSR010000097.1 coordinate 8,099, forward strand.
GACGCTCGTGCCCTGCTCGCGCTCCGAGGCCGCTGCCGCGATCGCCTCCGGGCAGGTCCGCATCGGCGACGTCGTGGTCGCCAAGGCATCCCACCGCGTCGCCGTGGGGGACCGGCTCGTGCTCGCCTCCGATCCGATCCGTCACGAGCAACCGGTCGTGGCCGACGAGGAGGTCGACTTCGAGGTCCTGCACGTCGACGACGACATCATCGTGGTGGACAAGCCGGCCGGGCTGGTCGTCCACCCCGGACCCGGCCACAAGGGCTCGACGCTCGTGCACGGTCTCCTCGCGAGGTTCGGCGACCTCGACCCCGCGACAGGCAACCTCGTGGGGGAGCCGGATCGGCCGGGGCTGGTCCACCGGCTCGATCGCGGGACGTCGGGGCTCCTGGTGGTCGCCCGGACCCCGGAGGCGTACGAGTCCCTGGTCGACCAGCTGGCCACCCACGCCGTGGAGCGGACCTACACGGCGCTGGTGCGGGGCCATCCGGAGCACCGCCACGGCGTGATCGACGCGCCGATCGGACGCTCCCGCCGGGATCCGCTGCGGATGACCGTCGCGGCCGACGGCCGGCCCGCGCGCACCCACTACCGCCTGGACCACCAGTTCCACAGCATCGTCGAGGGTGCCAGGGAGCTGCCGGCGGAGGTGGGGCTGGTGACCTGCAACCTCGAGACCGGTCGCACGCACCAGATCCGGGTCCACCTGGCGTCCATCGGCCACCCCGTCGTCGGCGACCCGCTCTACGGCGGACCCGATCGACGCCCGCACGTCGGACGGCCGTTCCTGCACGCCCGCCAGCTCACGTTCGTCCATCCGGGCACCGGTGAGGAGGTCACGTTCTCCTCCCCGATGCCGGCCGACCTGGGCGCCGTCCTGGACGCTCTGCGCCCCGAGATCGACCGGTCAGGCCCGTTTGACCCGACCGCCGTGCAGACAGGAGCATGAGGACATGCGCGCCCTGGTCATCCACGAGAGCCTCACCGGCAACACCCGGACCGCCGCCAAGGCGATCGTCGCAGAGCTGCAGCGCGAGGGTTGGGAGGCGAGCGAGTGCTCCAGCCGCCAGGTCGACCTGCGAGCTCTGCAGCAGGCCGACGTGGTCGTCGTCGGCACCTGGGTGGACGGCCTGATCCTCTTCGGCCAGCGCCCCGGCGGGGCCGGCAAGCTCGCCAAGCTGCCGCTGCTCGGCGGCAAGCCCACCTACGTGTTCGTCACCTACGCCATCGACCCGGGTCGCACGCTGGACAAGCTGACCGCGGAGATCACCGACCGGCGGGGCGATGTCCAGGGCGGAATGGTCATCAAGCGGGGCAAGCTCGAAGAGGGCGCCGTCGAGTTCGCCCGTCGGGTGGTCGAGGCGGCGGAGTCCGCCGAGTCCGCCACCGCCGACGCCTGACCGACCCGGTCAGGCCCGCTCGGTCGCTGCGCTCACGTCGCCGGGCGGTCCGGTCAGGCCCGCTCGGTCGCTGCGCTCACGTCGCCGGGCCAGGCCCTCTCGCCGTTTGTGACCTCGGCCAGGTGAGCGAGCGTGTAGCCCTCGAGCAGCTCCCGCATCCGGCCTCCGACGTCGTGCCACACCGCGAGCAGGACGCACTGGCCCTCGTGGTCGCAGGCGCCGTCGGTGTGGGGCTGGCCGAAGTCGCCGGCCTGGATCGGTCCGTCGACGGCGGAGACGATCTGGGCGAGGTCGATGTCGTCGGGCTCCCGGGCGAGGATGTAGCCGCCCCCGACCCCTCGCTTGGAGCGCACCAGACCCGCCCCCTTCAGGGCCAGGAGGATCTGCTCCAGGTACGGCTGCGGCAGGCCTGTGCGCTCGGCGATGTCACGCACCGACGTCGGACCGTCGTCGCGGTGCAGCGACAGGGACAGCAGGGCGCGACAGGCGTAGTCGCCGCGGGTGGAGACCTTCACGGCGTTCATGGTACGCATGTGCCCGGCGGCGCTGTTTGACGGTGCTGTTCGCTGGTGGGCCGCTAGCGTTGGAGACGGTGACCAGCAAGGAGTCAGCGGTGGGTGACGAACCGGTGCTGCCCGACTACGAGGGCGCGTGCACCTGCAACGTGATGAGCCCTCTGGTCGAGGATCCCGACCGAGTCCCCGACTGGTTCCCCGACGGCGTCCGCGGGGCCGACCAGGTGGTCCTCTGGGTGCTCGACGGCCTGGGTTGGGAGCAGATGCAGCAGCGCATCGCCACGCTGCGCGGCTTCCCGCAGATGCAGGGCCGACCGATCACCACGATCGCTCCCACGACGACCGCGACGGCGCTCACCTCGATCAGCACGGGCCTGCCCCCGGGCGAGCACGGCGTGATCGGCTACCGCATGTCGGTCGATGACGACGACATCCTCAACGTCCTGCGCTGGACCACCTCCAAGGGCGACGCCCGGGAGTCCATCCCGCCCGAGTCGGTGCAGCACGACGTGGCGTTCGAGGGCCAGCGGCCCCCGGTCGTGGTCCGCGCCGAGTTCCGCGACACCGGCTTCACCCGGGCGCACCTCGGTGGGTGCCGCCACGTGCCCTACCGGATGCCGTCCACGCTCGTGGCAGAGATCCTCCACCAGGTCCACGCCGGCGAGCCGTTCGTGTACGCGTACTACGACGGCATCGACAAGGTGGCCCACGAGTACGGCCTCGGCACCGTCTACGACGCCGAGCTGATCTTCGTCGACCGCATGGTCGAGTACCTGATCCAGGAGCTGCCGCCGGGCGTGGCGCTCGTGATCACCTCGGACCACGGCCAGGTCGACGTCGGCGACCGCGTGTTCCCGCCCCACCCCGAGGTCCTCAGCCACGTCCGCCACCAGTCGGGCGAGGCCCGGTTCCGGTGGCTCCACGCGTACCCGGGCGCCGAGGCGGCCCTCCTCGACGCGGCCCGCCAGCACCACGGCCACCAGGCGTGGGTGGTGACCCGGGAGCAGGTCGTCGACGAGTGCTGGTTCGGGCCGAAGGTCCTGCCCGGACCGCTCAGCCGGCTCGGCGACGTGGCGCTCGTGGCCCGCGAGCCCATCGCGTTCGAGGACCCGAACGACACCGGCCCGTTCCACCTCATCGGTCGCCACGGATCCATGACCTCGGCCGAGGTCTACGTGCCGCTCCTGGTCGCCCGCAACGGCTGACCCCCCTCACCCGCATTCTGACGAGAAGTCAGCACCGTTCCCGTCGGTTCTCCTCCGCGGAATTCGGCTGGGCCGTCCGGAGATGTAGCTGCGCCGCGCCGGGGTAGGGTCCGGCCCATGTCCGACCACGACACGACCCCGCCCGAGGTGCTCGAACCCGACTCGGTCGAGCCGCCCCATGGCGCCACGTCCGGCGTCCACAACCCCGGGGGGCTCGCGTCCGGATCCGCGCCGCTCGCCGGCGCGCCGGAGGACCCGTCGACCGACGGCGACGGCGACGACGAGGTCCCCGACATCAACTCGCCGGCCAAGCTCATCCGGATCGGCGCCATGCTCAAGCAGCTCCTCGAGGAGGTGCGCAACACGTCGCTCGACGAGGCGTCGCGCGGTCAGCTGCGCAACATCTACGAGCGCTCGCTCCAGCAGCTCCAGTCCGCGCTGTCGCCGGAGCTGGCCGCCGAGCTGGGGGAGCTGAGCTTCGACTTCCCCGACGGCGAGGTCCCGTCCGAGATCGAGCTGCGCATGGCGCAGTCCCAGCTGGTCGGCTGGCTCGAGGGCCTGTTCCACGGCATCCAGGCCGCGCTGGTCGCCCAGCAGATGTCGGCCCGCCAGCAGCTCGAGGGCATGCGGGGCCAGCTCCCGCAGGGTCCGGGCGCCATGCAGCCGGGGCCCGGCCCCGGTGGCCCCGGCTACATCTGAGGCAGTCCGGCGTGACAGGTCGTCGGATCGCGTCGACGGGCGTCGGCGGGCCGCGCGAGACTCGACCCCGAACTACAGGACTGTCATTCGCGGGGCCGGATCGGGCTCCGTCCCGAGCCGTGGGAGGCCGTTGAGGTGCCGGACTCGTTCGTCCACCTGCACCAGCACACCGAGTACTCGATGCTCGACGGAGCGGCGCGGATCGGCGACGTCGTCGACGCCGCGGTCGCCGACGGCCAGCCCGCCATGGGCATCACCGACCACGGCAACATGTACGGGGTCCTCGACTTCTACAAGGCGTGTCGATCTGCGGGCGTCACGCCGATCATCGGGACCGAGGCCTACATGGCCCACGACTCCCGCTTCGAGCGGCCGCCCCGGCGGGGCAAGGTCGACGACTCGGGCGGCGACGTCGACGGCGGCAAGAAGCTCTACTACCACCTGACCCTGCTCGCCGAGGACAACACCGGCTACAAGAACCTGATCCAGCTGGCCAGCCGCGCCTACATGGAGGGCTACTACTACAAGCCCCGCGTCGACTGGGACACGCTCGCCGAGCACCACCAGGGCGTCATCGCCACCACGGGCTGCCTCGGTGGCCACGTGCTGCAGTCGCTGATGAACGAGGGCTTCGACGTCGCGCTGGAGAAGGCGGCGCGGCTCCAGGACATCTTCGGTCGGGACAACCTCTTCGTCGAGATCCAGGACCACGGCATCCCGGAGCAGCACCGGACCAACCCGCAGCTGCTCGAGATCGCCAAGAAGATCCAGGCGCCGCTGCTCGCCACCAACGACAGCCACTACGTCCAGCGCGGCGACGCCGTCGCCCACGACGCCCTCCTGTGCGTGCAGACCGGCTCGCTGATGAGCGACCCCGACCGGTTCAAGTTCCACGGCGACGAGCACTACCTGAAGACCGCGCAGGAGATGCGCCACCTCTTCGCCGAGGTGCCCGAGAGCTGCGACAACACGCTGTGGATCGCCGAGCGGGCCAACGTGGAGATCGAGTTCGGCAAGCCGCAGCTGCCCAACTTCCCGCTGCCCGAGGGCTTCACCGACGACGCCGACTACCTGCAGCACCTGACGTTCGAGGGCGCACGCGAGCGGTGGGGCGACGACCTGCCCGACGCCGTCGTGGAGCGGCTGGCCTTCGAGCTCAAGACCATCGGCGACATGGGCTTCAGCTCGTACTTCCTCATCGTGTGGGACCTGATCAAGCACGCCCGGGACACGAACATCCGCGTCGGGCCGGGCCGTGGCTCCGCTGCCGGCTGCGCCGTGGCCTACACGCTGCGCATCACCGACCTGGACCCGATCAAGTACGACCTGCTGTTCGAGCGCTTCCTCAACCCGAGCCGCATCTCCATGCCCGACATCGACATGGACTTCGACTCCCGGTACCGGGACGAGATGATCCGCTACGCGGCGGAGCGCTACGGCCGTGACCGGGTGGCCCAGATCGTGACGTTCTCCACCATCAAGGCGCGGGCCGCGGTGCGCGACGCCGCACGGGTGCTCGGCAAGCCGTACATCGTCGGCGACAAGGTGGCCAAGGCCATGCCGCCGCTGATCATGGGCCGCGACACGCCGCTGTACGCGTGCCTCGAGGAGCACCCCAAGTTCGTCGACGGCTTCAAGATGGCCGCCGAGCTGCGCGACATGTACGCCAACGACCCCGAGACCAAGGAGGTCGTCGACGTCGCCAAGGGCCTGGAGGGCCTGCGTCGGGGCGACGGCATCCACGCCGCGGCGGTGGTGATCACCAAGGAGCCCCTGACCGAGTACCTCCCGATCCAGCGCAAGCCCGAGGCCGGCGTCGACATCGAGGACGCACCGGTCGTCACCCAGTACGAGATGCACGGCGTGGAGGAGCTCGGCCTCCTCAAGATGGACTTCCTGGGCCTGCGGAACCTCGACGTCATCTCCGACACGCTCGAGCTCATCCGCCGCACCCGGGGAATCGAGGTCGACATCGACGACGTCGACCTCACCGACGAGCCGACCTACGAGCTCTTGCGCCGGGCCGACACCATCGGGGTGTTCCAGTTGGAGGGCGGTCCCATGCGCGCCCTCATCCGCTCGCTGGCCCCGACGGAGTTCGAGGACGTCGCCGCCCTCGTCGCCCTGTACCGGCCGGGCCCCATGGCGGCCAACATGCACACCGACTACGCGGACCGCAAGAACGGCCGCAAGCCGGTCGAGTTCCTGCACCCCGACGCCGCCGAGGTGCTGGGCGACACCTACGCGCTCATGATCTACCAAGAGTCGATGATGCGCATCGCGCAGAAGTTCGCCGGCTACTCGCTGGCCGACGCCGACAACCTCCGCAAGGCCTGCCTCCCTGCCGGATCACGCATGTGGACTGAGTGCGGGGCCGTCGCCATCGAGGAGGTCATGGCGAGGACGGACCGGCGAGTCGTGACGATCGATCAGCATTCGGGCGAGTGGCTGCTCGGCGACGTGGACGATGTCTGGTCGGTCGGCAGGAAGGCCGTGTTCCGGCTCGTCACGGCCGGCGGACACCGCATCGAGGCGACGTCGAACCACCCGTTGCTCGTCGGGGACCGGTGGACGGAGCTCGGCCACGTGCGGAGCGGGGACCTCGTCGCGATCACCACGGTTCGGGACGTGGGCGTCTCCGGCCTCGGTTCCACCGTGTCGAACGTCGCCGTCAAGCCTGCGGCAGGGGTCCGTCGCGGTGCCCTGGTCTGGGACACGGTCGTCGACATCGAGTACGTCGGCGAGAAGGAGTGCTTCGACTTCCGGATGGCCAACGCCGATCGGCCCTACGCCGTGGTCGAGGACTTCCTGGTCCACAACTGCGGCAAGAAGAACAAGGAGCTGATCGCCAAGGAGCGCACCAAGTTCGTCGAGGGGTGCGAGGCGACCGGCTACGGGGCGGAGATCGGCACGGCGTGGTTCGACATCATCGAGCCGTTCGCCGACTACGCGTTCAACCGCAGCCACGCCTACGGCTACGGGTTCGTGGCGTACCAGACCGCCTTCCTGAAGGCGAACTACCCGGCCGAGTACCTCTCCGCGCTGCTCACCAGCGTCAAGACGAACCTGGACAAGGCGGCCATCTACCTCGCCGAGTGCCGGGCGATGGGCATCGAGGTCACCGTCCCTGACGTCAACCGGTCGCTGTCGGACTTCGCTCCCGAGGTCCCCGAGCCCAACGGCGACGGCGCGACCGCGGCGGGCGGCTCCCACAAGATCCTCTTCGGGCTCTCCGCGGTCCGCAACGTCGGCTCCGGCCTGGTGGACCTGATCCTCGAGGAGCGCGACGCCAACGGCCCCTTCAGCGACTTCTACGACTTCTGCGAGCGGGTCAACACCACCGTCCTGAACAAGCGCACCATCGAGTCGCTGATCAAGGCCGGCGGCTTCGACTCGATGGGCCATCCCCGGCAGGGCCTGCTCACCGTGTTCGAGCAGATCGTCGACAACACGATCGCCCGTCGCAAGGAGCACGACATGGGCGTCATGTCGCTGTTCGGGGAGCTCGAGGACGGCCCGGCCTTCGACGAGAAGGTGAAGATCCCCGACGTCGAGTTCGACAAGAAGCCGCGCCTCGCCTTCGAGAAGGAGATGCTCGGCCTCTACGTGTCGGACCACCCGCTGCTCGGCGCGGAGCAGGCGCTCAAGCGCAAGATCGACTGCGTCATCACCGAGCTGAACGACCTGGACGACGGTGCGCAGCGCACGATCGGCGGCGTGATCACGGGCCTGCAGCGCAAGTGGACCAAGAAGGGCGACCTGATGGCCGTCTTCGTGCTCGAGGACCTGCAGGGCTCGGTGGAGGTGATGGTCTTCCCCAAGACCATGGCCCAGATCGGGCACCTGCTCGTCGAGGACGCGGTCGTGATCACCACCGGTCGGGTGGACAAGCGCGACGAGACGGCCAAGTTCATCCCACGCGAGCTGGAGCTGTTCGAGCCGCAGGTCGACGAGAACCCGCCCCTCAGGCTCCACCTCCCGGCGGTCCGCCTCGATGACGCCACCATCGATCGCCTGCACGAGCTGATCACCGACTTCCCCGGCGAGTCCGAGGTCCACATCCTCCTGGGGGAGAAGCAGGTGCTGCGGCTCTCCGACGACCACCTGGTCAACACCCAGAGCGGCCTGATCGGTGAGCTGCGGGCGCTGCTCGGCCACGAGTCCGTCGTCCTCTGAGCGACGCGGGCCGGCGCGCGGGCGTCGGCCTGACTTGCCGAACCCACGCCTGGCGGACTGAACTAGTGCAACCACTCGTGCACCCGGGAACGGGTCCGCGACCCCCTGCAAGGGGCGTGAACACACCTCACACCTCGGGAGAGAATGCATGCCGCTCGACGTCACGACCAAGGACTGCACCGCTCTGAGTGATGCGGAACTGGCCGAGATGGCCGACCTCTGCGCTGACGGAGGCATCAGCTACGAGATCGGCACGCTGTCCAAGCAGGTCGCCTCGTGGGTCCTGGTGACCCAGGTCCGGGAGGGCAACCTGCTGCGCGGCTTCTCCTTCTCCACCCTGGAGCGGATCGGCGGCACCCCGTGCGTCCTGCTCGGCCTGGCCGAGGTCAAGCGCTCGTCCAAGCGGGACGGCGTCCTCAAGGCGATCATCGCCGACAACCTGCGTCGGGCGCTGATGGCGTTCCCCGACGAGGACGTGCTCGTCGGCACCCGCATGTGCGACCCGGCCGGCTTCGAGGCGTTCAAGGTCCTGGTCGACGTCATCCCGCGGCCGGGCCACAAGGCCTCGGGCGAGGAGCGGGCCTGGGGCCGCCGTTTGGCCAAGCGGTTCGACATCGACGCCGAGCGCTACGACGACCAGTCCTTCACCGTGACGGGCGACGGCGGGAGCCCGCTCGTGCTCGACCACGAGTCGCTCAAGCCGGAGAAGACCGACGCGGACGTCGCCGCCCAGTTCTCCGACCTCGATCGGGAGCGCGGCGACTGCCTGGTCACCTTCGGCTGGGTGATGGCCGAGGAGCTCCTCAAGTACAACGGGTGACCGATCTGCCCGGCCCGACCGTCTCGAACTGGCTGTCACATTCCCGGTCAGGACCGGGAATGTGACAGCCAGTTCAGCATCAGGGGCCGAGTTCGCCGACGTGCTGCGCACGCGCCGCATGTGCCGGGACTGCCTGGCAGACCCCGTCGACGACGACCTGCTCCGCCGGGTGCTCGGGGCGGCGTTCCGCGGGCCGGCCGCGGGGAACACCCATGCGCTCGACCTCGTCGTCCTCACCGGCGCGGAGACCTCCCGCCACTGGGACGTCACGCTCCCGCCCGGCCGGAGGCCGGACTTCCCGTGGCCCGGACTGCTCCGCGCTCCCGTGCTCGTCGAGGTGCTGGTCGATCCCGCCGCCTACGTGGAGCGCTACGGACGGCCCGACAAGACGGCGTCGGGCCTGGGCGCCGGCGAGGACGCGTGGCCGGTCCCGTTCTGGTTCGTCGACGGCGGTGCCGCCGTCATGGCCGTCCTGCTCGCGGCCGAGTCCGTCGGACTCGGTGCGCTGTTCTTCGGCCTGTTCGGCCACGAGCGCGACGTGCTCGCTGCTCTGGGGGTCCCCGACGGCCGACGGGCGGTCGGCACGATCGCCCTCGGCTGGCCGGCGCCCGGCGGGCGTCGACCGTCGCGGTCGTCGACGCGTGGCCGCCCGGACCCCGACGATCACGTCCGTCACGGGAGCTGGTGATCGTCCCGCCGGGTGGGCGCGTGGAGTGCTCGGAGCGATAGCGTCACGCCCGCACCGCGCGGGGTGAGCTGGGGCGTGCGGCTGGTGGATGTGGCGCAAGGCCTCGGGACGGACGTCGGGAGTCGGGTCGGATGATGCAGCGGTTCTGGTCGTGGCTCGCGGTGAACCTGGGCAAGCACGCGATCGTGGTGACCGCCGTGCTCGCGGCGTTCACGGTCCTGATCGGGACGGGCATCACACGGCTCGAGTTCGCCACCGGCCAGGACAGCTACCTGAACTCGAACGACCAGGTCTACAAGGACAACGTCGTCTACCAGCGCCTGTTCGGCGGCGAGGCGATGCTCTCGGTGATCACGATGGATCCCGGCCACACGGTCGACGAGCTCTTCACCCAGTCGGGGCTCGACACCTTCGCCTCGGTCACCGAGGAGGCCGAGTCGATCGACGGCGTCCAGGGCGTGATCTCGCCGGTGACGGCGCTCGACTTCTCCGCCCGCCTCGTGGCGGCACCGGAGGGCGGCTCGCCGCTGGACTCCATCGCCGCGAAGGCGCTCACCCACGCGACCGAGGTCGCCGAGCAGTCCGGCGACACCGCGAGCGCCGAGGCCCGCACGGCCGACACCGCCGAGACCGCCACCCGGCTCCTGGCGGTGCCGACGGACCAGCAGGTCCTGTCGAACCCCGCCTGGGTCGACTTCCTGCTCCACGACAACCAGGGCGAGATCCGCAAGGCCCTGCGCCCGTTCTTCCCCGACGACACCCACGCCCTGATGATCACCCGGCTCGACGGCAACATGTCGATCGAGGAGGAGGGCGCGGCGTCCGACGCCGTCACCGAGGCGACCGCCGGGCTGGAGTTCCCGAACGCCAGCGTGGTGACCACCGGGGCGCCGGTGCTCCTGAAGAGCATCAACGACTACCTCAAGGGCGGGATGCTCACGCTCGGCGCGATCGCGGTCGCGGTGATGATCGTGATCCTGCTCCTGTTCTTCAGCGTGCGGTGGCGTCTGCTGCCCCTCGCCGTCGTCCTCGTGGGCGTGATCTGGGCCTTCGGCCTCGCGGGATACCTCGGCATCCCGCTGACCCTGGTGACGATCGCAGGGCTGCCGGTGATGCTGGGCATCGGCATCGACTACGCGATCCAGATGCACTCGCGGATCGAGGAGGAGGTGATCATCGCCAACTCCCCGCACCCGATCCAGGAGGCGGCCCGCGGCCTCGGCCCCGCGCTGCTCGTCGTCACGTTCGACGCCGTGTTCGCCTTCCTCGCGCTGCAGATCTCGCACGTGCCGATGGTGAGGGCCTTCGGGTGGCTCCTCACCGTGGGGATCGTCGCCATCTGCGTCAGCTCGATCCTGAACCCCCTCGCCATCCTCGGGATGCGCGAGTACCGCAGCCCGACCAAGGCCAGGGACTTCAGCGAGGGCCGGCTCGGTCGGACCGTCGTCAAGATGGGCAGCCTCCCCGGCGGATGGGCCCTGCCCCTCGCCGTGGTCTCCGTGGCGGTGTTCGTCGTCGGCTCCGTGGTCGAGCCCGAGATCAAGCTCGAGACCGACCCGGTCAACTGGGTCAGCCAGGACAGCGACGTCGTCAAGGACCTCCGCACCGTGGAGAAGGAGATCGGCGGGTCCTCCGAGCTCGGCGTCTTCGTCGAGTCGACGGCGGGCACGAGCCTCTTCACCGACGAGGTGGTGTCGGAGCTCGACGCGTTCCAGCGCTCGACGTTGGAGGCCCACCCCGACGTTCTGCTGATCAACTCCGGCGTCATCACGACCATCTCGGACCTGACCGAGGTGCCCGGTGCGGCCCACGTGCCGCCGACCGGTGACGTGGTGAAGGCGGCATGGGACGTCGCGCCGGCCGGCATCCAGAGCTCGACCGCGTCGCCCGACGGCGACGCCTTCAACCTGGTGTACCTGACCAAGCCGACGTCGCTCGAGCAGCGGGCCGAGGTCGTGAAGGACATCCGCGCCAACGCCGTCGCGCCTCCTGGCACCAACCTGACGCCGTCGGGCCTCGCGGTCGTCGGCGTCGGACTGCTCGAGAACCTCGAGGCCAACCTCATCCAGCTCACGTGGGTGGCCGTCGGGCTCGTGTTCCTGTTCCTGCTGATCCGCCTGCGCTCGTTCACGCGGTCGCTGCTGTCGATGGTCCCGGTGCTGGTCGCCTCGGGCATCGCCACGATCGCGATCTGGGCGCTCGGCATCTCGCTCAGCCCGATGACCGCCATCGGCGGCCCGCTGGTGGTGGCCACGTGCACGGAGTTCACGTCGCTGATCCTGCTGCGCTACATCGAGGAGCGACGCCGGGGCCTCGAGCCCCGTGCGGCCATCGACGTGACGGCGGCCCGCACGGGTCGTGCGTTCATCGTCTCTGCGATGACTGCGGTGGCCGGCGTGGCGGTCATCTCGTTCTCGTCGCTGCCGCTGCTGCGCAACTTCGGCATCTTCATGGCGCTCAAGATCACCATCGCCTTGCTGGCCGCCCTCGTCGTGCTGCCGCCGTTGATCATCTGGGCCGACAAGCGGGGTTGGGTGTCCAAGGGGATGCTCGACCACGACCCCGAGCCGTACCTCGACGTCGAGGACCACAAGGCCGGCGTGAGCTGACAGCGGTCCGCGCCCGGGTCGGGAGGTGTCGTTCCGGCGCGCCTGACGACCCGAGAACCGGCGTGGTCCGAGCTCGGGTCAGCGGACGTGGTTGACGCGCGCCTGACGACGCGAGAACGGGGGCGTCGGCCGGTCAGGAGGTCCGGAGCGCCTCGGCCAGCCCGGCGGCGTCGGTGAGCGGTGCCTCGCACACGTTGCCGCGGCAGACGTAGGCGCGGCCGTCGGCGCCGGTCTCGTCCCGGCCCTCCCAGAGCGGGCCGTCGCCCGGGTCGCCCCAGGTCAGCACCGTCGTCGGTCGGAACGCCCGGCCGGCGACCTGCACCAGGTCGGGGCGCTCGCCGGTGATCACCACCTCGGTCATCCCGACGGCGTCCATCTCGACCGCCCACAGCAGGTTGCCGAACCCCAGCGGGTGGCGGGTGACGACGTCGCCGAGGGCGGCGACGATCGTCCGGGCCCTCTCGGCCCGGTGGTCGTCGCCCGTGAGCGCCGCGAGCCGGAGGAACCCCGTCGCTGCGAGGCTCGCGCCGGAGGGGGTGGCGTTGTCCATGATCTCCCGAGGTCGGACGAGGAGCTCGGGAGCGTCCGCACCCGTGGCCCAGACCGTCCCGTCGTCGTCGACGAACAGGCGCTCGAGCGCGTCGGCCACCTCGACGGCCTCGGCCAGCCAGCTCTGGCGGCCGGTCGCCTCGTGGAGGCACAAGAGCGCGTCGAGCAGGGCGCCGTGGTCGGCCGCGTAGGCCAGGTGCGACGCCCGTCCCGCCCCGCCGTCCCCGGCCTGCCACGAGCGGAGCCAGCGGCCCTCGGCGTCCCGGAGCGAAGTCAGGAGGAACTCTGCGGTCCGCTCCGCCTCCGCCACCCAGTCCGGCCGGTCGAGCGCGACGCCGGCCTCGGCGAGAGCGGCCACGAAGAGCGCGTTCCACTCCGTGAGGACCTTGTCGTCCAGCCCCGGACGGGGCCGCCTCGACCGGGCGTCGAGCAGGGCGAGCCTGGCCGCCTCGATCTCCGGGGGACGGTCGTCGGGCCCGAGCGCCAGGTGCCCGCGGGCGTGCAGGCGGTTCGGGATCGACGCCCCTTCGAAGTTGCCGCCCGGCGTGATGCCGTACCACTCGCACACCGCGTCGACGTGCTCGGCCTGGCCCGCGAGCGACAGCACGTCGGCCACCTCGTCGGGGGTCCACACGTAGAAGGCCCCCTCCTCGGCGTGGTCGCCGCCGGTCGGCGGCAGCGAGTCCGCGTCCTCCGCCGAGTAGCGGCCGCCGTCGGGGTGGGAGAGGTCCCGCAGCACGTACTCGACGAGGGAGGTCGCGACGTGTGCGAACCGCGTTTCGGAGGTCACCTGGAACGCATGGGCGTAGATGCGCAGCAGCAGGGCGTTGTCGTAGAGCATCTTCTCGAAGTGGGGGACCAGCCACTGGCGGTCCACCGAGTAGCGGCTGAACCCTCCGCCGAAGTGGTCGTGGATGCCGCCGGCAGCCATGGCGTCGAGCGAGGTCGTGACCGCGGCGAGGGCCGCGGCCGATCCGGTCCGTGCCGACTGGCGGAGCAGGTGGTCGAGGCTCATGGTCTGGGGGAACTTGGGCGCTCGGCCGAACCCACCCCAGTCGGCGTCGTACGCGCTGAGAAGACCCATGGTCGCCTCGTCCAGATCGGAGATGCCGGGGGTCGAGCCCTGGCCGCCCGACCCGACGGAGCGCCGCAGCGACTCCGTGAGCCGCTCCGCCTGCTCGGCCAGGTCCTCCCGGCGGTCGACCCACGCCTCGTGGATCGCCTCCAGGACCTGGGTGAAGCTCGGCTGGCCCTGACGCGGTCGGTCCGGGAAGTAGGTGCCGCAGAAGAACGGGCGGCCGTCGGGATCGGTGAACACGGTCATCGGCCAACCGCCGTGGCCCGTCATGGCCTGCGTCGCCTCCATGTAGACCGCGTCGACGTCGGGTCGCTCCTCCCGGTCGATCTTGATCGGGACGAACCACCGGTTCATCAACTCGGCCACCGCGGGGTCCTCGAACGACTCGTGCGCCATCACGTGGCACCAGTGGCACGACGAGTAGCCGACCGAGAGGAGGACCGGGCGATCCGTCTCCCGTGCCAGGGCGAACGCCTCGTCGGACCACGGCCACCAGTCCACCGGGTTGTCGGCGTGCTGGCGCAGGTAGGGGCTCGTCTGGTCGGCCAGGCGGTTCGGCATCCCCGCAACCTACGTGCGGGTCGGCGCCTGCAGCGGCCGCTGCGCCTCGGCTGCCTCAGCCCGCCGAGCGCTGCGCTTCGGCTGCCTCAGCCGCCCGAGCGCTGCGCCTCGGCGATGTCGCTGACGGCGGCGACCAGCTCGACCAGCTCGGGGCCGGCCTTGGCGGGGCTGCCGCTGTCGAACGGCGGCTGCGGGTCGTACTCGATGCCGAGCTGGACCGCCCGGGCCACGTCGTCGCCCGCGATGGTCGCGGTCAGGGACAGCGCCAGGTCGATGCCGGCCGACACCCCCGCCCCGGTCAGGTACTTGCCGTCGGCGACGATGCGCTCCGCCGAGTAGGTGGCGCCGAAGCCCTCCAGGAGGTCGACGTAGTTCCAGTGCGTCGTCGCCCGACGGCCGTCGAGCAGGCCGGCGGCGCCGAGGAGCAGCGAACCGGTGCACACCGAGGTCGTCCACGTCGAGGTGGCGTCCGCAGCGCGGATCCACTCGACGATCGGCGTGCCCGGTCGCATCAGCGCCCTCGTCCCGAAGCCGCCGCCGACCAGCACGACGTCGGGGCGTGGGACGTCGTCGAACGAGTGCTCCACGTCCAGGTGGACCAGGCCGTTGTCGTCGGTGACGCGACCCCGCTCGGCGGCGCAGACGACGACCTCCACGTCGGGGACCAGGGTCAGCACCTGGTACGGCCCGATCACGTCGAGGAGGGTCAGGTCCGGGTACAGCGCGATGGCGATCTGGGTGGTCATGTGAGTCTCCTGGGATGGGGGCGTTCGATCAGCTGTGGGCGAAGTGCTGGCGGTAGCGGTCCGGCGTGGTGCCGAGGTGGCGCCGCACCGCCCGGTGGAGCCGCTCGGGGCTGCGGAACCCGACCTCCCGAGCCACCGCCGCGACCGTCATGTCGCTCGTCTCGAGGAGCCGACGGGCCGCCTCCAGCCGGAGCGCCTCGACGTGGGCGGCCGGGGTCGTGCCCGTCTCGTCGCGGAAGGCCCGGGCGAACGTGCGCTCGCTCATGCCGGCCCGATCCGCCAGGGCGGGCACCGACAGGTCCTCGGCCAGGTGCTGGCCCATCCACAGCTGGAGGTCCCGCAGCTCGCGCCGTCGGGCCGGTCGTGCCGTGCTCGTCGCGCTGAACTGCGACTGGCCGCCGGGACGTCGGGCGAAGACGACCAGCCACGATGCCACCTGGTGGGCGAGCTCGATGCCGTGGTCCTCCTCGACGAGTGCCAGCGCCAGGTCGATCCCGGCCGTGACCCCGGCCGAGGTCCAGACCTCTCCGTCGCGCACGTAGATCGGGTCCTCCTCCACGACGGCGCTCGGCGCGATCCGGGCCAGCTCGTCGACCGAGGCCCAGTGCGTGGTGGCCCGACGGCCGTCCAGCAGGCCGGCGTCGGCCAGGAGCAGGGCGCCCGTGCAGATGGAGGTCAGCCGGCCGGAGCGTCCGGCCAGGCCGCGGAGGCCGTCGCGCATGGTGGCGTCGCCCAGGTGGTCGCGCACGCCGAGCCCGCCCACCGCCACGACGGTGTGGATCGGCCGGCCGTCGAGCAGGTCCTCGACGTCGTCGAAGGAGCCGTCGGGCAGGACGGTGACCGCGCTGTCCGAGCGGACGGCGTCGCCGTCGGGGCTGATGACCGTGATGCGGTAGCGGGGCTCGGCCCCGAGGAGGTTGGCGGTGCGGAACACCTCGACGGGTCCGGCGAGGTCGAGGAGGTGGAGGCGGTCCACGACCACGTGCACCATCTGGCGCTCCGGCTCCTGCGCTCCCGATCCGTCCTGCATGCGTCCATGATCGGTGTCGCCCCGAGTGGCGGCAAGGACAAGATCCTGACGATGTCCGCCACATGCGATCGGCCGCGGGTGGCCCGACGTCCCGACCCTTCGTCCGATCCCGACGTGCGCCCCGCAGGTACCGTCGGCCGATGGACGCGACGCGCAGCGATCTCCGGCTCGACGGCAAGGTGGCCCTGGTGACCGGGGCGTCCCGCGGCATCGGGAGGGCGATCGCCGAGCGGTTCGCCGCGGCCGGGGCGTCGGTCATGCTGTCGTCCCGCAAGGAGGACGCGCTCCGGGAGGCCGTCGCCTCGATCGCCGCTGCCGACGACGTGGACCCGGCCCGGCTCGAGGTGTTCGCCGCCAACGCCGGCGACCCCGACGCCGCGGCCGCCTGCGTGGCGGCGACGGTCGACCGCCTCGGTGGCCTCGACGTCCTCGTGAACAACGCCGCCACCAACCCCTACATGGGCCCCATGATCGACATCGACCTCCCGCGGTGGGACAAGACGCACCAGGTGAACCTGCGCGGCGCCTTCGTGTGGACCCAGGAGGCGCACCGGCAGGCCATGGGGGAGCGGGGCGGCAACGTGATCAACATCGCCTCGATCGGCGGGCTGAGCGTGGAGCCGTCGATCGGTCACTACAACGTGACGAAGGCCGCGCTCATCCACCTCACGAAGTCGCTGGCCAAGGAGCTCGCGCCGACGATCCGCGTCAACGCCATCTGCCCGGGTCTGGTGAAGACCGACATGGCCCGCCCGCTCTGGGAGAGCGACGAGGAGCGGATGGCGTCGCACGTCCCACTGCGCCGCCTCGGCGAGTCGAGCGACATCGCGGACGCAGCTCTGTTCCTCGCCGGAGACATGTCGAGTTGGATCACCGGCACGACCCTCGTCGTCGACGGGGGCATGCTCCTCTGACGAGCGCCCCGGTGATCAGGTGCGGGCGTTCGAGGACAGCACCAGTCGGGTGCCGAGCACCTCGTCGGCGTCCACCACCCAGCGGTTGGCCGCGACCTGACGGGCGCCCGGGACCAGCTGCGGTTCGTCGAAGCTGAAGAACAGGTGGCGCAGTCGACCGGGTCGGTCGCCGATCCACTCCGCGATCTCGGCATGCACGCCCTCCAGGAGCCGCAGCCGACCCGGCCCGGACCAGCCCAGCTCGACCCAGTGGTTGCCGTCGACGGCTGAGCCCGACGACGTCACCCGACCGCCGAGGACCCCCTGGAAGAGCGCCAGGGCGCCTTCCATGTCGGCCACGGCGTGCACCACCCGGCCGAGCGAGGCGACGGGGTGGTCGTAGGACATCTCGGGGAACCCCTCGGGCTCCGGCGGCGGCACAGGCCGCTCGTCACCGACCTGGGCCAGCTGCACCACGATGCCGTGGGCCTGGGACGGGTGCAGGAAGACCTCCTGCCACGCCGGGTCCGACCGGTCCTCCGCGACGGGCTCGAAGCCGGCCTGCCGTGCCCTCCGGATCGCCTCGTCGAGATCCGCGACCTTGAAGGTCAGGTGGTGGGGGCTCGGCCCGTGGCTGTCGAGGAACCGGGTGAGGAAGTCGGCGTGCTCGGTGTCCTCGGGGTTGAGGCCCTCGACGACGAAGCCGTTGGCGAAGCGCAGCTGGGTCCAGCCGTACCCGGGGTTGATCCCGCGATCGAGGTAGGTGCCGCCGAGCACGTCGGCGAACACGGGCCACGGATCGGTCGGGCGACGCACGGCGATCGCGACGTGGTCGAAGCTCACATCGAGGTCCGCTCCGTCGTCGGCTCGCTCGGTGGCGTCAGCGGTGGGCATCGGTCGGTCCCGCCTTTCCAGTGCCCTGGTCGTGGCCGGTCGGGCCGGCATCGGTCAATCGGTGCCGCTCGATCTTGCCAAGCGCGGTCCGTGGGAGCACGTCGGCGAGCAGGAGCTCCCGCGGCGCGGCTGCGGGAGGGAGGTGCTCCTTCACCGCGTCGCGCAGCTCGTCGAGCGACGGCGGCCGTCCCGGGTCGGCCGGGACCACCACGGCGCGGACCCGTTGGCCCCACTCGGGGTCGTCCACGCCGACGACGGCGACGTCGGCCACTCCCGGCTCGGACCGCAGCACGTCCTCGACCGGTCCCGGCCAGACGTTCACGCCTCCTGAGATGATCAGGTCGTCGGCCCGCCCGGCGACCGAGAGGATGCCATCGGCGTCGATCGAGCCGAGGTCGCCGGTCCGGTACCAGCCGTCGCCGTCGACGGGATGCCCCGGCGCGTCGGAGGTCGCGGCGCCCGGTCCGGTGCCGGTGCGCCGGTAGGCACGCAGCATCGTGGGAGTCCGCAGCTCGATCGCCCCGGTGACCGGCGCCCCCTCCGAGGGGGAAGTGGCGTCGGCTGCCGCGATGCGCACCTCGACTCCCTCGAGCGGCAGCCCGTCGTAGACCACGCCGCCGAACGTCTCGGTCATCCCGTAGGTCGCCACCGCCTGCGGTGGGCGGTCGGCCGGGATCGCGCTGCCCCCGAGCAGGATGAGGCGCCACGGGTCCGGGTCGATCCGGCGCAGCAGGGTGGGCACCAGCGACACGTGGGTGGCGCCCCGGCGGGCGGCGTCGTCGATGCGCGACGCCTCGGCCCGGTCGTGGACCTCCAGGCCCGTCCCGGCCAGCAGCGCCCGGGTGACGACCGAGAACCCGCCGACGTGGGCCAGCGGCAGGCACGCGAGCCATCGGACGTCGTCGCCGGTCGCGTCGCACGCTGCCGCCGTGATGCGGGCGGCCGCGGCCACGCCGGCATGGGTGTGGACGGCGCCCTTGGGCTCCCCGGTCGTGCCGGAGGAGGCGATGACGACGGCGTCGTCGGCGTCGACGGGGACACCGGAACCGAGAGCCCGGCGCTCGCCGTCGGTCTCGATCACCGCTCCCGGTGCGAGGGCGGCGATCAGCCGGTCCAGGTGGGAGCGCGGGGCGTGCGGGTCGAGCGGCAGCACGGCGTCGCCCGCGTCCCACACCCGGCGCAGCGCCTCGACGAACACGGGCCCGCCCTGGAGCGCCAGCGCGACCAGATCAGGCACCGGCGTCCGTCCCTGCCGGCGCGCCTCCGGCTGCCAGCCGCCGGAACGCCGTCAGCGCCGGTCGGGGCGCGCGCTCCATGTCGTACAGGCCGACCCGCGTCAGCGCGGCGGCGGGCGGCACGTGGGCGGTGTCCCAGTCGAGCTGGTCGCCGCGGCTGTACCAGCAGATGCCCCGGACGTCGACGCCGTCGGCCCGCAGCCGTCCGCACGTCGCGGCCAGAGCATCGAGCCACGCCGGAGC
>JAEYSR010000209.1 GCA_023434535.1 Actinomycetes bacterium
CGGCGGGGGGCCCCCGCCCCCCCCCCCCCCCCCCCCCCCCCCCAGGACCGGGGTTCACGACTCGACCGCGACCGTGGCGCTCGGCTCGCCGTCGACGACGGTGATGTCGAGCGAGACAGCGAGCACCTGCTCGGCCACCCAGTCCCGGTGGGCGTCCACGGCATCGGCGACGTCCTGGGGCAGCGAGAGAGACGCATGGATGCGGTCGGTCACCTGCAGATCCGCGTCCTTGCGGGCCTGCTGCACCATGCGGACGGCGTCGCGGGCCAGGCCCTCCGCCGCCAGCTCTGGCGTGACCTCGACGTCCAGCTCGACGACCGCTCCGTTGTCGCGCAGCGGAGCGGCGGCCGCGCCGTCCCGGGCCTCGAGCGCCATCTCGAACTCGCCGGGGCCGAGCGTCTGGCCGGCGACGGCGACGGTGCCGTCGTCGGACGCCGTCCACTCGCCGGCCTTGGCCGCCTTGATGACGTCCTGCACGGACTTGCCGAGACGGGGGCCGAGCACCCGTGCGTTGGGCCGGAGCTGGAAGGTGCCGACGGCGTCGAGGTCGTCGGTGAGCACGACCTCCTTCACGTTCACCTCGTCGCGCACGAGCGCGATGAGCGGCTCGAGATCGGCGACGTCGCGACCGGCGACCGTGAGGCTCGCGAGGGGGAGCCGGGCCCGGAGGCGGTGGTCCTCGCGGAGGCCGAGGGCGACCGAGCACACCTCGCGCACCCGGTCCATGGAGGCCACCAGATCGGGGTCCGACGGCAACGACCCCGCATCCGGCCAGTCCTCGAGGTGGACCGACCCGGTGCCGTCGCCGTCGCCGACGAGGCCGAGGTGGATCTCCTCGCTCACGAACGGGAGGAGCGGAGCGGTGACCCGGACGAGCGTGGTCAGCACGGTGAACAGCGTGTCCCGCGCGTCGGCCCGGTCCTGGGCAGTGACGTCGTCACCAGACCCCCAGAACCGCTCCCGGGAGCGGCGGATGTACCAGTTGTTGAGCGCGTCCAGGTAGGCCACCACGTCCGCACAGGTGCCGGCGATGTCGAAGGCGTCCATGCGTGCCTGCGTGGACTCGACGAGCTCGCGGGTCTTGGCCAGCACGTAGCGGTCGAGCAGGTGCGACGAGTCGGTTCGGAACGTGCCGCGCTCGCCGTCCGCGTTCGCGTACAGCGTGAAGAACGAGTAGGCGTTCCACACCGGGTTGATGACGAGCCGGACGACCTCGCTGATGTCGCTCGCGTCGGTGGCGATGCGCAGGTCGCCGCCCCGGAGGATGGGCGACGCCATCAGGTACCAGCGCAGCGCGTCGGAGCCGAGGGTGCTCATCACCTCCTCGGGGTCGGGGTAGTTGCGCAGCTTCTTGGAGAGCTTGCGGCCCTCGTGGTCGAGCACCACGCCGTGGCAGATCACGTTGGAGAACGCCGGTCGGTCGAACAGGGCCACCGACAGGACGTGCATCGTGTAGAACCAGCCGCGCGTCTGGGCGATGTACTCGACGATGAAGTCGGCGGGGGAGTGCTCGTCGAACCAGGTCTTGTTCTCGAACGGGTAGTGGACCTGGGCGTACGGCATGGAGCCCGACTCGAACCAGCAGTCGAACACCTCGGTGACGCGGCGCATCATCGAGTTGCCGGTCGGGTCGTCGGGGTTGGGTCGGACGAGCTCGTCGACGGTCGGCCGGTGCAGGTCGGTCAGCTGGACGCCGAAGTCCCGCTCGATCTCCTCCAGCGAGCCGTACACGTCGGTGCGCGGGTAGGCCGGGTCGTCGGAGCGCCACACCGGGATCGGCGAACCCCAGAAGCGGTTGCGGCTGATCGACCAGTCGCGGGCTCCTTCGAGCCACTTGCCGAACTGGCCGTCGCGGACGTGGCCCGGGATCCAGTTGATGTCCTGGTTGAGCTCGACGAGGCGATCCCGGAACGCGGTGACCTCGACGTACCAGGACGACACGGCCTTGTAGATGATCGGCGTGTCGGTCCGCCAGCAGTGCGGGTAGTTGTGGTCGTAGGTGTCGTGGCGCACGACCACGCCCCGGGCCTTCAGGTCCGCGATCACGTTCGGGTTGGCGTCGAAGACGTTCTGGCCCTGGTAGTCGGGCACCTCGGAGGTGAAGCGACCGCTGTCGTCGACGGGGCACACGAGCACGATGCCGTTGGCCTCGCTGACGCGCTGGTCGTCCTCGCCGAAGCCCGGTGCCATGTGGACCACGCCCGTGCCGTCGTCGTCGGTGACGAAGTCGTCGTTGAGCACGACGAAGCTGTTCTCCCGCCCGGCGAAGTAGGGGAACATCGGCTCGTACCGCACGCCGCCGAGCTCGGCGCCCGTCAGCGTGCCGACGACCTCGTAGCCGTCGCCCAGCTCCTTGTCGTACCGGGCGAGCGCGCCGGTGCCGAGCACCACGCGGGTGCCGGCCCGCGGACCCTCGAGGAGGTTCACGACCGAGTACTCGATGGCGGGCCCGGCCGCGAGCGCCAGGTTGGACGGCAGCGTCCACGGCGTCGTCGTCCAGGCCCAGATCTCGGCCGGGCCGTCGCCCAGGAGCTCGCCGGCGCGACCGGGCCGGGCGTCGGGCAGCACCGAGAACGCGACGGTCAACGCCGGGTCCTGACGCGGGCGGGTGGCGTCGTCGAGGCGGATCTCGAAGTTCGACAGCGGGGTCTCGGCGCCCCACGAGTAGGGCATGACCCGGTATGCCTCGTAGACCAGTCCGTTGTCCCAGAGCTGCTGGAACGCCCAGATCACGGACTCCATGTAGGGGAGGTCCATGGTCTTGTAGTCGTCCGCGAAGTCGACCCAGCGGGCCTGGCGGGTGACGTAGCGCTCCCACTCGTCGGTGTAGCGGAGCACCGAGGTGCGGCAGAGGTCGTTGAACCGGTCGATCCCGTAGGCGGTGATGGCCGCCCGCCCGGCGATCCCGGACTCCTGCTCGACCATCATCTCGGCGGGCAGGCCGTGGCAGTCCCAGCCGAAGCGCCGCTCGACGCGCTTGCCCCGCATGGTCTGGTAGCGGGGGACGACGTCCTTGACGTAGCCGGTCAGCAGGTGGCCGTAGTGGGGGAGCCCGTTGGCGAACGGCGGACCGTCGTAGAAGACGAACTCGTCGTCGGCAGGACGTTGCTCGATCGACCGCTCGAACGTCTTCTGGTCCGCCCAGCGGTCCAGCAGCCGCTGCTCGATGGCCGGCAGGTCGGGGCGCGACGAGACGGTGGGGTACGGCTGCCCGGCGGGTCGGGCCGGATGGTCGCCGTCAGCGGAGGGAGGGGCGGGGTCCATGGACGTTCCAGCGTAGCGGCGGCCCCCAGTCGGCTCTGAGGGGGTATCGGCGCCGGAGCTGCCGTCGCGTCCCGGCGCGCCGAGCGTCCTGCTGCGACGCTCAGCGCGGGCGGAGGTCCCGGTGGGACCAGGGTGCGCCGTCGATCAGCAGCTCGGGGTCGCCGGTCCACAGGGTGGCGCCCAGCGACTGAGCGAGCGCCGCCGCGAACGCGTCGGCGTACGCCATCGGGTGGTCGGCCTTGATCCGTGCCGCGGCGAGCACCATGGGCCGGTCCGGCAGTCGGGCGTCGAGCGCGACCTCCAGGTCCCGCACCGTGGCCGAGGCCGCGGACTCGCCGACCTGGCGTCGCAGCACGTACTGCACCTCGCCGAGGTTGATCCACGACACGACCGGGCGCCCTTCGGCGAGCAGGGAGTCGACCTCGTCGGCGACCGCTCCGTCGTCCTCCAGGAACCTCAACACGGCCCACGAGTCGAGGACGACGTTCACCGGCGCGACTCCCGATCGCGATCGGCGGCGCGCTCGCGTTCGAGCTCCGCGGTGAGACGGAGCCCCCGGTGCCGGCCGCGGAGCGGTGGCCGGTCGGTCGCGACCCGCAACGCGACGTGGTCGCCCTCCCGCCAGAACATGACCTCGTCGCCCGGGTCGATGCCGAGCGCGTCGCGGAGCTCCTTGGGGATCACCACCTGGCCCTTCGGTCCGACCTTGTGGGTCATACCGGGCAGTATAACTCTGGTGGTGCGAGGTTTCGACGAGACCGGTCTGCGCTGGTCGTCGACTCAGCGGTCGGCGTCGCTCTCCTCGAGCTCGATGTCCCAGCGGTCCAGGCAGTCGGCGCACCGGTAGGACACGATGTCGCCGGCCCGGAAGCCGACCCTGCCGTCCTCGCCCTCGTAGGGGGTGCTGAGGAGTCCGCAGGTGCCGCCGCAGTCGACGCAGACGATCGTCTCGGGCGCCGTGATCGGTCCGTCGCTCATGCCTCACCCTCGCACGGATCGGGGCTGGGAGGGAGCTGCGAGACGACGATCGACGCCAGGAGGCCCTCGGCCATCCGGTCCACCTCGTCGATCCTGTCGGGCGGGATCTCCAGGGCGTCGAGGACGGTGTCGCGGCCGATGCTCCAACCGATCACGGTGCTCTCGAGGAGGCCCGCCAGGACTCGCGTCCGGAGGTCGTCGGGCGCCCCTGCCGCCAGCAGCGCCTGCAGGTGCAGGTTCAGGCCGGGGAACCGGGCGGCCGGTCCGTCGCCCCGTCGGTGCTCGTCGTCGGTGGTGAGGACCATGCCGGCCGCGGGCGTCCGGCGGAGGTGGCGCAGCGCCTCGGTGTAGCTCGTGGCGACGTCGTCGGCCGCGGCGACCGCCTCGGCGTAGTCGTCGGCCACCTCGCCGACGGCGATGGCCATCAGCGCGGTCTTGGATCCGAAGTGCCGGGTGATCAGCGAGTGCTGGACGTGGGCCCGCTCCGCGATCGCCCTCACCGTGACCGTCCGCGCCGGCTGCTCCGCCAGCAGCTCCCGGGTGGCTCGGATCAGATCGGCTCGCACGGCATCCGCCTTGCGGTACGGGGCGCGGGACATGCGGGGGGAGCGTACCGACCGTCGGGCGCACGCCCTCGACGCATCCGAGCGATCCGACGATATTGTGACCAGATGGATGCACATGAGACCGATGACGGCACCGGACCGACGGCGACGGGCGGCGGATCGCCCGTGGCGTCCGTGATCGAGACGGCCCTCGGGCCGGTCGAGCACGCGGACACCGGCGGTGACGGCCCGGTGGTGCTCTTCGTCCACGGCAGCCCCGGTGGGTGGGACCAGGCGGTGCTCATGGGGCGCTTCCTCACCGATGCCGGTCTACGGGTCGTCGCACCGTCGCGACCGGGCTACCTGGGGACGCCGCTCCTCGACGGTCGAGCCGACCCGGCAGACCAGGCGCGGTTGCACTCGGCCCTGCTCGATGCCCTCGGCATCGACGACGTCGCCGTGGCGTGCTGGTCCGGTGGAGGGCCCTCGTCGTACTCGCTGGCGGCGGCCGAGCCGGACCGGGTCCGGGCGGTCGCCGCGTTCGCCGCCGTGTCGGGCCCGTACTCGTTCGAGCACCCGGGTCAGGAGAGGGCGCTGTTCCACCGGCCGGGCGCCTGGCTCATGCGCGAGCTCGCTCGTCATGCTCCCCACACCGTGGTCAAGGAGCTGGTCACCGAAGAAGGCGACCTCTCCAAGGCGCAGGCCGCGGAGCTCGTCGGTTCGATCTGGGACGACGAGGCCCGGCGGAGCTGGGTGCTCGAGTGGGCGGCGACGGTCACGGGTGACCGGTCCGCCGGCTTCGACAACGACGTCGCCCGGTTCCCGGAGCTGTCGCTCGACCTGGCCGCGGTGCGGGCTCCGGTGCTGCTGGTGCACGCGGAGACCGACAGCGACGTGCCGGTGGAGCAGAGTCGGAACGCGTCCGAGGCGCTGCCACGGAACGAGCTCGTGACCGTCGATGGCGGGACCCACATCACCATGTGGACGGGACCGGGCGAGACCGGGCTCCAGGCCCGGGTCGTCGACCACCTGCTCGGCTGACCGGCGTCGGGGCGCTCAGCAGCCCTCTCGGATGTAGGCCCAGGTGTCGGACATCTGCAGTCGGTGGCGGGGACCGGGCGCGTCGAGGTCGACCTCGGCCATCCCGCCGGCCCGGCCGACCTCCTCGTACACCGCGTCGCCGTGGTACACGGCGGTCCAGCCGCCCTCGTGCAGCGCCACCCTGGTGGAGAAGTGCTCGATCGGCGCGGCCCGCGTGGCGTCCATGACGTCGGCGACGCTGGGGTGGCCGTCGAGCTGGAGCAGCGTGATGTAGGTGGGCGGGGCGAGCGTGATCTCGCCGGCGTCGCGCAGCGCGATCGCGTCGCCCGGTCGGGCCCACCGGTGGTCACGGATCTCGCCGTCGTCGATCACGATCTCGATGGCGGCGTCGACGGCGGGAGCGACGAAGAACGCCGTGCTGAACCGCTTGTCCTGCAGCGGCGGGGGCGTCCAGTGGGAGAACCGGGCGATCGCGTCGGGATCGATCACGAGCCCCGACTCCTCGGCCGCCTCCCGGACGGCGGCTCGTCGGGCGGCCACCTCGAGCGCCTCCTCGGGGTCGTCGGGGTCCTCCGGGGAGCGGTCCTCGGCGTCGATCCGGCCCCCGGGGAACACCCACATGCCGCCCGCGAAGCTGAGCCCCTTGTCGCGGTGCAGCATCAGGACCTCGGGGCCCTCCGGCGAGTCGCGGGCCACGACCACGGTGGCGGCGGGGACGGCGAGCGGGTCCCAGAGCGGTCCGCCCGGCGAGCCCGGCAGGACCGGATCGGGTGGGGGACTCGTGTCGCCGGCCATGCTCGCCACCCTACGGGCTGGTGTCGGGTCGTGGTCCCGACGGCGCGCCACGGCGTCGGAGGCGCGTCGGGCGACCGCGGAGAGTGGTCGATCCGGCCCGCACCACCCGATCCGGTCGACGCGGAGCGAGCTTTCCTGAAACCGTTGACAGGGTTGTAGTTACCTGACTGTAATTACGACCCTGTCCCCACATCTTGGGGGTGGGTGAATCCCCGGCCACAACATCTGGTGCCGTGCTCCCCTCGGAGCGGGTCCTCGGATGAGGCCCTGACAGCGCTGTCGCTGCCCGGTCGGGGTTCGGATTCCACGTCGAGGCGTGGACGGAGGAGAGGACCCGCCGGTTCCCCAGGCCGGCGGTCCCAACAGCGCAGGGTGCGCAGAAGGGGGACACCAGGTGGCACTCGACCAGGACGTCGTGAACGCAGAGGTGGACGGGCCAGGAGCCCGGCCCGTGCAGGTCGTGGGTCAGGAGGGTGCGGCCCCGGGCCAGACCCCCGGCCTGGTCGACCTCACCGACTCGGCCACCGGTTCGCCCATGCAGGTGCGCAAGAGGGACGGCAGCCTCGAGCCGGTCGACCTCAACAAGATCGTCCGGGCCGTCGCCCGGTGCGCCGTGGGCCTCGAGAACGTCGACCCCATGCGGGTCGCCACCCGGACCATCTCCGGTCTGGTGGACGGGGCCAGCACCGAGGAGCTCGACGAGCTCTCCATCCGCACCGCCGCCGCGCTGATCGCCGAGGAGCCCAACTACTCGCGGCTGGCCGCCCGCCTCCTCGCCACGGTGATCGACAAGGAGGTCCAGAACCAGGACATCTACTCCTTCAGCCAGTCGGTGGCGATGGGCCACGCCCAGGGCATCATCAGCGCCGAGACCGCGGCGATGGTCGCCACCAACTCCCGCAAGCTGAACGACGCCGTGCTGGCCGACCGCAACTGGCTCTACGAGTTCTTCGGCCTGCGCACGGTGTACGACCGCTACCTGCTGCGCCACCCCGAGACCCGCCAGGTGGTCGAGACCCCGCAGTACTTCCTGCTCCGCGTGGCCTGCGGGCTGTCCCGCACCCCGGAGGAGGCGATCGAGTTCTACCAGCTCATCTCGAGCCTCGAGTACCTGCCCAGCTCGCCGACGCTGTTCAACTCCGGCACCGCGCACCCGCAGATGTCGAGCTGCTACCTGCTGGACTCGCCCGAGGACAACCTCGACGCGATCTACGACCGCTACCGCGACGTCGCCCGGCTCTCCAAGCACGCCGGCGGCATCGGCCTCTCCTACAGCCGCATCCGCTCCCGCGGCTCGCTGATCCGCGGCACCAACGGGCTGTCGAACGGCATCGTCCCGTGGCTCAAGACGCTGGACTCCTCGGTCGCCGCGGTGAACCAGGGCGGGCGGCGCAAGGGCGCGGCGTGCGTGTACCTCGAGACGTGGCACGCCGACATCGAGGAGTTCCTCGAGCTGCGTGACAACACCGGCGACACCGCCCGGCGCACCCACAACCTGAACCTGGCCAACTGGATCCCCGACCTGTTCATGGAGCGCGTCGAGCAGGACTGGCAGTGGTCGCTGTTCGATCCCAAGAAGGTCCCGCACCTCAACGACCTCTACGGCCAGGAGTTCCGCGACGCGTACGTCGCCGCCGAGAACGAGGGCCTCTTCGAGCGCCAGGTCCCCGCCCGCCAGCTCTACCAGCGGATGATGCGGACGCTCGCCGAGACCGGCAACGGCTGGATGACGTTCAAGGACGCGTCCAACCTCAAGTGCAACCAGACCGGCTCGAACGCGGCGGACGGCACGCCGAACGTCGTGCACCTGTCCAACCTCTGCACCGAGATCCTCGAGGTCACCAACCAGGCCGAGACCGCCGTGTGCAACCTCGGTTCGGTCAACCTCGGCGCCATGGTCCGCCCCGGTGCCGACGGCGCCGTGGCCTTCGACTTCGACCGTCTGGCCGAGGTCGTGCGGCTCGCCGTGCCGTTCCTCGACCGGGTGGTCGACATCAACTTCTACCCGACCGACGCCGCCGGGAACTCGAACGCCAAGTGGCGGCCGGTGGGCCTGGGCCTGATGGGCCTGCAGGACGTCTTCTTCAAGCTCGGGCTGCCCTTCGACTCCGACGCCGCCCGCGACCTCTCGACCCGCATCTCCGAGGAGATCTACTTCAACGCCCTGACCGCGTCGGCGGACCTGGCCGAGCGCTTCGGCCCGCACGACGGCTTCTCCGAGACCCGGGCCGCCAAGGGCCAGCTCCAGTTCGACCTCTGGGGCGTCACCCCCACCGACCCGGCTCGCTGGGACGCCCTCAAGCAGCGGATCGTCCGCACCGGCCTGCGCAACTCGCTGATGATCGCCATCGCCCCGACCGCGACCATCGCCTCGATCGCCGGCTGCTACGAGTGCATCGAGCCGCAGGTGTCCAACCTGTTCAAGCGGGAGACGCTCTCGGGCGAGTTCCTCCAGATCAACACCTACCTGGTCCGCGAGCTGCAGGCCCGTGGGCTCTGGACCGAGTCGGTCATCTCCGCCATCAAGCGCGACGAGGGGTCGGTCCAGGGCATCGACGCCATCCCCGCCGACATCCGGGCCATCTACCGCACGGCCTGGGAGCTGCCCATGCGTGCGCTGATCGACATGGGTGCCGCCCGCGGCGCCTACATCGACCAGAGCCAGTCCCTGAACCTGTTCATGGAGTCGCCGACCATCGGGAAGCTCTCCTCCATGTACGTGCACGCCTGGAAGTCCGGCCTCAAGACCACGTACTACATGCGGTCCCGCCCGGCGACGCGCATCAACAAGACGACCACGAGCGCGGCCGCCACGACCACGCCCGACGGCGGTCCCGGCGGGCCGACCGGCGGCGGCGAGCCGGCCCCGGCGCCGACGTCGTTCACCGACGAGGAGGCGCTGGCCTGCTCGCTCGAGAACCCCGAGTCCTGCGAAGCCTGCCAGTGAGCGGCGCTCGCTGAGCCGCTGCGTCCGGGCGGCTCAGCCCGAGCCGCTCGCGGCGAGCTCACGCCGCCGCACGCCACCCACCACTCGTCCGTCACACGCCCTCGCCCCAGGAGCACCGCGCCCACATGTCACTGAACGAAGCACTTGCCTACAACCTGCCCGAGCCCGCAGTCGTCAACCCGGCCGTCGTCCCCGACGCACCGACCGGTGCCGGCAACCTGCTCGACCCCGGGTTCCACCTGACGCTGCGGCCGATGCGCTACCCGCAGTTCTACGACATGTACCGCGACGCGATCCGCAACACCTGGACCGTCGAGGAGATCGACTTCTCCGACGACCTGGTGGACCTGCAGCGCAAGCTGCTGCCGGCGGAGCGCCACCTCATCAACCGCCTGGTCGCCTTCTTCGCGACGGGCGACTCGATCGTGGCGAACAACCTCGTGCTGAACCTCTACCAGCACATCAACACGCCCGAAGCCCGGATGTACCTGAGCCGCCAGCTCTACGAGGAGGCCCTGCACGTCCAGTTCTACCTGACGCTGCTGGACACCTACATCCCCGAGCAGGACGAGCGTGCCCAGGCGTTCGCGGCGATCGAGAACATCCCGTCGATCCGTCGCAAGGGCGAGTTCTGCTTCAAGTGGATCGACTCGATCAACAGCCTCGACGAGCTCCGCACCCGTGAGGACCGCCAGCAGTTCCTGCTGAACCTGATCTGCTTCGCGGCCTGCATCGAGGGCCTGTTCTTCTTCGGCGCCTTCGCCTACGTCTACTTCCTCCGCTCCAAGGGCCTGCTCAACGGCCTCGCCGCCGGCACCAACTGGGTGTTCCGCGACGAGTCGTGCCACATGAACTTCGCGTTCGAGGTCATCGAGCAGGTCCGCCGTGAGGAGCCCGACCTCTTCGACGACCACCTCGGCGCCCAGGTCCGGGAGATGATCGGCGAGGCCGTCGAGTGCGAGTTCGGCTTCGCCGAGGACCTGTTGAGCCAGGGCATCGCCGGCATGTCGCTCGTCGACATGCGCGAGTACCTCCAGTTCGTCGCCGACCAGCGGCTGATGACCCTCGGCCTTCCCAAGGCCTACGGCTCCAAGAACCCGTTCGCCTTCATGGAGCTCCAGGACGTGCAGGAGCTCACGAACTTCTTCGAACGGACCGTGTCCTCGTACCAGATGGGTGTCGAGGGCGAGGTGTCCTTCGACGAGGAGTTCTGACCCTCGCCGTCCCGCCCCGTCCCCCGGCCCCGTCCCAGGCCCGAACCGGGGTGCCGGGTGGTCAGGGCCAGTCGGCCAGCTCCGCGGCGGCGGCGTGGGTCGCCCTGAGGAAGCCGAGCAGCGTCCCGTCGGGATCGGCCGCGGTGCGGACGTCCTCGTAGGGCAGCACGAACTCGCCGAGCGCCTCGTCGAAGTGCCCGGCCGTGAGGGTCGTGTCGCGGTAGCCGTCGGGTTCGGGGTAGGCGTAGGCGTAGAACGCGCCTTCGCGACCGCCCGGCGCCGATGACCCGCCTCCGGGCCAGAACCCGCAGCTGGACACCTCTTCGCAGTAGGCCTCGTGCATGACCCAGTCGGGGCAGTTCGGGATCCCGCCGGGGTGCTGCGGCGCCGGCCGTCCGGAGAACCGGGTGACGGCCAGGTCGAACGCTCCCCAGAAGAAGTGGACCGGGCTGACCTTGCCCCGGAACTCCGAGCGGAACCTCTGCAGCACCCGGTCGGCGGCGACGAGCTGGCCGTGGAACAGGCGGGCGGCCTCGGCGTCGTAGTCGGCGTGCACGGTGTCCTCGGCGAACGGGATGACGTCGGGCAGCTCGACCGGGGTCCCGACGATCCGGACGTCGACGCCGAGCCGGCCCAGCGTGGCGAACAGCTCGTCGTGGAAGTCGGCGGTCGTCCTCGGGCGCAGTTCGATCGAGGCGGTGCGACCGTCGGACCGGCGGATCAGGAGCTCACCGCCGATCAGGTCGAACTCGAGGTCGACGACGCCACCGTCGGCCAGTGGGATGGCGCCGGTGCGCAGCCCGCGCGCCGACACGTACAGCGTGACGTGCCACCACTGGTTGATCGGGGGCGTGAGCTCCATGCGGACCTTGCCCACCATCTGCGTCCACAGCTGCAGGGTGTCGCGGGTCGGGGTCCAGTCGTCGACGTTCAGTTCGGGCCAGGCGTCCATGGCGGTGGTCTACCCCAGACGCCCGGTCGGCCTGTCGAAGTCGTGCGTGACGGTCGTGCACGTGGCGTGTGGCGTACAAGTTCGCCGGCGGATGGAGTCGACCGGCGGAGTGCTCGGCTCAGCCCTTCCAGAGCTGCATCGGGTTGAGGGTCCGGTCGCCCGTGAACGGGACGGCCACCTCGGCTCCGGACCGGCCGGCCGACTCGTAGGCCGCGCAGATGACCTCGAGCACGTCCCTGGCCGCCTCGGGGGTCTGGGATGAGTCGAGGTGGGCGAGCTGGTCGACGTAGCCCATCCTCTCGAGGAGGGGATCGGCGGCGTCCGGGTGGCGGTCGGCGACGTCGACCGGCTCCCCGTCGAGCTCCACGAGGACCTCGGGGTAGAGCTCGAGACGGACCACTCCGTCGTCGGACGCGGCCTGCAGCGCCCACTCCGCCTGCGGCGACGACGTCCCGGGTTCGTCGTCGCCGGCGGTCCAGGACACGTCGACGGTCGCCTCCAGCCCGGAACGGAACCGCAGCAGGACCTGCGCGTCGTCGTCCGCGCCGTCGGGCCGTCCGGAGCTCATCTCCGCCGACACCGCGACCACCGGCTCCCCGGCGAGCGCCATGACGAGCGCGAGCGGGTGGGGGCCGAGGTCGAACAGCACGCCACCCGCGGCGAGCGGCTCGGTGAAGTGACCCCAGGTCGGCGGCGACTGCAACGTCCTGGCCGACAGGTGCCGGAGCGGACCCATCGTCGCCCGATGGGCGGTCACCGTCGCCCAGGCGGGGGCGTGGAGGAGGTTCTCGGCGCAGCGGAGGATGGGGCCGTCGGCGTCGGCGGCGGCGTCGACCAGCCGGTCGGCGTCTGCCAACGTCGTCGTGAACGGCTTCTCCACCAGCACGTCGGCGCCGGCGGCGAGCCCCTGGAGCGCCAGGGCGGCGTGGGTCGGCGGGGGAGTGGCGACCACGAGCAGGTCGGCGCCGGCGGGGAGGTCGTCGACTCCCACGTGGCGGACGTCGTGGCGGTGCTGGTCGTCGAGCTGGCCGGCCAGATGGCGGGCGGAGGCGCCGCCCGCCGACGCGATCGCGACCACGCGCCCGCCGGCCACCGGTGCGGCGAGGGCGTGGACCACGGCGATCGCGCCCGCTCCCGCCAGGGCGATCGTGGTGTCCTCAGCGGACGCGTCGCGACGTCGTCTCCAGATCAACGTGGGATCCCGGGTCCGCTCAGCGGCCGGCGAGCTCGGCCACGAGCGGCGCCATGGTCTCCGCGGCGTCGGCCTGGAAGACGTAGTACGAGAACCCCCAGCGGTCCCGGCGGGCCTCGAGCCGGTCGACGATCTCGCCCAGGCTCCCCGCCACGACGGTGGGCGCGTCGAGGACCTCCTCGGGCGGGGCGCCGAACAGCTCGGACAGGAACGCGGCGAAGGACTCGGTGTCGTCGGTGATCGTGGCGGCGAAGCTCAGCTGGTTGAGCTCGATCTGCTCGAACCGGTCGCCGGCGGCCTCCCTGACCCACTCGACCTTGCGGTCGACGGCCGAGGCCATGGCGTCGAGCGCCGTCTCCGCCGTGATCGCTCCCGCCTTCAGGTTGGGGTTGACCCCGACGATGTCGGCGTGGCGGGCCGCGATCGACAGCACCCGCTTGCCGCCGCCCCCGATGAGGAGCTTCGGTCCGCCGTCGGTGTGGGGCTTGGGAAGGCCGTTCAGCCCGGTGATCGAGTAGTGCTCGCCGGTGAAGTCGAACGGACCGTCGCCGAACATCCCGGCGATGACCTCGAGTCCCTCCTCGAACCTGTCGACCCGGACCTTGGGCGGGTCGTAGGCCATGCCCGACTGCTCGTAGTCCGTGATCATCCAGCCGGCGCCGAGGCCGAGCTCGACCCGTCCGGAGGTGAGCAGGTCGAGGGTCGCCATCTCCGTCGCCAGCGTGACCGGGTGTCGGTAGTCGTTGTCGAACACCAGGGCGCCGACGTTGAGCGTGGAGGTCGCCTCGGCGGCGACCGAGAGGGCGGCGATCGGTGCCAGCTGGTCGCCGAAGTGATCGGGCACGAAGAGCGTCGAGTAGCCGAGCTCCTCGGTCCGGCGCGCGGTCTCCTGCCACGTCGTGCCCTCGAGGGGCTTGCTGTACTGGACGCCGAAGCGGAACGGGTGGCTCATGGCCGGCACGCTACCCGTGGCTCCGCGACGAGAGTCCGCTCGATCCGTGCGAGGACCTCTCGGGCACCCTGAGGATCCGCTCGGCCACGCCGGACGGCTCGCCGGCGGGTGCCCTGGGCCGGCACCTCGTCACCGGTAGCGTGGAGCGGCGTCATCCGCCGCGCCGACACCTCCATGAGCCGACCGACCCGACTCCTCCTCCGATTCACCGCGATCGTCGCGCTCGGCGTGGCCGCGCTCGTGCTCATCGGCTCGGCCCTGGTTCCCGAGATCGGCCGGCTGCCCGAGGCGGCGTCGTTCAACTCGGTGACCAAGCTGGCGCTGCCGTCGCTGCCCGAGGCGTCCAAGATCGTCACCGAGACGGGCGAGCCGTACGGCGTCCTGGCCGGCAGCGAGAACCGCGACGTGGTGTCGCTCGACCAGATCTCGCCCGAGCTCCAGAAGACGGTGCTCGCGGTGGAGGACGCCGACTTCTACGAGCACGACGGCGTGTCGGCGAAGTCCATCCTGCGGGCGTTCCGGGCCAACAGCGACGCGGGCGGGATCTCCCAGGGCGGGTCCACTATCACCCAGCAGCTGGTCAAGCTGTCGCTGGTCGGCGACGAGCGCAACATCACCAGGAAGATGAAGGAGGCGTCGCTCGCCCTCCAGCTCGAGCAGCAGCTGTGCGAGGGCGTGCCCAAGAAGACCTGCAAGGACCAGATCCTCGAGCAGTACCTCAACACCGTGTACATGGGTCGCGGGGCGTACGGGATGCAGGCCGCCGCGCAGACGTACTTCGACAAGCCGGCGTCGGAGATCAACTACGCCGAGGCGGCCATCCTGGCGTCGCTGATCCGCAACCCCAACGGCTACGACCCGATCCGGTTCCCCAAGGTCGCCAAGGAGCGCCGGGTCATCGTCCTGTCGCGGATGAAGGAGCAGGGCCTCGTCACCGAGGACGAGGCGACCTTCATCGCCGCGCTGCCGCTGCCGACCGAGGCGTTCGGCCGCACGATCGCCCTCACGACCGATTCGCTGAGCTACGTCGAGCGCAAGGTGCGCGACGAGCTGCTCGCTGCCGAGTGGCTCGCGCCGACCCAGGAGCTGCGGCGCTACCTGGTGTTCAACGGCGGTCTCCGCATCACCACGACGATCGACCCGACCATGCAGGCCGCGGCGGAGGCCGCTGCGGCGGCCAACCCGCTGAAGGCGGCCAACCCCGAGACGGCGGTGGCCCTGGCGTCGGTCGAGCCGTCCAGCGGCGCGGTCCGGGCGGTCGTCGGAGAGGCCGAGGTCCCTGACAAGGGGCTGGTGGAGATCGCGGCCCCGATCGGTGGTCGTTCGTCGGGCTCGTCGTTCAAGGTGTTCACGCTCGTCGCCGCCCTCGACGCCGGCTACAGCATCAACAGCACGGTCTCCGGTGCGTACGCGCCGGAGAACATGAAGAAGTTGTGGGGCGTCAAGGACTCGGGGCCGTACCCCGACGACTGCCCGTCGCAGGGCATGGTGGAGCTCGGCCAGGCCCTGGCCCAGTCCAACAACTGCGCCTTCATGCGCCTCCAGGGGGCGGTCGGCTTCGATGCGGTCGAGAGCACGGCGGTCAAGCTCGGGATCACCGAGTCGTCCCTGGACCCGAACCACGTCGAGCCGGCGTGCTTCACCATCGGCTGCGACGCACTGGTCAAGCCCCTCGACATGGCGCTGGCGTACTCGACGATCGCCAACGACGGTCGTCGCAACGACGCCCACTTCGTCTCCAAGGTGGAGGACCGGACCGGCAAGGTGCTCTTCGAGGCTGCCCCCCGCGACGAGCAGGTGGTGCCCGTCGACGTGGCCCGCCAGGCCGTCATCGGGATGGAGAAGGTCGTCACCAACGGCACCTACTCCGCCGGGTCCCTTCCCCAGCGTCGACCGGCGGCCGGCAAGACCGGGACCACGGAGCTCGAGGGCGGCAAGAACACCGACGTGTGGTTCGTCGGCTTCACGCCGCAGCTGTCGACGGCGGTGTGGATCGGCAACCCGGCGGCGAACACGAACATGAAGGGCGGGCGGGTCCAGGGTGGCGCCACCGCGGCGCGGGTCTGGCACGACTACATGTCCACGGTCCTCGACGGCGCCCCGGTCCTCCAGTTCTCCGAGCCGACCAAGCTGCCGAAGGCCAAGGCCGTCCCCGACCCCTGGAAGAGCTCGTCGTCCAGGTCCGGCTCGTCCTCGTCGTCCGGATCGTCCTCGTCCCGCTCGTCGTCGGGGTCGACCTCGGGGTCCTCCAAGTCCAAGTCGACGACGACCAAGCCGAGCGGGACCACCCCGTCGTCCGGCACCGGGACCGGCGGATCGTCGGGCTCGGGCTCCTCGGGGGGCGGCACGACGGGCGGCGACGGCGGCGGTGGCACAGGCGGCGGCGACACCGGCGCAGGGACCGGCGGCTGAGCACGTGTCGGGCCGGTAGGTTGCGGGCGTGGGATCGCTCGATGCTCTGATCGACGTACAGGCGCTCGACACCCGTGTCGACCAGGCGCGGCACCGACGGGGCGCCCTGCCCGAGCTGCAGGAGCTGGCCGACGCGGAGCGGGCCCGGGCCGAGGCCCAGGCCCAGGCGGACGTGGCCCGGGATCGCCTCCACGAGCTGGTCCGCCAGCAGAAGGGCTTCGAGGACGAGGCCGCCCTGGTCGAGGACAAGGCGGCCGACATCGACCGGAAGCTCTACGACGGCAGCGTCGTCGCCCACAAGGAGCTCGAGGCGTTCCAGGCCGATCACAAGCTCCTGAAGGCCCGGCAGTCGGAGCTGGAGGACCGGGCCATCGAGGTGATGGAGGCGGCCGAGCCGATCCAGGCCGAGGTGGACGCGCTCGACGCGGTCGTGCGCGACCACGACGCCCGCGCCGCGGAGCTCACGACGCGACTCGACGAGGCCCGCGCCGAGATCGACGCCGAGCTCTCCCAGCTGCAGGGCGAGCGCGACGCCGCTGCATCCGCCGTGCCCTCCGAGGTGCTCGAGGCGTACGAGGCCACACGGTCGAGGATGGGCGGGATCGGCGCCGCCCGGCTCATCGGGAACCGGTGCGACGGCTGCCACCTGGAGATCCCGTCCGCCGAGCTCGAAGAGGTGCGGCGCGCTCCCGAGGGCGCCGTCGTCATCTGCCCGGAGTGCGGCCGGATCCTCGTCCGCTGACCGTCGACGCAGAGGTGGCGACGTCGTGTTGATCTGGTTCGCGGTGCTCAGCGTGGTCGTCACCTGGGCGGTGTTCCAGAGCCCGGCGATCGACTACCGGATGGTGGCCCTCGGGGCGGTGATCCCCGTGGTCGAGGTCCCGTTCGGGGCCGGTCCCCTCCACTCGCTCGTGGCGCCGACCCTCGTCCTCTGCGTGGTCATGGCCGCGACCGTGAACCGCCGGCTGGTGCGCCGACGGTGGTTGGGGCTCCCCATCGGGATGTACATGCACCTGGTGCTCGACCTGGCGTTCACGATGACGGCGACGTTCTGGTGGCCGTTCCTGGGCCTGGAGTTCACGCCCGGCTCGGCACCGGAGCTGGACCGCGGGCTGTGGAGCGTGGTCATGGAGCTGGCCGGCCTCGCAGTGGGATGGTGGGCGTGGCGGCGGTTCGGGCTCGACGACCCGGCTCGGAGGTCGCGGTTCCTCCGCACCGGTCAGCTGGACCGGGCCGTGATGTCGAGCCGTGGCGGTACGACCCCTCCGGCCCGTGGTCGACGGGATGGCGGGAGAGCGTCGTGAGCTCTCTGGTGGTGGTGCGCCACGGTCGGACCGCGGCCAACGCGGCCGGGCTGCTGCTCGGGCGCCTCGACGTCGAGCTCGATCCCCTCGGGCGTCGGCAGGCCGCCGCGCTGGCCGCCGCGGTGCTCGCCTCGAGCGGACCGGTCGCCGCCGTGGTGTCGAGCCCGCTACGTCGGGCCGTGGAGACCGCCGAGGCGCTCGGCCTCCCGGTGCAGGTCGACGAGCGGTTCATCGAGGTCGACTACGGCGAGTGGGACGGCACGCCGATCGCGGACGTGTCGCCGGAGACGTGGGCGCAGTGGAGGACCGATCCCCACTTCCGTCCGACCGCGGGCGAGTCGCTCCACCAGGTGGACGAGCGCGTCACCGCGGCCTGTCGGGACTGGGCCGAGCGGGCGACGGACGGCTGCGTGGTCATCGCCACCCACGTGTCGCCGCTCAAGGCCGCGGTCGGCTGGGCGCTCGGCGCGGATGTGAGCTGGACCTGCCACGTCGACCCGGCGTCGATCACCCGCGTCGACGTGGTGGGTGGTCACCCCCGTCTCAGGTCGTTCAACGAGACCGGACACCTGGTCGGTCTGGAGCCCGGGTGACCGGAATTTGTGTCGAGGGTCACATCGAGAGTCGCCGTTCCTCGGCGCCGCGCCTCTAGGTTGAGCGCATGGAGTTGCTCGACGAGGAGTCGCACCGGATCCTGCTGTGGGCCGTCCGTCTGCACGAGGTCGGCCACGCGCCCACCCGCACGGAGCTCACGCACCTGTCCGAAGGTCGGCATCCCGCAGGCCTGGCGACCGTGACCGGACTGATGGGACAGGACCCTGAGTACCAGGAGGGAGCCATCTCCTCGTTGCTGCGGCGCGGCCTGCTGCACCCGGTCGGCGAGGAGGGAGTCGCTCCCACCGGGCTCGGTCGCCGCGTGGTCGACGCGCTGGGCCTGGAGAGCGGGTTCCCGGCCTTCGAGGTGCTCGACGCCGATCTCAGCTCGAGCGATCCTCTGGCGTTCGCCCGCATCGTCGGCCGGATCGCCGCGCTGCACCGGCCGATGCTGGTGGACCCGTACTGCCGTCGCAGCGAGCTCGAGTACCTCACCGCCCACACGTCGGTGACCCGTGTGCTCGTGAGCGACCGCCTCGACGACGACGAGCTGGCCGACATGGTCGACCACGTCGAGTCGCTGCGTCGCCGGGACCACAAGCTGCGCCTGCGCGTCGCCGACGCGGAGCTGATCTCGGACCGCTGCGTCGTGAGCTCCGACCGGATCCTCCAGGTGGGTGGGCTGCCGTCGGCCAACGGTGGTGGCGCCTCGGTCGTGACCGAACCCCACGACATGGGCGACCTCGCACGCGACTACTACCGCGACGTCTGGCGCAGCGCCGACCGCCTGGCGAACTACCGGCCGCGCCGCCGGAGCTCCCGCGTCGCCTGAGGTCGTCCCTGCGTCCGGGGTGACCGCCCCCGCCGACGCATGCGCGTCCCCGGCTGACTGCCCGGTCGGGGTCGGGTCCCCATCGGCGGTCGGGTCGTCCTTCGCTACCCCGGCCGGGGGAGCAGATGTCCGTCACCGGTCCGCCCGGTGAACCTAGGGTGAACCGACCCCCGGGCGTCCGACCCGGGCGAGACACGAGGAGAGACGGGCCGATGCGCAGGAATCTGACGCGTGCGTTGATCGTCGCCGTCGCGGCACTGGGGCTGGTTGCCTCGGCCTGCGGCAGCGACGACGAGAAGAGCGATGACTCCACGACGACCACGGCGTCGTCGGGTGGTGACCGGGGCAACGTCGACGGCGAGCTGAAGCTCGGCACCCTCGTGCCCCAGACCGGTGATCTCAGCGTGATCGTCGAATCGCTGCAGACCCCGGTCGACCTGGCGGTCAAGGCCATCAACGACGCGGGCGGCGTCAACGGCAAGCCGGTCGTGGTGGTCGAGGCCGACGACGGCACCAACCCCAACGTGGCGGCCACCAGCTACGCCAAGCTGGTCAACACCGACAAGGTGGACGCCATCATCGGCCCGGCGCCGTCCGGCGTGGCGTCCAAGCTGCTCGAGTCGATCGCGACCGACAAGGTCCCGACCTGCTCCGGCTCGACGACGGCGGCCAACCTCCAGGACGGCGGCGACGGCTACTTCTTCCGCACCGCTCCCGGCGACGACCTCCAGGGCCCGGCGCTCGCCACCCTGATCACCGGCGAGGGCAAGTCCAAGGTGGCGATCCTGGCCCGCAACGACGACTACGGGAAGGGCTTCTCCGAGTCGCTCTCGACGGCGCTCGAGGACAGCGGCGCCCAGGTCACCGAGACCGTCCTGTACAACCCCGACGCCTCGAACTTCGACGCTGACGTCCAGAAGGCCCTCGACTCGTCGCCCGACGCGGTCGTGATCATCGGCTTCAACGACGACGGCGCGAAGGTCGTCAGCACGATGATCGGCAAGGGCGCCGGACCGTCCGACATCCCGATCTACACCGCTGACGGCATGAAGGGCTCCAGCTTCGCGGCGACGGTGGATCCGTCGGACCCGTCGAAGGTGGCCGGCATCAAGGGCACCGCTCCGGCGGCCGCCCCGCAGGGCATCGAGAGCCCGTTCACCGCGGAGTTCGCGGCGACCGGCATCGACACCATCTTCTCGTCGTACTACTGGGACTGCACCAACCTCATGGCGCTGGCCGCGGTGAAGGCCAAGAGCGACGACGGCACGGCGATCGCCGAGAACTTCGCCTCCAACCTGGAGGGTGACGAGGACTGCAACAACTTCAAGGACTGCAAGGCGCTCCTCGAGGAGGGCAAGACGATCCACTACCGCGGTGCGTCGTCCATGTTCGAGAAGTGGAACAAGATGCAGCCCGGCACCGGTGTCTACGACGTCTGGGCCTACGGCGCCGACGGCAAGGACGCGAACGTCGAAGGAGCGGCGCAGATCAAGATCGGCTGACGCCGGGCGAGGTACGCGACCGAGCCGAAGGTTCGGGGATCGGGGCGCCCTTCCGGGGGCGCCCCGTCCGCGTCCGGGCTCGTGCCGGGCGTCGCCGCGGCGCCTGCGGACGCGCCGGCGATCGCGGCGCTAGCGCAACAGCGGCGCTAGCGGTTGCGGACCAGCGATCCCAGGTAGAGCTCGATGACCTTGGGGTCGTCGAGCAGCTCGGCGCCGGTGCCCGTGTAGGCGTCGACGCCGTTGTCGAGCACGTAGCCGCGGTGGCAGATCCGCAGGGCCTTGTGCGCGTTCTGCTCCACGATGAGGACCGACACGCCTGCATCGTTGATCGCGGCGATCCGGGCGAAGACCTCGTCCTGCATGGCGGGGGAGAGGCCAGCTGACGGCTCGTCGAGCAGGAGCAGGCTGGGCTCCATCATGAGCGCCCGGGCCATGGCCAGGACCTGGCGCTGGCCGCCGGACAGCGAGTCGGCGCGGTCGCCGCGCCGCTCCACCAGCGCGGGGAACAGGTCGAGCACCTCGTCGCGTCGCGCCTCGAAGCGGTCCGGGCGGAGGTAGGCGCCCATCCGGAGGTTCTCCTCGACGGTGAGCGTGCCGAAGACGTTCTGCACCTGCGGGACGTAGCCGACGCCCCGGGACACCAGGTCGAAGCCGTGGACGCCGACGATGTCCTGGCCGTCCATGTCGATCACGCCCGAGCGGACGGGCACCAGGCCGAACACGGCCTTGATCAGGGTCGACTTGCCGGCACCGTTCGGGCCGATGATGCCGACGAGCTCGGAGCGCGCCACGTCGATGGAGGCGCCCCTGAGGATGTCCACGCCGGGCACGTAGCCGGCGACCAGGTCCCGGACGACGAGCAGCGGATCGCCGGTCGGTGTCATGACCCCTCCTCGTTCTCGGAGCCGTCGTCCTGGCTGTCCCGGTCGTCGCCGTCGTGGTCGTTGCTGTCCTGGTCGTGGTAGAGCCGCTCGACGGCCGGCTCCATCTCCGCCGCCATGTCGCGCAGGTCGCCGCTCGAACCTCCGAGGTAGGCCTCGATGACCCGCTCGTCGGCCGCGACCTCCCCGGCGGTCCCGGTGGCGATGATGCGCCCCTCGGCCATGCAGATCACCACGTCGGAGATGGCCGACACCACGTCCATGTCGTGCTCGACGAAGAGGACGGTGATGCCCTCAGCCGGCAGCTCCCGGATCTTGTCCAGGAGGAGCTGGCGCAGGGCGGGGTTCACGCCGGCCATCGGCTCGTCGAGCATCAGCAGGCTCGGCGCGGACATCACGCCGCGAGCCAGCTCGAGGAGCTTCCGCTGGCCGCCGGAGAGCGTGCCGGCCTTGTCGTCCAGCTTGTCGCCGAGTCCGACCCACCGGCCGAGCTCCTCGGCCCGCACGCCGAGCTGGTCCTCCTGTCGGCGCCACATCCACGGGAACAGCGCGGTGCGGAGGTGCTCGCCCTTCTGGTCCTTGGCCGCCAGGCGGATGTTGTCGAGCACCGACAGGCGGGGGAACACCCTGGCCGTCTGGAACGTGCGGACCATCCCGCCCCTGGCCACGGCGTAGGCCGGCCGCCCGCTGAGGTCCTGGCCCTCGAACTGCCAGCTGCCGCCGTCGGAGCGCTCGAAGCCGGTGAGGACGTTGAAGAAGGTGGTCTTGCCGGCACCGTTCGGACCGATCAGGGCGACGACCGTGCCCCGCTCGACCTCCATGTGGTCCACGTCGACCGCCCGGACGCCGCCGAAGGCGCGGTGGATCCCGTCGGCGACCAGGAGCGGCCCCGCAGGAGCGGGCGTGCCCGCGGACGGGGAGGCGCCGTCGTCGGGGCGGACGTCTCCGGGGAGCGCGGCGTCGTCAGGCACCGATGACCGCCTCGTCCTTGTTGCCCAGCAGGCCCTGTGGTCGGAACACCAGGAGGAGGACGATCGCCACGCCGACCAGGACGTAGCGGACCGCGCCGGTGTCGGTTCCGTCGATGATCCACCAGCCGTCGCCGATCGCCTGGGTCAGGAGGCTGTTGAGGACCGAGACCACGAACCAGTAGACGATCGCACCGACCGGCGGTCCGAGGACGGTCGCGACGCCCCCGAGGATGACGATCAGGTACCAGTTGAAGGTGGTCTGGGACACGAAGAAGTCGGGCTTCACGAACCCGCCGTCGAACATGAAGATGATGCCGGCGATCCCGCCGATCGTGCTGCCGAGCACGAACGCCTGGAGCTTCAGCTTGAACACGTTCTTGCCGAGCGACCGGGCGGCCTCCTCGTCCTCCCGCACGGCCTTCAGAAGTCGGCCCCACGGACTGCGCATGAGCCCCCAGACGAGGAGGCAGAGGAGCACGACCACCGTCCAGCCCACGCTGATCGTCCAGAGGGTGTTCTGGTTGAAGCTGAAGCCGCCCCAGCCGTAGCGACCCTCGGGGATCGGGTTGATCGCGAAGAAGTCCTTGGCGACGCCGGTGAGTCCGATCGGGCCGCCGGTGATGTCCTGCATCCGGGCGGAGTTGACGACGACGCGGATGATCTCGGCGGCGGAGATCGTGGCGATGGCCAGGTAGTCGGCCCGGAGTCGGAGGGTCGGCAGACCCAGGATGAGCCCGAGCAGCGCCGCCGAGAGGATGCCGATGATCACGCCGGCCCACAGCGGGAGGCCCCGGTCCACCGAGATCGCGGCGCCGTAGGCCCCGACGAGTCCGGAGGCGATGGCGCCGAAGTTGAGAAGGCCGGCGAAGCCGAACTGCACGTTCAGGCCGATGGCGCCGAGCGCGTAGACGCAGCTGGGCACCGCGACCATGTCGCGCAG
The DNA here is from genome assembly GCA_023434535.1 of Actinomycetes bacterium. GTDB lineage: Bacteria > Actinomycetota > Acidimicrobiia > Acidimicrobiales > Microtrichaceae > Dermatobacter. The sequence goes on from JAEYSR010000209.1 coordinate 23,317, forward strand.
GCCGTCGACAAGTGCGGAACCGACGTTCATGCTGTTCTCGCTCTCACGCCGAAGATCCCCTGGGGTCGGAAGAGAAGGACGACGATGAGGGTGGCGAGGGCCACGACGATCTTGAGGTCGGCGTCGAGCCAGAACGTGGACACGTCGGACACCACGCCGACGACGAGGCCTCCGACCATCGCTCCGAACGTGGTGCCGAGGCCTCCGAGCACGACCGCCGCGAAGGTGACGAGCAGCACGCGTTGGCCCATGTTCCACGCCGCAGAGTCCGTGCTGGCGAGCATGATGCCCGAGAGCCCGGCCATCGCACCTGCGATCACCCACACCATGAGGATGACCCGCTGGTCGTCGATGCCCGATGCGATCGACAGGTCCCGGTTGTCCGACACGGCACGGATCGCGGTGCCGAGTCGGGAGCGCTGCAGGAACAGGCCGACGGCGAGCAGGCAGACGAACGCGACCGCGGTGATCACCAGGTCCTTGGGGCGCAGCGACACGGGGCCGAGCGACACGGTGGGGGACTGGGCGGCGTACTGGGCGAACTGCTGCGGCGCCTGGCCGAAGACGATGCTGAACACGTACCGCAGTGCGAAGGCCAGGCCGATCGACACGACCATCTGCGACACGATCGGCATGCCGCGGCGACGCAACGGCCGGTAGACGCCGAGCTCGAAGCTGGCGCCGAACACGCCGGTCAGCAGGATGCCGCCGACGGCGGCGAGCAGGAGCGGCAGTCCGAGGCCGCCGTCACTCACGTTGAGGTACCAGGTGGCGATCGCTCCGAACGCGATCAGCTCGCCGTGGGCGAAGTTGGTGAGCCCCGTCGTGCCGAAGATCAACGACAGGCCGACCGCCGCCAGGGCGATGACCAGGCCGAAGCGCACGCCGCTCGCCATGAGGCTGGCGAGGCGCTCGAAGTCCGACGGCCCGCTGGCAGCGGCCTTGCCCTCCTCGGCCAGCCGGAACACGACCGGCAGGGCGCCCGACGCCTGGACGATCGGGTTGAGGGTCGCCCGGGCTCCGTCGGCCAGCTCGATCCCGTCGGGCAGCGAGTCGAGGTCCAGCTCCACCTGGTAGCGCCCGCCCGAGGGGACGGGGATCGAGATCGCCCCGGAGGCGTCGGAGGTCGCCTGGCCGATCTCCTTGCCGTCCTGCGACACGACGACCACGGCGCCCTCGATCGGCTCGCCGTCGGGACCGGCGGTGATCGTGGTGGTGATCGACGGACCTGCGCCGGTGGCACCGGGCGCCGCGGTGGTCGGAGCGCCCGTCGTCGGCGCGGTGGTGGAGGGTGTCGTGGTGGTGGGCGGAGCGTCCTGCGCGCCGGCACCGAGGGCCGGGGCGATGGACATGACCGCGGACAGCGCGAGCGCGCATCCGAGCAGGACGATGGTGCGTCGTCGGTTGCGGGCGCCGACCCGGGCGTCGTCCATTGGCGCCGCATCATAGGAACAACCCGCCCTGTTCTGCCGCGATCCTGGCCCCGCGTCGATGGGCAACATCGCCTGTCAACCGAATGCGCCGCCCGGCCGTTGTAAGGGTCGGTGGTGGGGCGACCACCAGTGGGGTTCCCGGTCCCAGGGCCGGGGACCCCCGCTGCTGTCTCGGGGGAGACACACTCATCGGTGGGTGTGACGATGTTCACACATCGAAGGTGGTTGAAGCTCGGAGGGGTTGGGTAGATCGACTCCATCATCACCCCCACGGTTCCTAACCGACCGTGGTGACGAGCCCCGGTCCTCCTTCCCTCTCCCGCCAAGGACCGGGGCTCGTCCGCGTCTGCGGGCAGACGCAGCACACCAGTTCACACCCGGTCAGTACGCTCGCCGCATGAAGCGCCTGGGGCTGCTCGGCGGGATGTCATGGGAGTCGTCGATCGAGTACGAGCGCCTCATCAATCAATTGGTGCGTGAGCGTGTGGGGGGCGTCGCCTCCGCCGATCTGCTCATCCGGTCGTTCAACTTCGCCGACATCGAGGAGTTGCAGCAGGAAGGCCGCTGGGACGATGCAGGGCGACTGCTCGCGGCGGCAGCGTCGAACATGGCCGACGGAGGTGCCGACGCCATCGTCATCTGCACCAACACGATGCACCGGCTCGCAGATGCAGTTCAGGCGGCGGTCGATGTTCCGGTCATCCACATCGCGGATGCCACCGCGACTGCCGCCCGGTCGGTGGGCGTCGACGTCGTCGGTCTGCTCGGCACCCGCTACACGATGGAGGAGGACTTCTACGTCGGTCGGCTTCGCGAACAGCATGGCCTGACGGTTCTGGTCCCCGACGAACCCGACCGCACCGCCGTCCACGACGTGATCTACCGGGAGCTGGTCCGTGGGGTGGTCAGCGATCGGTCCAAGGCGGAGTACCTCGACATCATCGGCAGGCTCGTCGAGCGAGGAGCA
>JAEYSR010000118.1 GCA_023434535.1 Actinomycetes bacterium
ACGACCGCACCAGACCACCTGGCCCCTTGCGCAAGGTGCGACGAGATCGATCGGGTGGCGTCGTGAGCATGTTCGAGGCCGAGCTGCGGCGCATGCTCCGCGAGGAGATCGACGACGCGCTGCGGTCGTTCCAGCCGGGCCAGTCCACTCCCCCGCCGCCCCTGGTCGACAAGAAGGAAGCGGCCCGGCTGATGTCGGTCGACGTCCGTTCGATCGAGCGTCTCATCGAGCGGGGCGAGCTGCCCACCGCTGACACGTCCCTCAACAAGGTGTTGATCCCGTACGTGGCGATCGTCGGGTTCCCGATTGCCAGTCGTGCCCGACTCCGGAGTGCGTCGTGACCGCGGTGGCGGAGCGCACCTGGTCGACCGGCGAGGTCGCAGAGGTCCTTGGCCTTGAGTCGAGCCGGGCTGCGACCTACGCCTCCCGGTGGCGCCGCTACCTCGACCACGATCACCGCGGTGCCGGTTCGCCAAACGCTCTGCGTTGGTCTGCCCGTGACGTGGTCGTCGCAGCGTTGCTCCGTGACCTGGCTCCCGACCGCTCCGCCTACATCACCGATCCATGGCGCAGCCGTCTCGTCGACGAGCTCCGCCGCTGCGAGTGGGGGACCGAGACGGTCACCGCCTCGGTCGATCGACTCAACCTCACGTACCGGCCGCGCTGGGACGTGGTCCCGGCCAGTGCCCGCAACGATCGCTTCACACCGCGGCCAGCGATCGACGCCACTCCCGCCGTCGACGCCCTCGCCCCGGAGACCACGAAATGACCGCCGTCGGAATCGGGACCTGCGCCGCGAACTGCACGACGAACATCACCGAGTCACCGGCCTCGATCTCTCGCCACGGTCCCGTCTGTCGCGTCAGCGTCTCTGGGTATTCACCGAGGTCCAATCGGACGTCGTGGGCAGGCTGCCCTAGCTCGTTCGTAAGCACGAACGTGTCGGAGCCGCCGCGCCTCAGCAGCATCCAGGTTCCATCCGGTTTCGGCGCTCGGGGGAAAAGCCATCCGAGGACTGCAACGGCGAGCGCCGCTGCTGCGAGGACCCACTCCACGCCGGCACGGTACCTGGGGGCGGCGTCGTGACCGCATCGCAGGTCATCGTCGGTGTCGGCTCCGTCGTCGGGATCGTCGTAATCGTCGGAGCGATCTGGTTGCAGGACCGGGCGTGTCCCGACTGCGGACGGCCTCGCGGGACGCCGAGCACCGACTGGGCGTTTGATCCGATCACCGGGTCGTCGCGGCTCGTGTCGTGCAGCGACCGGGACTTCCACCCGCCGCCCTGACCGGCGTCCCTCCGTTGGGAGGGCTCGTCGGGTTCCCGCTTCTCTGCCTCCCCGAGGCAGGGCCGGCGAGCGGGGACCCGACCGGCCGCCCCCAACCACAGGCACGCCCTGCCAAGGGCCCTTCCTCTCCCACCTGGTTCCCGTCCCACGTCCGTAGGGGACGGGTGGGGGTGGCCGACTTCCGTACACGACAACGCCCACCGCTTCCCCGGCAGGAGTCACGCGGTGGGCGCCGACCCCAGGAGGCTACCGATGCCGCACACCACCTACATCCGCCACTACATCGACGGCGAACCGCCCACCGTCAACCAGTCGTCCGTCGACAACCGCACCTCGACGATCATGGTCGAGGTCCGCAGCGGCAACGCCCAGCTCGACCTCGTCGGAACCCCGCAGGAGTTCCTCGACTTCGCCGCTCAGCTGATCGCGATCGCGACGAAGGCCGAGCACGACCGGGCAGCCACCAGCGAGCCCGATTTCGTCGGGTCGGTGGCGTCGTGAGTCGGACCAACTCGCCAGGAGCGACCGTCGTGCCGGGCGCCGACGAGTTCGTGATCTACGCGTGGGGCCTGTCATACGCGTCGGTGTGCACGAGCGTGTCTGACGACGACGCGGCCGACCGGTTGAACGTCGAGCTGCCGTCCGGTGTGAAGCCGTGGAAGGTCGCGGCGGACCCGACGTTCGCGACGGGTGAGACCAACCCGTGCCCCTGCCCGGACTCCCAGGAGCACCGGCACCTGCTCTTCACCTGCGACTACGTCGACGAGGCGGTGACGGGATGACGGGCTGGCAGTACGTCCTCGCCGGCGCTGCCTTCGCGATGGTCATCGCTGGTGTCGTCGGCGTCATCGCCGGCCGGTTCTGTGCGCTGACGTCGCCGCCGTCTGAGCGGCATCCGTCGATGCGTGACCGTGAACGGAGCGACCGGTGAGGGGCCTGTCGGACGCCACGTACACGGCGACGGACCCGGGCTGGGGTGTGTGGTTCGTGCTCGCGTTCCTCCTCGGCCTGGGCGCGCTGCTCACTGGCCGGTGGATCGCCGTCACGGTGCTCGCCTGGCTGCGCACCCGGTTCGGAGCCAGCGACCCGATTGCAGGCCCGCAGCCGATCCGACTGCGGGAGGCACGCCGGTGAGCACCGACACGCTCACCGACGACCGGGCCGCGTGGCTCGAGCATCGCCGCTCCCACATCACAGCGACCGATGTCGCCCGGGCCGTCACCGGCAAGTACGGAGGCGCGTACGCCGCGGTCCTCGAGAAGATCGACCCGCCCGAGGACGCGCCGCCCACCGACGCGATGCAGCGAGGCCGCGACGCCGAAGCTCCGATCACCGAAGCGGTCGAAGCGCTCACCGGTCTGCACGCCGTGTCCGAGCAGCGGATCGCTCACCACCCCGAGCACCCCGAGTTCATGGCGACCCTCGACGACGAGCTCGCCGACGGCGACGGAGTGATCGTCGCCGGCCTGGAGATCAAGACGACCAGCCGCGACATCTCGTGGGACTACTTCCATGCGC
>JAEYSR010000080.1 GCA_023434535.1 Actinomycetes bacterium
TCCCCGCCTCGAACCAGCAGCCTCCACGAACGGCGAGGTGAGGCGGCTTGGGGACCCGAGGGATGCCGAGCACGCCCTCGTAGAACGCGGCGGCCCGGTCCTCACCGCCCGCCGGCATGGCCAGCTGGACGTGGTCGAGACCGATGATGCTCACGCGTTCCAGCATGACGCATCCCGAGGAGATCGAGGGCGCCGCCACAAGGCAGGCCATCCACCGACCGGACCGTAGGGTGCCGATGTGGACGAGGTGCGACGTGCCTACGGCGAGGCCGCTCAGCAGTACATCGACCTCTTCGCCGACGTCCGCCACGTGCACCCCGACGACCTCGACCTCATCGGTCGACACCTGGGCGGGCCTGGTCTCGCGCTCGACGTCGGCTGCGGTCCTGGTCACCTCACCGGGCACCTCAGAGCCCTCGGCGCCGACACCGTCGGTGTCGATCCGGTGGCGGAGCTCCTCCACCACGCCAGCTCCGCCGAGCCGCTCTGCCGCTTCGTCCTCGGAGCGCTGCCGACGCTCCCGTTCCGCGACCGGTCCGTCATCGGCACCCTCGCCTGGTACTCGCTGATCCACCTGGAACCAGCCCGCCTCGACGACGCCCTGGCCGAGCTGCGCCGGGTGATGGCTCCGAGCGGAGTGCTCGTCATCGGCTTCTTCGACGGCGACCGCATCGACGCCTTCGCCCACAAGGTGACCGCCGCCCGTCGCTGGCCTGTCGACGAGCTCGCCGAACGTCTGGCGCATGCGGGCTTCACGGAGATCGAGCGTCAGCAGCGCCCCGGCGTCGACGTCGCCGGCCAGCGACCGCATGCCGCCCTGGCGGCGCGGCGCCTCTGACGCGACGGCGGGGGAGCGGCGCACCCGCCGCGAACGGCGACGTGCCTCGCAGTGCCGTGGCCGAGGAGCCGCGGCGGCAATCGGGCCGTCGTGGGGGCGCCATACTCCTTGTCCTCGTCGGAGCCCCCGTTCGGCAGGAAGCGGAGACCCCATGCGCCTCGCACTCGTCAGCACGTTCGACCTCGGCCGCTCCGCCGGACTCGGCGACGACGTGTTCGATCCCGAGCAGCTCGCACCGGACTTCGACATCGGCCTGGTCGGCTACAGCAACACCCTCGGCCGCGGGGTCAGGGTCGAGCTGGCACCGACGTCACAGCTGGCGGAGGCCTGGCGCGCCGAGGCCCTCGCCCAGTCACGTCGACCCGAGATGGAGACCGGTTGGGCTCGCAGCACGCTCGCCCGGCAGCAGTTCGACGACGAGCTGCGTCGGGCGATCCAGGACCACCCGATCACGGTGTTGCGGATGACGGTCCTCGCGGTCGGCACCGTGTACCTCCAGCTCGAGTTCGGGCCGGGCGTGCCCATCGAGCTGGCCCACGGACTCCTGGTCTGCTTCGAGTACGCAGCGTACGCGCCGTCGCTGGCCGGCCAGATGTTCGACCTCGCCGACCAGCGGTTCGTCGGCGCACTCCGCGACGGCCGTTCCGGACTGTTCTCGTTGACGGAGCGCACGGCCTTCGAGACGCGCACCGATCGCCACGGGCGCACGGAGTCGGACCTGGTCGGTGGATTCACCCGCCTGGGGATCTGCGTCGACGACGGCGACGGCGACCACGTCCAGGCCATCTGCGAGGTACTGGGCGTCGGGTCGGAAAACCCGGTGCAGTTCGACTACCACGGAGCGCTCCACTTCGGCTGGGCCGCGAACGTGCTCGTGGCCCGGACCATCGCCGATCCGTCGCTCGTCGCCGACGTCACGGACACACCGGAGGAGCAGGTGGAGCGGCTGCTCGCCGGCATCCAGGTCGCCCAGACGTTCCACGCGACCTGCCTGTCCTTCTCTGCTCTGTTCACCGACGAGATCCGCAAACAGGTCGGCGGGTACGTCGCCGACCGTCACGGCGGTCGGCCGCCCCAGCAGCTGAACCAGCTGCGGACGCTGGCCCTGGCGATCGTCAGCTTCACCAACGTCAGAGCGGTGACGGCGACCGAGGAGGATCTGGCGTACTTCGCCCGCTACGAGGCGCACGCCGACCTCACCGGACTCCAGCAGCAGATCCAGGAGTCGTGCGAGGTCGTCTACAACGTCCAAGTCGCCGAGATCGCCGCGCAGGAGTCCGAGCGCCAGGACCTGCTCAACCTGGTGGTGCTCCTGCTCACCTCGCTGACCATCATCTCGGTCAGCGTCGACGCCATCTCCTTCATGCGGGAGCAGGAGCCGCTGCTGCAGGCGAGCGCCGGCCGGGTCTGGCTGCTGATCTTCGAGCTCGCGGCGATCATCGTCATCCTGCTGATGCTCTACCGGTCGCGCTGGCGACGAGGCTGACCCGCTCCCGACCGTGGATCGGCCCCTGGGTCGGTCCCGTCGGGTCAGTGACGACGGTCAGTCGACGAGGTGACCTCAGCTGGTGGCCGCCTCCGCAGCGCGCACCAGGGCGACCGATGCGGTGCGGATCTCCTGGACCGCGGTCACCTCGTCGGGCCACGGCACGCGCACGCGGCCCGCCCCGTCGGGGCCGGTCGCGAGCAGGTCGAGGCCGTAGCGGTCGAGTCCGAGGGCAGCGGCCGACGTCGCGTCGCTGCGTCCGCCGGTCACCCGGGCGATCAGCAGCAGCGCGTCGGCGTGATCGTCGTTGAGGTGGGCGATGGCGCCGCCGGCCAGGCCGCTCACCGGGTCGGGACGGGCCGACGCCCAGTCCTCGGGCGACACCCACGACATGCGGCCGTACCCACCCACGAATCGGATCGACTCGACCGAGATCCGCCAGAGGTTGAAGTCGCCGAAGTCGACGTAGTACCCGGCGTGGGGGTTGCCGGCGAGGTGCGCCGCCCTGGCCGCCTCCCGCTCGTCGTCGCCGACGACCGCTGCCGTGCCGAGGAGCGTCACGCGGCCCGCTGCGAGCGGGTCGGCTCCCTCGTCCACGACCTCGTTCACGAGCAGCGAGCACCGCGGGTCCACACGCAGGTTCATGGTGTGCTCGGCCATCTCCGAGATGCACAGGATCGGCGATCCCTCGTCGTCGATCCCGAACGGGGCGACGGAGACGAACGGGGTGCCCTCGGGCTCGCGGGCGAGCGTGCCGAGCGTCCCCTGGACGCGACCGACAGCGAGCGTGCGGGCCCGCTCGGCGTCCGACGGCTCCCGGCCGATGACCACCGGATCGGGCGACGTGCGCGGCTCGGCAGCGGTTCCGACCGGCTGATGGCCCTGCGGGGCGCTCACGGCCGGACCGACAGGTCGACGGAGGCGGGCGACGTGCGCGGAAGGTGCATGAGGACGATCCTACGGAACCCCCGACGGCACCCGGCCCCGCTCCCGTCGAGCCGACGGGTCAGCGGTTGGCGCAGAAGCCGAACGGCTGCGTGCCGCCGGGCTGGACGGTCTTGTTCCAGTCCACGCCCGAGGCGGTCAGCATCGTGCCGCTCTGGGACCAGTTCGCGTTCCACACCGTGTACGGCGTGCCCTCGATGGCGAAGCTGATGCGCCAGTCGATCGGCGCCTTGGTCGGGTTCGAGACCGTGACATCCGCGCAGTAGCCCGTGCCCCAGTCCGACTGGTTCTTGATGGCCCAGGTCACCCCAGCAGCCGCCGTGGTGGTCGTCGTGGTCGTGGTCGTCGTCGGCTTCACCGTCGTCGTGGTGGTCGACGTCGTGGTGGTCGACGTGGTCGTCGTCGACGTCGTGGTCGTCGTGGGCTTCACGATCGACGTGGTCGTCGTGACGACGGTGCTGTCGTCGACGGTCCAGCTGTCGATCACCACGTCGTTTCCGCCGCCCTTGGCGGCGATCACCATCGCGGCCACCGAGCCGACGACGCCGGACTCCTTGGTCGTCGCAGTGAGGATCACCCGGTGGAGCTGGTCGGCGGACGCGGGCCCAGAGCACGCGGTCGTCACCGTCACCGCACCCACACCGTCGGTCGCAGCGACGACGAGGTCCTTGCCGTTGTTGGCGAGACCGGCGAGGCAGGAGCCGTCCTCCTTGCCCGTGGGAACCCCCTTGCGACCGGTGGCGTCGATCTGCAGGTTGGTGATGCCGGCCTCCAGCGCACCGTCCACCGCACGTGCGGCCTGCGAGTTCTCGCTCTGGACCTTCGCCTGCTGCAGGACCGAGAGGGTCATCCCCAGCAGCGCGGTCATGACGAGACCGCCGACCAGCAGCCAGACGGCGAGTCCGGCCATCACGATGAAGCCGCCCTGGCCCCGGTCGAGCTCGAGTCGACGACGCAGCCGGTTCACGACTTCACCTTCACCGGCGACGACCACGGCCCCCACACGCCCGCCGAGTTCATCGCTCGGACCTGCGCGTTGTACTCCTTGGCACCGTTCGACAACCCGCGGATCCGCAGCGTGGTGCCCGACTCCTGACCGGTCGCCACCTCCGTGCAGCTGATGCACGACAGCTGGACCTCGTAGCGGGTGGCACCGTCGCGGCGGTCCCACGCCATCTCGATGTACCGCAGGCCCTGCTCCACCCCGGAGTTGGTCTTGCGGAGGTTCGCGGGTGCCGCCGGGCCGGCCGCGGCGACCGTCACGGTCTGGGTGGCGCTGGCCGTGAGCCCTCCGTCGTCGGTGACCGTGACCTTGGCGGTGAAGGTCCCGGCGGTCGAGTAGTAGACCGCGCCGGGGTCGGCCTTGGTCGACGTGGTGCCGTTGCCGAAGTCCCAGGCGTAGGTGAGTGCGGGCGGGGGCGACATGTCGGGCTCGTCCACGACGGCGGCCGTGAAGGTCACGGCGAGCGGGCTCGGCCCGCTCGACGGGCTCGCCGTGAGCGTGACCGTCGGCGTCCGGTTCACGACCAGCACGTTGACGCTGGCGGTTGCGCTCAGGCCGCCGTCGTCGACCACCGTGAGGGTGACCACGTAGCCGGTCGGGCTGCTCACCGTGGCGTAGGTCTTCGACGGGTTGGCCTCGACCGACGTCGTCCCGTCACCGAAGTCCCACTTGTACGACACGACCTTGCCGCCGTACGGCTCGTCGATCGGGTCTCCGGAACCGGCGGAGGAGAAGGAGACCTTCTGGCCGCGGAAGAACTTCGTCCCCGTCGCCGGAGACGCGATCTTGGCGACCGGAGCGTTGTTCCCGACGGTGATCGCCACGGTCGTCGAACCCGTCCGACCCGACCTTGTGCTCACGGTCAGCGTGGCGGTGAAGGTGCCCACTGACGTGTACTCGTGCGTCGCCGTCACGCCGGCGGCGGTGGCCCCGTCGCCGAAGTTCCACGCGTAGCTGAGCTCCTCGCCGCGGGGGTCCACCGACGACGAGCCGTCGAACTCCACCTTCAACGGCCGGTTGCCGTCCGTCGGCTTGGCCGTCATGACGGCGATGGGCGCATCGGACTCGGAACCGCTGGACCTCCGGGACGCGGTGAGCGCGATCTGGTCGAGCTGGGCGGTGGTGAGGCGGAGCGTCACTCGCACGCACGAGGTGTCGGCCAATCGATCCTGGAAGCCGGCCTGCTCCTTCACCTGCGACCGTTGGGCGGCAGCCAGCTCGGCGAGCTCGCTCTCCGTCACGCACGTGGCCTCGGTCCCGGCGGCCATGACGTTGCCGACGAGCTCGTGCTCGACCGTTGCCGTCTCGCCCGCCCGGGCGCACTGCGCCCGTACCAGCTGGGAGTCGCCGTCGACCTCGTCGGGGATGGTGGCGTAGGTGGTGACCCTGTCACCGGTGACCAGGACGAGCAGGGTCTGCGCTCCCTTGGTGGGCACCTCGCAGTCCGCGAGGTGCTCGCCCGCGACCCAGGCGCGGTCGGAGTTGACGACGTCGCGGGTGAAGAGCGTGCGCAGCACACCGAGCGAGGCGCCGGACAGGTTCCGCTCGACCACGGTGCGCTGCTCCTTCATGGAGAGCGCGGCCCAGCCGAGGACCGGGGTCATCAGCATCGCCGAGAGCATGACGGCGACCAGGGTCTCGAGGAGCGACATGCCACCCTGGCCCCGGTGCCGACTCCGGCGGACGACGGCGTCGACGATCGGAGACCTCACCCGTTCCCCGCCTTCCGCGTGGCGGCGTTGCGCTTGACCACTGTCCCGGTGGCGGACGAGGCCGAGTCGCCTCCGGCGGTCGTGGTGACCGTGACCCGGAGTCGCTGCGCCCCGTCGTCCTTGTTGCACTTGGTCCGGAAGCTGCCCTTGGCGCTGTCCCAGTACTCGACCGCGACGACCGCTCGCGACGGCTCGGATGCGGCGCTCTTGGCGACGAGCTCGGCGTTCAACGCCTCGCCCCAGCCGTTCAGCAGCTCCTGGTACTCCTTCGGTGTCCCGCAGGTCAGGTAGGGCACCGACTTGAGGTCCTCACCGGCTGCGGTGAGCGCGACCTCCAGCCGCTGCTCGGTCTGCGTGGACGCCGAGACCTTGATGCCGAACATCAGCCCGGACACCGACGCCAGGGTCAAGGGCACCATCACGGCGATGCCGACGAGGACCTCGATCAGCGTCACTCCGGACTGCCCGCGACGCGACCTCGGTCCGCGGAGCGGTGCCGGGCGCGTCGATCGTCGGGTGTGGCGGCTCACGCCGCCCCCATCGGCCGCAGGAGCCCCACATTCAAGGTTTCCGAACCACGTTCGGGTCCAGAGCGGGCGCCCGGCCGGGCGGGTCAGGCCCCGGCTGCCAGCCGCTCCCGGACGCGCGGGGCGACCTCCGTGCCGTAGAGCTCGATGCTGCGCATCATCGCCTCGTGCGGGAGGGTGCCGGCGCTGTACTTCAGGTCGAATCGATCCGCGTCCAGGCCCGTCACCGCCCGCACGATCTTGGTCGCGACGGTCTCGGGCGATCCGA
>JAEYSR010000134.1 GCA_023434535.1 Actinomycetes bacterium
GCACCGCACCGAGCCGAAGCCGGTATGCCGGATCACTTCTTCTTGGTGGTCTGGCGGTAGGTGGTCTTCGGGCTGCGCGAGACCTGCCGGTTCGAGACGAACCGACCGGTGACGGCCGACTTGTTGACGGACTTCCGGGCCAAGGTGATCACCTCCTCTCAGGCGTTCGTGACGAGCCTGCTGAGTTGCTCAGCAGTCGTCGAGGCTGTCGAGGTTGTCGGCGCACGCGGAGTTCGGGTCCGTTCTCAGATACGGGCCGGTCGCACCGTTGACCACGTGGACGTCGGCTCGCCGGGCCGACGCGTCCTTCACGTAGTAGGTGATCGTGCCGTTCCTGATCTCGGTGATGGCGGTCGACTTGGTCGTCGACCCCCATGCGCCGCACAGCGACGTGATGTCGCCGTCGCTGTCCTTGCCGGTCCGCAGCACTCGCCGCTCTGCCATCTGGCACCTCCTTGGTGTAGTTGCGCAACTACACCTTACAGGAAGTTGTGCATCTGCGCAACTACACCCAGCCGAGACCGGCCGCTTCTGCGTCCGCTTGGTCGACGAGGTCCATGCCTTCGAGGCGATACCAGAGTGCGGTGGTGGACACGCCGAGGCGGCTGGCGTGGCCGCGAACGTCTTCGAGGAGGTCGTCGACCGGTTCGCGCTTCATCAGGTAGGTGGGCATCAGCAGGTGGGACGCGAACTTGTTCGCGTTGATCTCGCGGAGGCGCAGGGTGTTGCTGAGCCCCGTCGATTCCCGGTGGTAGCAGAACTGCTCCCGGACTGCGCCCACGTCGAGCTGCTGCTGGCCGGGTGGGTCGGCGTCGTAGATCCAGTGGGCGAGTTCGTGGGCGAGGGTGAACTGCAGTGGGCCGACAAACCGTTCGAAGATGTCTTCGTGGCGGGCGTTCAGCACGATGGTCTTGTCCGATGGTGCGAGCGCTCCCAGGATCGTCGAGCCGCGCGGCTCGGGGATCTCGTCCCAGAGGATCGTCAGGCCGTAGGTGTCTTCGATCATCAACTCGACCGGCACGGGGAACGTCACCGCGACCCCTGAGTGCTGTTCGTGTCGGGCGATGGCGTTGCTCGCGGCCACCTCGTGCATCCGATCGGAGCGGGCGCGGGTCGGTCGAGCCATCAGGTGTCCCAGTCGAGGGATCGGAGGAACTCGAGTCCTTTGCTCGGATCGGCAGCGAGCTTCTCGACGAACTCATCCGGGACTCGCCCGGCGGCGAGGAGGAGCTCGTCGGGGTCGAGTCCGAACACGCCAGCGATCTTCTCGAGCAACTCGTCGCTCGGGTTCTCTCGGCCGGCTTCGACTTTCGAGATGTGGGGAACGCCCACGCCCACGCGGTCGGCGAGTTCCTTCTGGGTCAGCTTGATCGCCAGCCGCTCTCGCTTGATCCGCTCGCCGATCTTCTCGATGTCGTTCATGGCACGATCTTCGCTGGAGTTGCGCAAGCAGGCAACCGAGGGAGCATCGAGCACAGTCAGGACACCTCAGAGCGGAAGGTCTCGAGATCAGCCAAGAACACGGACCCTATTCCGGCCCCGCACCACGCAGCTTCAACTCCGATCGTCTGCGTCGGGTAATCGGTCCTGGCCTGACCGGCTTGCCGCTACGCCTGCAAGGAGGCTGGTGAACGCAATCGCTCCACCGAGCAGAGTGGGCCACAGCGCGGGTGTGGCGTCCCGTCCGAACCGGACTTCTACACCGTCCTGACTGGCGTAGTCCTTTACTGCTCGGGCATCGCTCGATGCCTGCATGTAGTTCCAAAGGGCAGCACCGCTGAAAGTCAGCGACACAACGAACACCACAGCACATACCCTGATTGTCCGAAGTCTGTGCCTTGCCGTCATTTCACAAGCACCCATCCAGCGATGGTGTCAATGTACAGATCGATCGCCAATTCTTCGTAGAACTTATTGCCATCAACAATTCTCTCGCGTCCGTTCTCAATGATGCTGTAGCTCCTACCGATACCGACGTGGTTGTTGATGTACACGATCCCGTACCCATAAGACTCCCATTGCAACGGGCCCCAGTTGAACGTCGCCAGCGAGAACACAGATCTGTACTCCACAGCGAGATAGGTAATTGTGAAAAGGCGATGTTGTGTCAGCCTGCTCCACGTCTCGATGGAGATCCGCTTCTGGTTTCCGACGTACTTTTTCGAGGCGGACAATCCACCATTCAAAGAGGGCTCAGGAAAGGAGCTCTTGTCCCAGGCCCAGGGTGTAATGACCTCACGAATGAGGAAGAACTGGGGGTTTCGATAGTCCCAGCAATACATCTGGGAGTACCAGCCGCACAGCGAATGACCGTTGTTGGTGAGACCAGTCAGGTCACTTCGATTCACAGGGTCGGAGACATACGAGTAGTCGTTTGCGACACCGCCCTCAACCGGGTCGACTTCGAGAAAGCGCCCGAGCGCCACGTGATACTGGCGAGCTCCCATCTCGATAACAGGCTGCAGCCCGGCTTCAGTTTCGACTTTGACGTCGCCGCCTCCATGCCAGCTGTTATCGAAGCTGCCTGGGTGCGTGTCCGCAAGCGAGCCGGCCGCAAGCATTCCATCTGGGTCGTAGACAGTAGTGGTGCCTTGCTTGACTCCGAGATTGTTAGCGGACGCGACGTTATGACCGGCAAGATTGGGGTAAGTGAACGCAACGGTTCCAGGAGTGATGGTCTTACGGTAGGTTGCACCCCCGGGAAGCGGGAAGGTGATGTCCGTGACGGCGCCAGCGCCGTTGATAGAGAGCGGACCCGAGTACTTTGCGACGGTTTCGCCATTGACTTTGCGTTCGACGATCGAGTCCGCAGCGTCACGGATGTAGGTCACCTGTGTTGAGGTTGCCCACGTGACGATACCGGCGAAGAGGGTCGCAGCGTTCGCGTTGAGATTCGCCGGGTTGGCGGTGTAGTGGAGCCATGTTGCTCGTCGGGCGGGCGCGTATCCAGACACCATCTGGGTGCCGGTCTCGTAGGCGAACACCGTGGCTTTGGTCGAGTCACTGGTCAATGTCGCCGCCACGATCGCATTGGAGTTCGGCTTGCCCCACGAAAGGTCCACTCCAGGGGGGGCGATGGTGGAGCTTCCGGTGTTGAATCCGCCGCCAAGCTGGCTGGTGGCGCCGGTGGCGGTGATCGTGGTCTGTGTTTCGGTGGAGCCGCTGGTGCCGCCTTGGTTGCTGGTGCTGCTCGTTGTCATGCCGAGTTCGTCGGTGAGGAACGGTTCGGCGGTGATGACCGGGATGGTGACGTTAGTGAACTTGGTGCTCACCCCCGACTGAGTCACCGATTCGGAGAGTAGAACCAGCCGTTTGCCTGTTGCCGAGGATGACGTGACGGTGTCGTCGTCGCCGACGGTGACAGTCCATCCGAGATTGGTGAGCTGGGTTTGCAGCCAGGTGTCACGGGTGCCCATGGAGGACGGGTTTCCAACGACGAGAAGAGCCGTCTTGTTTGACGTGATGGGGGCTGCGGTCATCGTGTGACGGTCTGCGATGTCGTAGCCCATCGTCTGGGCTCCGAGGCGTGTGGTGTTGCCGTGGCTGTCGTAGGTCAAGCTTCTTGAGGCGACCGATGCTTGACTGACGGTCGGCTCGGTGGTGGCGGTCAGCCGGTCGGCGTGGTCGTAGCAGTAGGTGACCGGAGTGCCATTGACGGTCTTCGCACTCCGGTTCGAGTTCGCACCAGCAGTGGTTGCAGTGCCGCAGCCGCCGGTGGCGGCGTAGGAGTAGGCGGTTGTACGGGTAGCGGCTCCTGAAGCAGGTGTCGCGTTGAAGCCAACCGCTCCCGTGAGCTCGCCGGTGGCAGCGTAGGTGTAGTTCGGCGTGGTGCCATTCGGGTCGAAGCCATCGGTCGACTGGTTCACGATCCGCTGCAGCTGGTCACGAGAGGTGACCTCATCAGAGGTGATCAGCGCGGCGCCGGGTCCATTCCATTGGACCTTCTTAGGGAGGCCGCGGTCGTCGAAGCCGAAAGTGCCAGTGGTGCCGTTGCCGGCATTGCCGGTGCCGGACGGGTAGGTCACTGACGTCATGCGGGTGAGCGAGTCGTAGGACGGGACTGCGACGACCTGGGAGTTGAGGGTCACTTGGGTGATCTGGTCGTCGCTGCCGTAGGTGTAGCCCTGCAGCGCCGCAGCCGGGCCGCGCGAGGTGACGCGGCCGAGGTTGTCGTAGCTGGCCGTTGTGGTGATGCCGAGTGTGTCGGTCGAGCTGATGGTTCGTCCGGCCCAGTCAGTGTGGGTGGTGATTGCACCGGCCGAGTCGGTGACCGAGGTGTATGTGGGGTCACCTACGGAGTAGTTCGTCGTCACGTTCCGGGCCGGTTGACCGTTCCATGCCGGGTACGAGATTTGGGCGACACGGCCAGCATCGTCGTAACTCGTGCAAGTCCACGGCTCGGACGCGATCGCCGTTGATGAGCGATAGCCCACCGGCCTACCCGCGGAGTCGTACACGTACTCCCGCACCAGTGCGGTCTCCGGGCCGGCGCCGTCGGGATCAGCTTGAGTAGTGCGCTTCAAGGCGCCGAGCTGCGCTACGCCGGCGCCGACGCCACAGACGGCTGCGATGGGGCCATCGGTGGGTGTGTAGTAGGCGTAGTTGACTTTCGAGCCTGATCCGGACGGCAGCTGGCGAGAGAGGCGACGCAGATAGCTCCCTGTTCCTGAAGCTTCGTACTTCTCGATCGTCTGACGGTTCGCACCGCCGGGATCGATGGTCGTGACGCGAGGAATGCCGAGATACGACTCATTGAGTGTCGTTGTGTCTGGATCGTCGTAGCTGACAGCGGTTGTGATGTCGGTTGCGCCGTCGACCCGAGTGGTGGACTGCATGGCGAGACCGAACTCAGGTCGAAGGTACTGCGGTGGGACCTGCTGGAGAGAGCCGCCGGGCGCGACCCACTTGATGTCGACGCCACCAGTGCCGCCGCCGTCGGCTGTGTCGATGTAGATCGGATACCACTTGCCTACGTCGCCGGGGTCAATGGTGATCGTGACCTCGGGTGCGACCGTGCCGGTCCCGCCGGGGTCACTGGTAGACCACGAGTCGGCCCACTGATTGCGAACCTGGTATCGGATCGGTCCATACCCGAACGGCTTGATCGTGTAGGTGCCGGCCGCAGGGAACTGGATCGATCCGGTAAGTCGCATCGACCAGTTGTCCGCTCCACCGATCAGGCTGTGAGGAACACCGGTCGTGGTCTGCGCTGCGGCTGCCATGTAGCCGTGCGCCGCAGGGGGGCCGAACTGGGTCTTGTTGTTCCAGTACTCCGCTGCGAGGCCGGGCATTGAGCCGTCATAGACGGTGGCTGACTTCGGTGTGTTCGCTCCTCCAGTGGGGGTTCCCGTCGTCTCGCTGGTCGCTCCGAACTCGGTTCGGTTCGCCGGGCCCCATTTCTCGGTGGGGCGCCCACGATCGTCGTAGACAGTGCCGGATCGGAGAAAGACCGGGTTGCCGGCTGAGTCCAGGGACTGTGTGTCGGTCCAAGAGACCTGGTCCGTGTCGGCGTCGCGCCACTGTGTGAACGTGGCCCGTCCCATGCGGTCCTCGATCTTGGTGGCGCGGCCGCGGGCGTCGACGGTCCAGCGTGTCGTGTAGCCGTTCGGTTCGGTCCGGTTCGCGTCCGTGGCGGTGGTCACCGTCGCCGACGGGTATGCGAAGTTGACCTGGGGTCGGACATGGGTAGCGTCGGGCTTCTCACCGGTCACCGAGCTGATTCGACCGTTGCCGTCGTATGCAAGGTCGACTCGATGGTTCGAGGGGGTTGTCAGATTCCCCAACGCATCGTGCGGCAGCGCGCCAGCGGCGATCTGCCGGTTGGTCTGCGGCGACACGATCGACGACATAGTCCAAGAGGCATTCCAGGTGAGATCCCAGACCAACTGGTCGTCAGTGCCGGTTCCAAGGTTGCCATTGGCATCGTCGACGATCCGGGCTATCTGCTGTGGTCCAGGCGGCACGGTGTACCAGAACACCTGGGCTGAGCCGTCCATGTGGACGATCTTGCAGATCTTGCCAGCTGGTGCGACCGCCGTGAGGCTCGGGGGGCTGGTCGGGCACTGGGCGTCACCGCCGTAGTAGATGTTCATCCGCCGGCCCTGGGACGCCACGACCGGATCGATGACCTTCCGAAGTACGGTCGTCGAACCTGACGTGCCCCACTCGAATCCAAGCGAGGTGGGCGACACGTCGTCACCTTGTTGACTCGCATCGATGATCTTGCCGGTGGCGTCGAAGTTGACGATCCAACCGGTCGGCGAGTCCCATTGATACGTCGTCCCCGAGCCGGAGGTGATCGTGCGCAGGAGAGTGAACTGCAGCGGATCGACCGGACTCCAACCACCGCTGACCGGCTCCCATTGGAAGGCGTCCTTGCCGCCGTCGGCGAGTCGAACGACTGCAGAGCCGCCAGGTTCAACTTCGAGGCGCGTGACAGGCAGATCACCCCAGGACGCCATCCAGCCCGCAGGCAGGCCCGGGGTCGCTTCGATCACCGATGATCCGGCGTTGAGCAGCGAGTTGTAGGTCAACGACACCGATGCGCCGCCCCCGAGGGTGGTGACAGGTCGTTGTTTCCAGGTGAACATGGCATTGCCTGTCGACGCGTTCACCTTGACCGGCCCGACGTCGGTGTATGGCGACGGCCCAGAAGTGCCGAGGCGGCGATCGAAGCGAAACGCGTAGACCGGCGAAGCCGTCCGTGCGATTCCGTCGTCCGTCCACGCTCGCCAGTAGTAGATGGCACCATCCTTCAGATTCGAAGCGACCAGTGGGAAGGTTCGGCTGTATGAGAATCCCTGGGTCGCGACATCACCGGTGTAGACGTTGACTGCCGGTTGCGTCATCGAGACCGCGAACCCGTACTTCACTCCGGTGAACCCAGAGCCGAGCGTCGAGTCAGTCACTGCGCCAACCTGCAACGTCGGCGCCGAGTCCACCGTCTGGGCAAACCAGTCAGCGCCGTTCGCGGGAGCCTCAAGCGGCGCAACCGGCGGTGCGTCGTTGATCACCATGAGGATCGAGAAGCCGAGATCCTTGTAGCTGTAGAAGTTCGCGTCCGACTCGATACCGAACGCGAACACAGGACTCGATGCAGCGAACTTCGACTGCATGTAGCTCGTCAGATCGAACGCGTACGGCGTCGTCGCCGTCCCATTCTGGATCACAGCGCCGGCGCCGATCCCATCCCAGCTGAACGCAGTGGCCTCACGGATCCGGATCGTCGTCGACCCCGTGTATCCGGCGTTCTGGTTCATCCACGCCGCAGCAGCGACCAGCTGAGTGTGCCCGGAGCCGGCGAGTCCGTAGTTGGTCATGTCCGAGGTCAGATCCATGAGGTTGACCGACCTCCACGTGGAGAACGGATATCCCGCGATGACGGGGTGACCGGTCCGATGACCGCAATACGGGCTCACGCTCCCGCATGCCGTCGATGTGAACCCGAGGTAGGACACCCACCCCGGGGGGCCAACCCAAAAGTCCGGATCGATCACCACCGGGAACGACTCCGCCGACAACGTGGACATCCACGTCGGATCCACCGACAACTCGACCAAGGACTCACCGGGCTTCGTTACCGCAGTCCGCACGAGAGGACGCGCGACCTCGTCGACCACGAACTGCGGGTCCGCACCCGCGACCACGGCGACCTCACCAAACTTCGCTTCGCCACCAAGATCATCACGGGCAACCAGCGTCGGCAACGCCCCTGCAGGACGTTCGGCAGACCCGGCGAGACGAGCAAACGCGGCGTCCTCGACCGGACGCTCCGCCACCTTCCCGATCCCCGACACGTTCGACAGCAGATCCGATCGGGTGACCGGGCGTTCCGGGATCGACGTCGCGCCCTGAGCCTTCTCCGCCGGCGCTGGCGAGGACCATCCGGCGTCGAGCTCCGCGCCTCGCACCGCGAACGACACCGCTCCGGCACCCTTCGGTGCCGCGGTGAAGACAACATCCTCCGACACACCTGTCGCCCGCACCGTGTAACGAAGGTCGACACCAGGCCACACCTGCCGGAACCACACCACCGAGTCATCAGACTTGTCGACCGTCGGCTCCACCACCGCAGCCGGAGCGACCCCGTCCAGAGACGCCGGGCGCGACTCGACCTCACGCCCCGACGGCAACGTCACCGTCACACCAACATCGCTCGGCGCGAACTCCACACGGAAGCTGTTCTTGGAGGCGGCCAGACCTGCCTTCGTCTGCTCCACCGACGTATCGATCAGCTCGAAACGGCCTCCGCCGGCGTCGTAGGCGACTGGTTCAGGCGACACAGCCACCTGCTTCAACCCATCGCTGCGCTCAAAGACCTGCGAGAAGGCCGTACGGGACTCGACGATCTCCCGGCCCACCGTCGCCTTCGGGTCATAGCCGCCAGCAGGGCCCTCCGAAACCGGGCGCCCGTCGTCTTCGACCACCGGATAGGTCGGCGGAACGACCGGATCCGAGAGCCTCTCCGAGGGGTGGCCCGGAACAGAACCAGCCGACGGGAACGGCGCATCCTTCGACTCTCCAGCCAGCGCAAGCACCGTTGACGCCGCACCCACGAACGGATCTGCGATGAACGCCACCGCGCCCACCACCAACACCACCACGAACACTCGCTGCTTCAGCACCGCCACTGATCTCCTCCGCTGACCTGCTACCAGCCAGACGGAGGACTAACACGTTCCTCCTTCCGCCAGTAGTGGGGACAAGTCCCCACTACTGGCGGAAGGCTGGGCCAAGGACGCAAGCACGAGCGATGTCAGCACCCTTGACACGTCACGTCACCAGTTCCCGCGTGTCCTTCACCCCCTGGGTTCGTCGCCTCCTGTCGCACCTCACCGCAATGCGGAGACCCAACGACCAGGTGCGACACAATGCGCCGCGTCTCGCCCCTAAGACCGGGGCACAAGCTCGGGGCACAAACCACCGACTCTGGGCGGGTTTCAGCGGCTCCTGACGGTCAGCTCCAAGCGCTGGCGGGCGGAATACGGCGGATCCCCTGCAACGACGCCGTACCAACGAACAACTCGTAGGTGCCGTCGACCAGGTGGACCTGCATGGGTGCACCCTCCCACAGGCCGGTCCTCCGCGGAACTGGGCGTGTCCGTGTAACGATCCGGGCCGGATCGTCCCTTGGAAGGGGTGAGGACGACGGAGGTCGAGTTCGGCGAGCGGGTGCGCGACGTCTGGGAGCGCGACCACGCCCGGCTGTGGCGGTCGGTCCTGGCGTGGTCGGGCAGCGCCGAGGTGGCGTCCGACGCCGTGGCGGAGGCCTTCGCCCAGGTCCTACGCCGCGGCGACGACGTCCACGACCCCGCGGCCTGGGTCTGGCGCGCCGCGTTCCGCATCGCCGGGGGCCTCCTGGCGGAGAAGCGGCCTCTGCCGCTGCCGGACGGTCCGGGCCCGGAGCCGCCCGCGACGACCGGTGACCCTGCCGACTCGCTCGCGCTCGTCACCGCTCTCTCGACGCTGGAGGAGCGCGACCGCCGTGTGGTGGTCCTCGCACTCGTCGGCGGCTGGACCGCCGAGGAGATCGCGACCCTGGACGAGTCGTCTCCCGGAGCCGTTCGCGTCCGGCTGCACAGGGCGCGCCAGCGCGTCCGGGACGCATTGGAGGTGCACCATGGCTGATCCGCTCGCCGAGGCGATCGCCGAGCTCGAGGCCGTCCCGGCCGGCGTGACCTGGGACGACGTGACGGCTCGCACGGCGTCGACACCGCTCCGACCGGAACCGGACCGGCCCGCCGGGCACCGGACCGCTCGCCGATGGGCGCTGGCCGTGGCCGCCGTCGTCGTCGCGTTGATCGGCGCCGGAGTCTGGTCGGCGTCGGACGACGGCACGGACCTCGACACCACGGACACGACTGCGCCGGGTCCGTCGCCGTTCGCGGAGTGGGCGCCGGGCTGGACCACGATCGACGTGGGCCCGGTCCCCCACCTGGGTTCCGCGGCGCTGGCCTGGATCGACGACTCGCTGGTGGTGGCCGGCGGCGTCGCCGGCGACGGAGCGACGCAGGCGCGGGCCTTCCGCTTCCGACCGGCGGACCGGACCTGGACCGAGCTGCCCGTCCCGCCGTTCTCGCCGACCGCGCTCGTGGCCGCCGGCGACGTGCTGGTGGCCGTGGGCGAGGTCGACCCCTCGCAGTCCCTGCCGAGCGAAGCCCATCAGTGGGCGACGCTCCGGGTCGGAGATGGGGGCTGGCGATCCCACGGTCTCGCGTTCTCCGCCCCGGCTCTCGTCGCCGCCGGTGCGGCGAACACGGGCGGCGGCAGAGCCGCGCTGGTCTGGACCGGGCAACGGGTCATCGACGTGGCACACGGAACGGTGCTCGACCCGGCCACGGGGACCGCCGACATGCTGCCCATGCCCGACGACGTCGTCCCCTACTCGCACCTCCTCTACGCCAACCCGGTGTGGACCGGTCGGCAGGTGGTGCTGGTCGGGTGGAGCGACCGGCCGGGCCTGGCGTGGGACGCCATAGGATCGGAATGGACCGACGTCCCGGCCCCGATCACGCCGGCCGAGCGGCCCGCCGTGGTCGGCAGCTCGGCGGCCGTCGTCACCGGGGACGGCCGGATCGTCCTGGTCAGCGGCGGAACGATCAACGACGAGACCGGCTGGTCGGGCGGCGGCGTGGCGGCCGCCTTCGACGACGCCACCGGCCGGTGGGAGCGGCTGCCGCACATCCCCGCTCCCGCCACCACCAACTGCCCGTACCGGTTGGTGGCGGTCGCGGGACAGCCGGTCGTCATCCCGTGTGACGGGTGGGACGGGACGGGAGAGCCGCTCCGCCTCACCCCCGACGACGGCTGGACGTCGATCGGACCTATCCCGGGCCTGCCGGCGAGGTGGGCCGGATCTCTCCTCGGCACCGAAGAGGCGCTGTTCGTCTGGACCACCTCGACCGACACGACGAACGATCCCGACGCGCCCTACACGGCGGGCGCGGCGTGGATCCCGACCGACCCGGGTTAGGACCCCTCCTCCGCCCAACCGGCTGTCACATTCCCGGTCCTGGCCGGGTGTTGTGACAGCCAGTTCGGCGCGGAGCGCGATCCCACTCTCGAACTCACCAGGACGATGACCGACCACACCAGCGTCCCCGCCGAGGCGCCGAGCAGCACGACCACGACGGACCGGGCGACGTCGGGGTCGAGAGCTGTCGGCACCTGCGAGCTGGAGAGCCAGCCACCCGCACCAGCTGCGGTCAGCAGCAGCGTCACGGCGGCAGCGCCCGCCGCCATCCCCGCGGCGTCGCGCCGGTTCCTGCGGCTCGTCCACGCCGCAGCGCCGAAGAGCGCCACCGCCAGCACCGGGAGAGCGACCACCGGCAGCTTCTCCCGCGCCGGCTCGACGCTGTCGGCCCAGACGCCGAGCACGTGGAGCCCGAACGCCACGGTGCTCAGGGCCCACACCGCCACCAGGCCGCCCGTCGGGAACGCCAGGAGCCCCGCCGTCGCCGCGACGGCGACGAGGGCCGCGACCACCCACCACTGCCAGGCCACCGGGGGCGGGACCCACACGATCCGGCCGCTGACGTTCTCCACGCGGCCGTCGATCTCCAACGGGATGTCCCACGTCGCGACTTGGTGGACCCGGGACGGATCGCCGCGGACCGCGGCGGGGTCGTCGGTCATCCAGTGGGCGCGGTGGTCGTGCCAGACGGCGGTCGGACCGTCGGACACGCGTCGCCACTCCGGGGCGCCCTCACCCACACCCTCCGGCACGTCGGAGGTGGGCTCGAGGGCGTCGTTCAGGTACGCCGCCGTCGAGTTGGTGTTCTCGACGACACCGCCCCGACCGACACGGAGGTACGGGTTGCCGTCGTAGTCGAGCACCACGACCTCGTCGGACGAGGTGTTGGTGAGCTCCATCCTGGTGCCGGCCTCGCCGACCCTGAAACGCAGGCCGTCGACCTCGGGTGCGGAGACCACCTCCACCCGGTAGTTCGACGACGGGGTGCCGGCGCCGACCGCGTCGTGCGCCCCGGCCGGGGGCGCGGCGACGGCCGACCACAGGACCACCCCGACGGCGACCGGGATCAGGCGTCGGCCTGCCCGCGCCGCGACCCGCAACGTGGAGGGGCGACCCGTCATCCCCGGTCGTCGGGGACGACCCGCAACCCGACCTGATCGCCCGTCGGCGGCCGACTGCCCGGCGGGCGGGGGGCATCCGGCCTCTCCGGTCGGGCCAGCACCCACAGGAACACCGCGCTCGCCAGCTCGAGGAGGTGGACCGTCTCGTTCAGCAGCGGGACCCGGCCCTGGGCGACGTCGAACACCGTGGTGGCGGCGAGGGCGGCGACCAGGACCACCGCCACGTTCAGCATCGTCCGGGCCCGGGCGGGCCGGGCGACCACCACGAGCAGCCCGACCGCGTACGCCAGGCTGAAGGCTCCGAGGTGCCTCAGGGAGTGGCTGTCGGGCTGATCCGCCAGGAAGTCGGGCACGGCCAGGACGATGATCTGGACCGCGACGAGCGCCAGCAGCCACCGGATCACCGGGGCGCTGCGCCTCCGGTCGTCGCGAGCGGTCCCCCGGACCACGTCACGGGAGAGGTCCGGGACCGCGGACGAGTCGTACACGGCCAGACGGCGACGGAGGGCGACCGTCGAGTCCTGGAACGCCCGGCACGACGGGCACCGGGCGACGTGCTCGTCGATCACGTCCTCGGGCACCCCGGGCTCCTCGCCGTCGGCTCGTGCCGAGATCGCGTCGCGGATGCCGTCGCAGTCCATGGTCGTTGGTCGCTCCCGGCCCGGTCGGGGGTTCCGGCTTTGGCCGTGCGCCTCCAGCTCTGGAACCATCGTGGCATGACCGGTCCGGACGCGCTGCGCGAGCTCCTGGCCCGCGCCGCCGAGGGCGACGACGTCGCCCTGTCGCACCTGGTGCGTCGCACGCAGTCCGACGTCTGGCGGCTCTGCACCGCCCTCGGCGACGAGGGCGAGGTCGAGGACCTGGTCCAGGAGACGTACCTGCGCATGATCCGATCGGTCGGATCCTTCCGCGGCGACTCGTCGGTCCGATCCTGGTTGCTGGCGATCGCCCGGAACACCTGCGCCGACCAGGTCCGCCGACGGACCCGCCAGCGTCGGCTCGTCGACCGCCTGACCCAGCGGGCCGTCCCCGCCGATGTGCCGGCGCCGACGGAGCCGGACACTCTGCTGCAGATCCTGTCGGAGGACCGACGCGAGGCGTTCGTCCTCACCCAGATGCTCGACCTCTCCTACGAGGACGCGGCAGAGGTGCTGGGTTGTCCGGTGGGGACCATCCGATCCCGGGTCCATCGGGCCCGTGAGGACCTCGCGGCCCACGCCCGACGGGGGGCCGTCGGCGGCGTCGAGGGATGAGCGCGCTCCCCGATCCGCAGCGGTGGGTCGGCTCGTGAAGCCGGCCTGGACGAAGGCCGACACGCGGAGCGGCGACGGCGAGACGAAGGACCCGGACGAACCGACCCGCGAACCGGCGGAGCCCGGTTCGGACCCGACAGAGCCACGTGCGGGCGGTCGCACACGGCTCGTGACGGCGGGCGTGGCCGCGGCGCTGGTCGTCGTCGCGGTCGTCGCGGTGCTGGCCATCAGGTCGGGGCCCGACAACGGCGACCTGCGGGTGTCCGACGCGGTCGTCGGAGCGAACGACGCGGCGGTGGTCGCCGCCTACCTGGTCATCGACAACCCGGGCCCCGCAGATCGGCTCGTCTCCGTCACCAGCCCCGACGCCGACGAGGTCACGTTGCACGCCACGGTGACCGACGGCGGCCTCTCCCGGATGGAGGACGTCGAGACGATGGCGGTGCCCGCCGACGGTGAGCTCCGGCTGGACCCGGGCGGGAGCCACCTCATGATCGAGGGCACCGCGTCGCCCGTGACCGACGGTGACACCATCCGCCTGCACCTCGAGTTCGAGAGGGCCGGCGACCGCGACGTGGTCGCCCGTGCGGTGCCCCTGGCCGAGCTGCCCGAACGCCTCCCGCGCTGACCCTCTGCCGATCGCGGTCGGCATTGGCACGATCCGGGGAGGTCGGTCGTCCGTCCTCTCCGTACCGTTCACCCGGACGGCGGTGCCGGCGCCCGCACGGGTCGCCGGAACCCAGAGGGGAGGACGGACATGGACGAGATCCTGGTCACACAGTGCGACCAGCTGCTCAAGTGGGACGCACCGAAGCGCAAGCAGACGGTCTTCTCCGCCAAGCTCGGGCGGCTGGTGGTCACGAACCGTCGCGTGGTGTTCCTGTCCACCGGGTCCAACGACCTCACCTTCGGGAAGATCATGGCCGGGGCCACCGGGCTGCACTCGGTCGCGCTGTCGTCGTCGCAGACCGATCACCTCGACGCCGCTGCGCTCGGAGCGGACGGCGCCCTGGACATCCCCCTGCCCGCGATCAACGAGGTGCGGGTCAAGGGCCTCTTCAAGGCGCTGACCATCGGCTACGACCCCGGTACGGGACAGCGGTGGGCGTCGTTCGCCCCCAAGAACGGCCCGATCCCGGGTGGCGACGCATGGGTCCGCCTGATCGACGATGCCCGCGCCGCGTACGACACGTCGACGCCGGGCACCTGAGCGGCGGACAGGGAGTGACCATGGATCGAGCACGACGGTGTCGGCGGATCGGTGCGCTCGTGCTGCTCGGGGCGGCGGCCCTGCTCGCCCCGGCGTGCGGCGGCGACGAGCCGGTGTCGACGTCCAACGAGCGTCCGCCGGAGGAGGGCTCCGAGAAGGGACCGGTCGAGGGCGATCCCGACTCCGTCCGCGTGTTCGACGACCCGGCGGCGGAGATCGAGACGGCGGCGGACCTCACGGACTACCTGCTCCCGGGCATGACCGGCGAAGGGGTGGACTGCACGGTGGCGACCCTCGACCCCGACGAGGTCCTGGTCAACAGCAGGGAGGACGGGGCCTGGTCCGCAGCCTTCGTCGTCACCGACGACTGCGTGACCGCCAAGACCCTCGGCAACATCGTGGCCATGTACGCCACGGCGCTCGAACCGTCGGAGGACCTGCCGTACTCCTACGAGGACATCGCGCCGTGCGTCGCCCGGGAGTGGGCCGACGACGAGGGAGCCAACACGACTCGGCTCGCCGAGGTCTTCGAGGCCCGCCTGGACCTGGAGGGCCCGGTCACG
>JAEYSR010000243.1 GCA_023434535.1 Actinomycetes bacterium
GGGCGGGCCCCTGGGGCCGGGTACCGGGCCTATGGGCCGGGTCGGGAAGGGCCGCCGGGCCGATCCCACCGATCCCGGGGACGCCGATGATCGACCGATGCTGACGAACGCCCCCGAGCCACCGCGCCGCCCCTTCTCCGACATCACAGGCCCCTCCGACATCACAGGCCCGTCCGACAGGACCGACGCCCGCGCCACGCCCACCCCTTCTCCGGCGGTCCTTGTCGCCACCGGTCTGACCAAGCACTACCGCGACACCACGGCCCTCGCCGGCGTGTCGTTGGCGCTCGACGGCGCCACCTCGACCGCGGTGATGGGCCCGAGCGGCTCCGGCAAGTCGACGCTGCTGCACTGCCTGGCGGGATTCACGCGTCCCGACGCCGGCGAGGTGGCACTCGACGGGGTCGTGATCTCCCGTCTCGGGCAGCGGACGGCGACCCGGCTGCGGCGGGAGCGCTTCGGGTTCGTGTTCCAGTCCGACCAGCTGCTCCCCGAGCTGCCGGCGGTGGAGAACGTGGCGCTGCCGCTCATGCTGTGCGGTCTGTCGAGGCGCGCCGCCGTCGCCAGGGCGGCGGCCTGGTTCGCGCCACTCGGGCTCGAGGACCTCGAGCAACGCCGACCGGGACAGCTCTCCGGCGGCCAGGTGCAGCGCGTGTCGATCGCTCGGGCCCTCGTCGTCGACCCGTCGGTGGTGTTCGCCGACGAGCCCACCGCGGCGCTCGACCGCTCCACGGGACGCCACACGATGGCGGTGCTGACCGACGCCTGCCGTCGGGTCGGCGCCGCGCTGCTCGTCGTCACCCACGACCCGGAGGTGGCGCTGGCGTGCGATCGGACCATCGGCATGCGCGACGGCCGGGTGCTCGACGTCACCACGAACGGCGACCCGCGCCGGCGTGCGGGCATGACGACGACGGGGGCCGTGCGATGAGGGCGACGATCCGCCTCCTGCCGCTCTTCCTCCGCCGGTCGCCGCGTCAGGCCGCCGGGGCGATCGCCCTGTGCGCGGCCGGCGTCGCGGTCGCGACGCTCGTCGGTGCGACGGTCCTGGCCGCCTACGAGGGGTTCGGACTCCGCGAGGAGCGGGTCGTGTGGAGGGACCCCGCACCCGCCGGCAGTCCCGCCGCCGCGCCGGTCCTCCAACGACGGACCACCGACTGGTTCGACGGCCGGCCCATCGACCGGGTCGATCTGGCCACCGGGGCGGCCCCGACGGTCGACCTCCCCGTGCCGCCGGGCCTGCGGTCCTTCCCGGCGGCGGGCACGGCGTACGTCTCCCCGGCGCTGGCGGAGCTGATCCGCTCCCACCCGTCCGACGAGCTGGGCGACCGGTTCGGCGGGGTCGCCGGGGAGATCGGCCTCGCCGGGCTCGCGCACCCCGACGAGCTGGTGGCGGTGGTCGGGACGACGGCGGCGGCGATCGGCCCGCCTCTGTCCGCCCAGGAGGCCGACGGCGGCCGGGCCGACCTGGACGGCGAGGTCGTGGCGATCGACCGCTTCGACACCACCGCCCCGGACCAGGACCTGCAGATGTACATGGACCTCGCCCTGGTCGCGGTGGTGCTGACCACGGTGCCGGCGATCCTCCTGGTGGGATCGGCAGCACGCCTGACCGCCGCGCGCAGGGAGCAGCGGATGGCGGCGCTCCGCCTCGCGGGCGCCTCGGGCGCCTCGGTCCGGGTGCTGGCAGCGGCCGAGACCACGATCGGGGCCGCAATCGGCGCCGTGCTCGGCGTGGCGCTCTCCTACCTCGCCGGGCCGCTCCTGGCCGACGTGCCGATGGCCGGTGGCAGCTGGTTCCGATCCGACCTGGCGCTCCCGGCCGGCTCCGCCGTGCAGATCGTGCTGGTGGCCGTCGCGGTGTGCGCCCTCACCGCCCTCGTGTCGCTGCGCGGTGTGGCGCGACAGCCCTTGGGCGCCGCCCGGCGCGCCGAGCCGCACGCGTCGCGCTGGCCCCGGTTGCTGACGATGGTCGGTGCGATCCTCGTCCTGATCGTGGTGACGGTCGCCTCGGCCCGTGGCTCGATCCGCCGGACGGACGGGCAACCGGCCGACCTGACCGTGCCGATGGTGGCCGCCCTGGGAGTCGTGATCGCCTCGCTCGCTCTCGTCGGCCCGTGGGTGACCTCGGTCGTCGGTCGTGCGATGGCCGCCGGGGCGCGCAGGACGTCGATGCTCATCGCCGGTCGACGTGTGCTCGACGACCCCCGCGCCGCCTACCGCACGGTGAGCGCCGTGGTGCTGGCGGGGCTCATCGCCGGCTTCCTCGCCGGCATCGTGCCCACCGTGCGGTCGCTCGGTCGGGAGACGACCGAGGGCACGGCGACGATGAGCCTGGTGCGCACCGACGCCGAGGCCATCGTCGCCGACGCCGCGGCCCGCCCCGACCGCTACGGCGGGGCGGTGTTCCACTCTCCGGACCTGATCGGCGAGGGCACCGATGCCAGCGCCGGGACCGACGTCCCCGCCGGCCCCGCGGCCGCCGACACCACCGGCGCCGCCGACGCCGCGACCCAGGACCGGGTCGAGGTCACGGTCGAGACACGCGGCGCGGCCCTCGAGCGGCTGCGCACGGCGACCCAGTGGGCGCGGCACGGCGAGCCCCTGGTGTCGTCGGGTGACGACGTGTACGGCGACGTCCGCTTCACGCAGGACGCCATGCGGGGCTCGCTCGCAGTGCTCGTGGCCGGCCTGCTCCTGGCGGCCGGCGCCTCGGCGGTCGCAGCTGCGGCGTCGGTCGTGGACCAGCGATCGGTGATCGCCCGTCTCACGCTGTGCGGCACCGACGTGTCGACCCTCCAGCGGGCCCGGCAGCTGCAGGCGGTGATCCCCCTGGTCGCGGCCACGGCCGGGTCCGTGCTCCTCGGGCTGGGGACCTCGGTGCTGCTCATGGTCGGGTTCGGCGTCGACTCCGGGCGCGTCGTCGGCCCCGAGGTGCCGGTGCTCGTCCTCGTGGTGGGCGCTGCGGCCGGGATGGGCGCGGCGAGCGCGGCCCTCACCCGACCGCTCCTCACCGCTGCCGCACGGGGCGCGACCTCCGCCGGGTCGGGATGACCAGCTCCCCGGCGCCGAACGGGCGTTCACGGGGAACGGCAGGGCTCGGTAGTGTCGCTGCCGTCGAGCGGCCGCCGCCGCCAGGATCGAACACACGGGGGAACCATGAGCACCACGTTCGCCGACACCACCACGCTCTGGGAGCTGGTCGAGCGCCGGGCCGACGCCACGCCGGACGCGCTGCTGCTGATCGACGAGTCGGGTCGGACGCTGAACTGTGCGGAGTTCCGCGACCGGGCCCTGCGTGCGGCAGCGGGCTTCGCCGAGCGCGGCGTCACCGCCGGCACCCGGGTCACGTGGGAGCTGCCGAACAGGTTCGAGACGATCGTGGCCAGCTTCGCCCTGGCCCGGTTGGGGGCTGTCCAGAACCCGGTGCTGCACTTCTACAGGCACAAGGAGGTCGGCTACGCCATCCGCGCGACGGAGGCCGAGTTCGTCCTCGTCCCGGGCGAGTGGGGCGGGTTCGACTTCGCCGGGATGGTCGACGAGCTGACCGCCGACGCCGAGCGCCGCCCGGTGGTCATCGACGTCTTCTCCGACCTGCCCGACGGGGACCCCGCCACGCTGGCCGACGTCCCGGCGCCGACCGACGGCGACGAGGTCCGCTGGGTGTACTTCACCTCCGGCACCACCTCGGACCCGAAGGGCGTGCGACACAGCGACCGCACGCTGATCACCGGCGCCAACGGCCTCGCGGTGGCGCTCGACATGAGCCCCGACGACGTCGGGTCGATCGCCTTCCCGTTCAGCCACATCGCGGGCCCGGACTACTTCGGCACCATGCTGCTGGCCGGGTTCCCCGCGGTGCTGTTCGAGGCGTTCAACCCCGTCTCCGCGATCCCCGTGCTGGCGTCGAACGGCGTCACGATGGTCGGCGGCGGCACGGCCTTCTACCAGATGTACCTGACCGAGCAGCGCAAGGACCCCGCCACTCCGATCATCCCGTCCCTGCGCAAGATGTCCGGCGGTGGCGCCCCGATGCCGCCCGAGATCTTCGAGGAGGTCAAGCGGGAGTTCGGCGTCAAGATCTGCCACGGCTACGGGATGACCGAGTGCCCGATGATCTGCGAGGGCTCCCCCCACGACTCCGACGAGCAGCTCGCCAACACCGTCGGCCGACCGGTGGAGGGCCTCGACGTGCGGATCGTGACCGAGGACGGCTCGGTGGCCGCGCCCGGCGAGGACGGCGAGGTCCGCCTCAAGGGCCCGATGGTCTTCAAGGGCTACACCGACGCGGCGGCGACCGCCGAGGCCTTCGACGACGACGGCTGGTTCCGCACCGGCGACCTGGGACACGTCCGTCCCGACGGCCACGTCGTGCTGACCGGTCGACTCAAGGACGTGATCATCCGCAAGGGCGAGAACATCTCGGCCAAGGAGATCGAGGACCTGCTGTACGCCCACCCCAAGGTCGGTGACGTGGCGGTCATCGGGCTCCCCGACCGCGAGCGGGGCGAGCGCGTGTGCGCGGTGGTCGAGCGGGTGCCCGACGCCGATCCTGCCGATGACCTGACCTTCGACGAGATGGTCGCCACGTTGACCGAGGCCCAGCTCATGAAGCAGAAGTTCCCCGAGCAGCTGGTCGTGGTGGACGCGCTCCCCCGCAACGAGACGCTGCGCAAGGTGCTCAAGTACAAGCTGCGCGAGGAGTACGCGCAGGTCCCCTGGCCCTGAGCGGCCGGGAGCGGGGAGGACTGGCCCTGAGCGGCTGCATACCCCGTTCTGGCGGACAGGGTGGTCGTGAGATGACCAGGTGGTCCGCCGAAATGGGCCGGTGGCCGTCCGCATGAGCGTCACACGGCACCCGTAGTCTCGGCCACATGACCTTCGAGCGACCGACGCCGCGCACCGGCCCCGTCGTCGACCCGGGCCGCGCCGAGGAGTGGGCCGCGACCATGGCCGGGCACCCCGGCGGCTCGTCGGTGCGTCACGCGCACGCCGGCGCCACGACGGCGGCGGGCAGGATCCGTCCCGCTCACCGCGAGGTCCGGGAGGAGCGGGAGGACGCCACGATGGCCTCCGGCGCCACACGGGCCGTCGGCGCCGGTCGCCGGGCTGCGGCTGAGGAGCCCGACCCCTGGCGCACCTGCTTCGAGCGCGACCGCGACCGGATCCTGCACGGCACGGCGTTCCGCCGCCTGGCCGGCAAGACCCAGGTCTTCGTGTTCCCCGACGACCACCAGCGGACCCGCATGACCCACGCCCTGGAGGTCGCGCAGGTCGCCGTGGCGATCAGCCGGGCGATCGGCCTGAACGTCGCTCTGACCGAGGCGATCGCCCTCGGCCACGACTGCGGCCACGGGCCGGGCGGGCACGCCTCCGAGGACGCCTTCTCCCCGTACGTCGACGGCGGCTACGACCATGCGGTCTGGGGCGCCGACGTGGTCCTGGAGCCCCTGAACCTGTGCGTCGAGACGCTCGACGGGATCCGCAACCACTCGTGGTCCCGACCGGCCCCGAGCACGCCGGAGGGCGAGGTCGTGTCGTGGGCCGACCGGATCGCGTACGTGTGCCACGACTTCGAGGACGCGGTGCACGTCGGCATCACCACACCGGACCTCCTGCCCGACGCCGTCGTGGAGCGGTGCGGCACCCGCCGCAGCCAGCAGCTCGGGGCGTTCATCGGCGGGGTCGTCGAGGGGGTCGAGGCCACCGGCGAGGTCTGCATGACCGAACCCCTCGCCGAGGCGCTCGGCGAGTTCCGGCGCTTCGACTACGACCACATCTACATGCGACCTGCCTCCGTCGAGCAGTCCGACTCGGTCATCCGGGTGCTACGTGCGCTGGTCGAGCACCACGCGGATCGCCCCAACTCGCTCCCCCGCCCCGCCGACGAGCTGCGCGGCGTGGAGCCCGGCAGCCCCGAGGCGTGCCGCCAGGCCGTCACCTACGTGGGCGGCATGACGGACCGGTTCGCGTTCGATCAGGCCCGCACGCTGCTGCGGTGGAGGACGGCGGACCTCCCCGTCGGGATCGGATGACCGTGACCGGGCCCTCCCGCGTCGCCTTCCTGCGCGCCGTCAACGTCGGGGGCCGAACGGCCCGCAAGGACCAGCTGGTCGCCGCCGCGACCGCGGCCGGCGCCGACGACGTGTCCACCTTCATCGCCAGCGGGAACCTGCTGTTCGCTCCGGGCGAGCTCCCCGGTCGGCGTGCGCAGCAGGAGGCGGCCCTCGAGCGGGCGTTGGCCGACGAGCTCGGCTTCGGCACCGAGGTGTTCGTCCGCGATCGCCGTTCCCTCGCGAAGCTCGCCGACGCCGACCCGTTCGACGGCGCCGTCGACCTGGAGTCCGGAACCTGGAACGTCGGCTTCCTGCGCCGGCCGCTCCCAGCCGCCGACGCCGAACGACTGGTGGCGTTGACGACCGACGACGACCACCTGGCCGCCGCCGGCAGCGAGCTGCACTGGCACACCGTCGGCAACATGTCGGACTCGGTCCTCTTCAAGCGGCCGGCCGACATGCAGTCGGCGATCGGCGGCGCGGTCGTGACCATGCGGAACATCCGCACCGTCCGGCGCCTCGTCGACAAGCTGGGCTGAACG
>JAEYSR010000291.1 GCA_023434535.1 Actinomycetes bacterium
CTCCTGGAGGCCCTGGCCGAGCGACAGGCTCGAGGACAGCATGTCGTCCATCGACGACGCACCGTCGAGCGCTGCGCCGAACGCGTCCGCTCGGGCCCGGGCGAGCTCCAGACCGGCGCCCGCGAACCGGCTCAGGGCCTGCAGCTTCTGCAGGCCGCCCGACAGCATGTTCGATGCCGCGGCCGCGCCCTCGAGGGAGCCGGTCAGGCCGTCGGTCTCGCCGGCGGTCGCCGCGGTCGCCTCCGCGGCGAGGTCGAGCGACGCCCGGTTCCGCTCGATGAACTCGGTGTTGATCGCGTACTGCCGCGAGTTGGGGTCGAGCTTCGCCGTTGCCGCCTCGAGCACCGACAGCACGTAGGCGGCGTTCTCCGGGTCGAGGCTGTCGAAGGCCCGCTGGACGTTCTCGACGTCGCCCTTGATCCCGGTGCCGACCAGGTCGACCTCGGCGCCGATCTCCTCCCACAGCTTCGTGAACCCGAGCCGGGCCTGCTCGGCGTCTACGGCCTCACCGAAGGCGTCGAGGCCGGCCGACTGGTCCATGTTGCTGCGGGCGATCGACAGCTTGTTGCCGGCGTCCTCGACCCGGCCGGCGACGTCGTTGACCTCGTTCAGCCACGAGAACACGGTCTGGGAGACGGCGATCGTGGCGGTGGCGATCCCGGCGATCTTCCCGAGGCCGCCGGCGAAGCCGCTGTCTTCACCGCCGGACGAAGCGGCATCCGCGGCGCCGGCGAGGTCGCCCTCGGCGGTTGCGGCGGCGGCACCGGCGGTCTGGATGGATCCGCCGAGCGCCTTCCACTGGGAGACCGCGGCGCGTACGCCGCCGATCAGGACTCCGCCGGCGCCGAAGGCCACCGCTCCGACGGCACCGATCGCCGCGAGAGCGACCGCGCCCTCGCGGAGCGGAGCCGGCAGCGACTGGAACGCCTCGTTGGCGGTCGTGGCCACGTTGGCCGCGGTCTGCAGGCCGCTGGTCAGGAGCGGGAACACCTCGGCGCCGACCGACTGGCGGAACGACGCCATGGTGAGCTGCAGGTCGCGCTGCGCCGCGGTGTAGGCCTTGACGCTGTCGAGGTCGTCCTGGCCGAGCGTGAGGCCGAGCTCGTCGGCCTTGGCCACGATGGCGTCGATGCCCTCGGCGCCGCGGTTGAGCAGCGGGAGCAGGTCCGCTCCGGACCGGCCGAACAGCTGCAGCGCCAGTGCGTTCTTCTCGACGCCGTTCGGCAGCTGGGAGAACCGGGCCGCCAGGTCGGTGAGGACGTTGGTGAGCGGCCGGGCGTTGCCCTGCGCGTCCTCCATGTCGACGCCGAGCTGCTTGAGCGCCGACTGGCCACCGCTCGACTGCGACGACCTCGAGAGCCGGACCAGCGACGAGGCGAGCATGTCGGTCGACAGGCCGGTCTGCTGGGCCACCACCGCGAGTCGCGACGCGTCCTCGGCGGAGGCGCCGGTGACACGCTGGAACTTCAGCGCCTCCTTGGCCGCGTCAGCGTATGAGTCGGCGAAGCCGCGGAGGGTCTTGAGGACCTGGTTGCCGCCGAAGGCCGCGAGGGCGCCGGTGGCGGCCACCTTCAGCGACGAGAGCCCGCCGCCAGCGCTGTCGGCGATGTTGCGGCCCAGGAGGCCACCGATGCGGTCGCCGGCCGACGCGGTCGCTGCGGCCATCTCGGAGCCGGACAGCTCCTTGTCGATCGCCGACCTCGCGCCCTTCAGGGTCGGAACGAGCGAGAGGTACGCAACGGCGAGCTCTTCAGCCATCGGTCTCCTTCCCTCGTCGGGCGCGCTGTCGAGCGAGCCGCTCCTTGCGCCGCTGACGGTCAGCGATGCGGCGCTTCACGTCCTCGATCTGCTCCGCGGTCTTCGCCGCGGCCGCGATGGACGGCGGCGGGGTGATCGCCTTGGGTCGACGGCCCTTGCCTCCGGAGCGCTGCCAGTTCGCTCCCTCGAGCGCGAGCACCGCCCGGGCCATGAGGTGATCGATGCGCCGCCAGGTGGCGAGCGGGCCGTGGACGCTCACCCAGGTGGCGGCATCCTCGGGGAGGTGCTCGATCCACACCTTGACCTGGCGGAGCGTCAGGATCCCGTTGCCGATGTCGGCCCAGAGGTCGCCGCCGGGTCGGAGTCGGTAGTCGGCCTCGATGGCGTCTGCGTGGGTACACAGGAACGTCACGAGGCCGCGGATTCCCCCACGTTCACCATCTCCGCCGCCCGGTAGACGGCGTCGTGGATCTGGCGGATCGTCCACCCGGCCTTCAGGAGCTCGTTGAGCTTGCGGTTCCCGAGGTGCTTCACAAGGAACTGCCGGAACGGCATCTCGAACTCCTCGTCGCTCCACAGGACCACGGGCGGGATCCGGTACTTCTTGCCGTCGACGACGAGGTCGATCGACGCGTGCTCGAGGCGGGCCTTCACGTAGGCGTCGAACTCGATCTCGGCGCCGCCGCTGCCGGCTGGCAGCGCGATCGCGTTGGAGAGCACGTCGACGATCTGGCGGACGTTCCAGCCGCCCTTCTTGAGCGTCGCCATGTCACGAGCGCCGATCACTGCCTTGATGGCGTCGGGATCGCTGCCGTCGAACACGGAGTCGGGCCACACGTCGAGCGGCGGGACCCGGACCTTCTTGGTCCCGACCTTGAACACGACCGCATCGGTGGCGGTGCGTTCGGCGACGTACTGGGCGTGGGTGATCTCGATGGGCATGCGCGCTGGCTCCTGGGGTGTGCGAACGGGGAACGGGAGAGAGACGCCGGCAGAGGGGTCAGCGGTGCGCGGCCGCAGGGCCGGCAACGCCGGAGAGGTGGGGCCGCCAGCGCGGGAGCCCCACCCCTCCGACGATCAGGTCAGGACGCCGAGACCACCGCGGCGGGGTCGTCGGTCCAGTCCCGGTAGAAGTAGGACTCGTCGTCCTCGTCGAGGCTCAGGAGCGTGTCGACGGTGATCGGCGTCGCCATCTCGGCGGCCTCGCCGAACGTCTGGGCGTCGAGCATCATCGCCTGCCCGGACGGGATGAAGCGGCGCAGCTTGATCGACCCGTCGAAGAAGTCGATCAGGAACGCCCGGTTGGCCAGGCCGATGTTGCGGGGCCGGACGGTCCGCTCGGTGATGTCGCCGGTCGTGACGGCGTCGGAGCCCGGGTTGGCGAGCTCCCACACGACGTGGTTGTTCTCCACCGGGGTGAACTGCGCCGTGATCGCCTGCTTGGACAGCGAGCTCCGGACGAGCGCGCCGCCGTGCACGTAGATCTTGTTGACCTCCTGCTCGGGGGTCCAGGTCGGGGCCTGCTCGGCGCTGATCAGGCCGACCAGGTCCCAGACCGCCTCGTTGGGCTCCTCGTAGAAGTCCTCCTGGAGCGGTGCATCGGTGTCCTGCTCTGCGGCGTACACGTCGATCTGGGACCAGACGCGCACTGCGTTGGGGTTGCCTCTTCCGGGCATGTGTTCCTCCGTAGGGAGTGCGTGCGTGCCGGGGAGGCGCGCTGATGGATGTGGGGGTGCGCGCTGGCTGGACGTCCGTCCGTGACGGTCGGAACGAAGGGGTGCGGTCGGCGGGCGGACCGGTCAGGCCCGGATGCGGCCGAACGCGATGTCGGTGACGACCTCGACGAACTCGCGGTCGATGACCGGGTCGTCGTCGGGTCGCGTGTCGGGGTCCTCGACGACCTGGTGCACGGGCGATCCTGCGAGGACCTGGCCCTTGAGGTGGCCGTGGAGGAAGTCTCTGAGGTCGCTCGCGAGCTCGTTCGCTGTGGAGCGGGTCGGGTGGTCGAGCGGTGGGAAGCACCGCCAGCGGATCTTGGCGACGTCGCGGGCGAAGCCGACCCGGCCGCCGCCGATGCGGCGCAGCGTGATGAACTTCCCGGCCGGTCCCTGGCCGTCGATGCGGGTCACGACGTCGACCTCGAGCGCGGTGCGCACGGCGGTCTTCAGGACGTCCTCGGAGTCGGGGAAGTCGGCCATCAGCGCTTCGCCGCCGGCAGAGCACGGCGCAGCGCTGCACGGCCGCTGCGACCGGTGATGGTGCGGAGGACGACTCGGTTGCGGTTCCGGCCCCGACGGGTCTGCATCTCGACGTCGGGCCCGCCGGCGGCCTGCCCGTTGCGGCCGCGCCGCTCGAGCTCCGCCAGCACCTTCGGGTCACGGAGCACGGGCCGGGCGCCCCTCGAGTTC
>JAEYSR010000009.1 GCA_023434535.1 Actinomycetes bacterium
CGCCACGGCCGCGCGCCCGATCGTCGGGACCGGAGACGACTGGTGGGACGACCTCGTCGATCAGTGGCACGTGACGGCGCCGACCGCTGTCGGCGGCCGAGCCGCGGGCGGCGCGGGGGTGGGTGCCACCGTCGGTGAGCCGAGCTCGTTCCTGGTCGCATCCGACGGAGAGCGGGCCCTGATCCGCCTGGCCGGCGACGCCACAGGGGTCGCTGTGCTGGCCGACGGGTCCACCCTGGCCCTCACACGACAGGGCGTGACAAAGGTGTGGCTCACCTCCACCACAGTGCGCCTCACGCTGGACGACGACGTCACCCAGCTCCAGGCGTACGGCGTGCACGGAAGGGTCGACAGGACCCTCCGACCCCGCAGCTGAGCCGGGCCGCGCCACGAGCCTTCCCTCCCGCAGCGCAGCCCGAGCGTGTGTCCGCCGGTCGGCGGCCGTCGATCGCATGCGCCGAATCAACCACGGCCGCCGACGGGTTCACATGGGTTCGACTCCCCATGTCGGGCCGCCACGAGCACCGTGCTGTCCGGACCAGCCGCCCGAGCTGCGTGCAGTCGAACGGCGCGGGGAGTCGTCCCCATGGAGTGTTCGACCTCAGGGTGTTCGGATGCCAGGGAGGCGAGCACCGCAGATGGCGGGGCTCGCGACCGACCGACGGCGAACCGCGCCGACGGAGGTCGAGAGGGAGGGAGACCCGACATGGACAAGCAGAGCACCCGCGCACTTCGACGGATCGCGATCGCATCGATCCTGCCGTTCGCGGCGCTGGCGGCCAGCTGCGCACCGGATCCGGTGGCGTGTCCGACGCTCAGCAACGGCGACTGGTCCGGTACGTGGAGCAGTGAACTGGTCCCCGGCATCGGAGGCGATGTCGACGCGACGCTGACCTCGTCCGGCGCATCCGTCGGCGGGTCGTTCGCGATCACCGGCTCGGTGTTCGTCGGGCCTGCGCCCATCACCGGCACGATCGCATGTGACCAGATCCAGGTCACCGCCACGTCTGGTGTGACCCTGACCGGGACAGTGGCGCCCACGGGCGACTCGATCTCCGGCGCCTACACCAGCAGCTCGCCGACGGACTCCGGCAGCTTCGCCATCACCGCGGACTGACCGGAGCGCAGCGACAGATCGTCTCGGTCGCCGGCACGCCCCATCGTCGGCGGCCGGGACGAACCACGGTCCGCCGGCTCACCTGAAGAGGGAGC
Organism: Actinomycetes bacterium; assembly: GCA_023434535.1. Taxonomy (GTDB): domain Bacteria; phylum Actinomycetota; class Acidimicrobiia; order Acidimicrobiales; family Microtrichaceae; genus Dermatobacter. The sequence continues at coordinate 1,213 of JAEYSR010000009.1, forward strand.
CGATCAGCACGGACACGAGGAACAGTCCGACAAGGATCGCGGCGAACCACCACATGTTGAGCCCGGACGACTCGTCGTCCGGGCTCGACGCGTCGGGCGAGTCGATGGTCCCGACATCCTTCGGGATCGCCGGCGGTGCGGTCGCAGTGGTGACCCGCAGCTCCGAAACGACATCCGGTGCCGGAACACATCGCTGGCCGGACTCGCTGCCTCGCCGTCGAGCAGCGCGGGAGCGACGCAGAGCAACGACCCCGCCGTCACGCCGCGGGCAGTCTGCGCGTCCATCAGGTGAGCGAGTCCGAAGTCCGTCACGCCGTCGTGGAGTCGTTCCCCGTCCCGCCTCACAGCGGCACCACCACGTTGGGGTGGTCCGACGACCTGCCCATGGCGGCGCACTTCCGCTCGAACTCGGCCAGGCGGGCGGGGTCCCCGATCCGCCGGAGCACATTGACTGCGACACGTCGACCGAGGCCCTCGTGCCACGCCACGAAGACGTCCGAGTAGCCGGGGGAACCGACGAGTCGGATCTCGCTGAGCTCTGCGATTCCCAGGTCGACCTCGGACATCTCGGGAGTCCCCTTGTGCCACGTGTGCCGGGCCGACGCCTATCCGGGGTCGTCACCGACGACCCAGGACCGCGACATCGGAGATCAACGTGTCATCGTCGACGCCACGGCCGGCCGGCAGCGTCGTCTCGAGCACGGTGATGTCGACGAATCGCGTGCGGGCATCGACGTCGATCGACTGCATGGTCGGCAACGGCTCGAATCGCTGCTCGACGCTTGTCCCGTCGTCGAAGCGGTACCGGACGCGGACGACGTGGCGATTGCGGTCGAACCGGTCGACCGCCCGACACCCCTCGCTCGTCAACGGTCCCGACTTGGCGTACCCCGGAACGAGTCCCACGCGTCCGACCTGCACGGTCTGACCCAGGTCGATCACCAAGTGCTGACCCGAACCATCGCTCTCACGTGGGGCCCACGCGGTCTGGAGGTCACCGTCGATCACGTTGACAGGAACGTAAGAGGACGTCTCTCCGTTGCAGGAGTTCACCTGAGGAGCCAACACCGAGGTGGCGTCTGCTCCGACCGGGACCAGATCGGCCAGAGTGACGGTCGTGCCAGGTTCGCCTGTTGAGGTCGTCAGCGTCGGCTGCCCACCGACCTGGGGTGTCACCTCGGTGGTGGCCTTCGTGGAGGAGGTGGCACCTGTGTCCGAAGACGTCGGTGCAGAGCTCCCACCACCGGAGGACTGGCCATCCGGTTCGTCGCGTGTAGACATCGCCACGACGACGAGCCCTGCCACGGCGATGATCAACACCAACGATGCGGCCACGACCGGCACACCGACGCGCCAGATCCGACCGTGGCTCCCGGGCCGTCGACCGCCGCCCTGCGACCGGTCCGGACCGATCGTCGGTTGGTCACTCATCGCCGACCAGTGGGCTCGAGAGGCTCGCGCCGACCACGCACTGCAGTTGATGGGCTGTGTCCCCTGAATCGCGATCGTTCATCGGTCACGCCTCGGGGTCGCAGAACGTGGTGGCAGGTCCGGAAGAACCCTCCGGCGTCGTTCGGAAGCACAACGGTTGGTCGTCCGGCAGAGGTGTGGTCCCGGTGGATCCGTCCATGGCGTTCATCTCCGCCACGTACATCCTGGGCTGCTCGCCGGACCCGTCCTCGACCCGGTTCGAGAGCCGCTCCTCGGCACGTCACCTGAGTCGTTCCCTCACCCGAGTCCAGAACCGATTCCGCCAGGGACAACGGCGAGTCCTCGAGCGTTCGCTGCGTCACCGGGGGCGCACAGGCCCGACAGGCATCAGGACTGCCACCAGGGGACGGGGTCTGCGCCGTCAGAGGAGCTGGCCGTCTCGCCACGCGGAGCGACCGGGACGACCGGAGGAGCGACCGGCGTCGTCGCAACCTGTGGAACCCAGCCCTGGACAGGGGGCGGCGGTGTCGCAATCGCCGGCGGGAACTGCAGCGGCATCGGGGTGGGGCAGGAGACGACAGGCGGCGGGGGCAGGTGCGCCAAGTTGGAGGCGCCTGCTGGGGCACCCTTGCCCTGGCCGTGGCGGGGAGCAACCGGGACGGAGGTGGGCACCATCGCCGTTGCCGGCAACACGGTGGGTGCGGCAGGAGCCGTGGGGGTCGTGGTCAGGGCCGGACCTGCAGCAGGTCGGTTCCCACCGCCGGCGGACGCAGCACGCTCGAAGGCGTTCATTCGCATGCGGATCGTGTGCGCCTTGTAGGGGACCTGAGCGATGCCCTTCGTCGCCTGGCGGGACACCCACACCTGAACCCGGAGGTGATCACCGACTGGGGTCACCTTCATCGAGATCGCCTGGCGGATGCCGGCGATCAGGCTGCTCTGGGCCACCATCGGGTTGTCGTCGTCGATGATCTTCCAGCCCATGCCCGCCACCTTCTGGGCGAACAACCGCTTCACCTCGTCCACCGGGAGCTGCGTGACGAACTCCCGAGGCTTGACGCTGGAACGCAGCCAGCTCTGGTAGCCGATCATGATCGCGATCCACGCGACGAACACTCCAACCACACCTACTGCGGCCATGTCTCTCCCTCTCGTTGGAGCGCGCCGGACGGCTCGCTCAGCTCCACCACTGCTGTGTTGCCTGGGGCGCCGGCTGTGGCGCACACGCCGCCGGCGCCTGGGCTGGGGGCGGTGCCGACGGAGCCGACACGGGCGGGGACGGGGGCATCTCCGTTTCGTGCACGTCGGTCACAACGACCTGTTGATCCCGCTTGAGCCCCATCCGCAGATCACGTTCGAAGCCGTGCAGAGCACTCCTCGAGGAGGACTCGAGCGACAGGCCGCTCTTCGGCTCGCCGAACACCGTGCACCTGGTGCGGCTGGGCGCCGTCGCCAGCAGCTCGATCCGCACGAACAGGCCCATGCCGTCGTCGACCCGGGCCAACGACGGGCGCACGTCGACGTCGAAGGAGTCCCCCGACGACGCGATGACCCGAGCCCCTGAGATCTGTTGGATCTGACGACCGATCGCCGAGTGCAGAGCCGAGAAGTCCGTCTGGTAGGTCCGGTGGATCGGACCGACGACCGGCTTGATCTGGCCGTTGGGAGTGCGGCGAAGCCGGGCGTTGGCGGCTCCGTAGAGCCAGACGACGCCGGCGATGACCAAGATGATGCCTGCGACGGGAATCGGAACTCTCATGACGGTGAACCTACGAAGCGGAGGGGCTCGACACGATGGGGACGACTCCCCACCCGGCTCAGCGTCAGCTCGAGTCGAGCCCGTTCCGCATCAACAGCCGGACGGTCCGCGCTCCTCGTCGATCGACCAGATCGGCAGGCCGTCGGTTCGTTCGAAGACGAAGGTGAGGAGGTTGGTGCCGCACCGACGCATCCCCGAGCCGTCGGTCAACTCGTAGTGGAACTGCACCCTCGCTGTGACGACCTCGGCGGAGACTTCGACAGTGGGATCCCCCAACCGGTGCATCTCCCGCAACGGATAGGTCGCCCAGTACTCCCTCGCCTTCTGAGCGACGTCGTCCCGCGTGGCCTGCAACTCGCCGTAGTAGCTCTCGATCGGGTAGGACCACTGCGCCTCGAACGACGCGAGATCGTCGCCGGCACCGGCAGCCAAGTACCGGTCGATGCGGGATGCGACCGCCGAAACGGAGACATCCGGTCCGAGATCGACCGATGGGAGGGACGAACCGGACGGCGCAACGGTCGGCGTACCCGTGGAGGTCGATGCGGTCTGTGGGTCGACGGACACGACCGGTGCCGAGGTCGGCACGTCCGACGGAGACGTCAGGTCCGACCGCGATGGCCGGTCTGATCGGATGACGATCACCAGGAGCGTGGTCGCCACGACCACTGCGACGACCGAGCTGGCAAGCAACAACCACACCCGACGACCTCCGGCCGGTCGAACCGGCGCGACCGGTGCAGCTGTTCGAACCGTGGCCCGGTCACCGACGTCTGTGTGCTGCTCCACGTCAACCTCGGACCGACATCCGGTCACGAGGTCGACTCGGGGTCAGCGCAGGGCACTGAGCACCCGACCCCAGTACCCAGCTTCACCAGCATCTGTGAGCTCGATCGACTGGCCGGTCGGAATCGAGGCCCACCGCGAGCCGGGACCTGACACGCGCACCAGGTCGATGTTCTCGGCATGCGAGTGCAGCACGGT
>JAEYSR010000060.1 GCA_023434535.1 Actinomycetes bacterium
GCGCGAGCGCCTCGAGCACGCCGGTCGGTGGGCCGGCACCGGGCTGGCCGAGCCGTTCCGGCTCATCGTCGACCAGCTCTGATCGCCCACCCCGGGGCCCACCCCGGTTCTGGCAGACGCCGTGGTCGCCTGATGACCGATCTGCCCGCCGAAGCGGGACCGGCCAGGGCACAGCCGTCGGGTCAGGGCACAGCGGGTCAGGGCGAGCGTTGGGTCAGGGCGAGCGTTGGGTCAGGCCAGCGGCGGACGGCCCGGGCCGGCGCCGCCGGCGAAGGCCTGGGCGATGCCGACCCACTCCTCGGCGACCGGGCCGGCCACGACCAGCGCCAGGTCGTCGCGGTGGCGGCGCTGGGTGACGAGGAGGCACCAGTCGAGCGCGGACCCCGCGACGCGGTCCGCGGCGTCGGGCGCACCCCAGGTCCACGTCGTGCCGTCGGGGGCGTCGAGCTCCACCCGGACCGGGGCGTCGGGCAGCGCCATGCCCCGCACTCCGTAGCTGTACGGACGGGCCCGGACCCCCAGGTCGGCGACGTGGCGCAGTCGGTCGGACACCTCCGGCGGGGCACCGACGGCGTCGCGCACGTCCTGCCCGTGCGCCCAGGTCTCCATCAGCCGGGCCGTCAGGAACGACATGGGGCTCATGTCGGGGCCGAACCACGGCACGCGGACGTCGCTGCCGAGCCCGGCCGCCGCCACGTCGAGCTCTCCGACGGCACGGTGCCACCAGTCGCGGGTCTCCTCGGGCCCGAGGACCCGACCCCGCTCGGTGGCCACCTGGATGGGGTCCACGCCGTCGGCCAGCGCGATGTCGAGGGCGATGGCGAACCGCTGCGGATCGGTGATCGCCTGCACCGCGTGCTCGTCGAACGCCGCCAGGTGCGAGAGCTGGTCGGCCACGTCCCACCCGTCGGCCGGGGTCGGGGTCGAGAGCTGCTGCGGGTCGAGGTCGTCCACCACCCGGGCGAGCGCCGCGGCCTCGGCGGTCAGGTCCCGGTGGAGGTCGCGCAGTCGTCCGGCCGCGTCGACCATCGGATCAGTCCTGGCCGTCGGACACGATCGACGTGGTCGGTGCGCTGCCCGACGGATCGTCGGCCGGCGCGTCGCCCTGCTCGGTCTCGTCGGCCGACCCGCTGTCGAGCGTGCTCGGGGTGGCGCCGTCGGCACCGGCCACGGTCGTCGTGGGTGCGATGCCACCCGGCGCGAAGTCGGCGGGGTCGATCCGGGCGAGCACGTTCTCGATGACGTCGTTGAGGAACGGCGGCTCGGGGCGGGTGGGGCCGGAGTGGAGCACCGAGATGACCACGTCGCCGACGGCGAAGATGGCCCACTCCTGGGCTCCCTCGCCGTTGGCGTCGACGTAGGTCGCCGCCACGAAGTCGTCCGCGATCGGCGACGACTCGGAGGGGTCCTTGATGTCGATCTTCACCTGACCGGTCGGGGTGTTCCGGTAGAACTGCTCGCAGCCGGAGAGGGCGTCCTCGATGTCGTTGATGTACGACCGGGCGGACTGCCACTTGTCGACGTGGAGGGCCTGGGCGATCACCAGGGAGTCGTTCGTCGGGTCCGAGTAGACCGCTCCCTTGACCTCCGACAGCGGCGTCGGCGGATCGACGGTCTCTCCGCAGAACTCGCTGCCGAGGATGCCGAACGCGGCGAGCGCCGGATCCCCCGTCTCCCAGCCCTTGGGCAGGTCGTCGACGGCGACGAGCGCCTGGTCCACGTCGACCAGTCCGGCGAGCCGGGCCTGGTCGAGGCGGACCGCGGACGAGTCGTCGTAGCTGATGAAGCTCAGCGGGTAGGCCGCGGCCAGACCCAGCGCGGCGCCGCTCAGGAGCAGCAGTCCGCACAGCATCAACACCCGCAGCGACTGGGTCCGGAGTCGACCCAGGAACGATCTCACGGGGTCATCCTTGCGCGTCGGAGGGCGCAGGTGGGGTCTCTCCCCCACCGAAGCGCAGCTCCCAGCCCGCCAGCTCCTCAGGATCGAGCTTGCGGAACAGCAGCGGCGGCGGCACGAGCGCGGCACCCGGGCGCAGCACCTCGGCGGCCGCGGCACCGAGGCCGGCGTCGAGGCAGAGCGGGACGCCGAGGGCGTCGGGGAACGCGGCGCGGAGGCGCTGGGCCGTGGCCGGCACGAACGGCTCGGACGCGATGGAGTGCACGAGGGTCAGCGTCAGCGCGGTGCGGAGGGTGCAGGCGGTGGCGTCGCGGTCGACCTTGATCGTCTTCCAGGGCTCGGTCTGCTCCAGGTAGACGTTGCCCTCCGCCCACAGCGCCCTGAGCGCGGCCGCGGCCTTGCGGAACTCCAGGTCGTCGAGGTGTCCGACGTACTCGGTCAGCCGTTCCTCGACCCGCGCCGCGAGCTGCGCCTCGGCCTCGCCCGGGGAACCTCCCTCGGGCACCCGCTCGCCGAAGTGCCGGACCACCTGGGTGACCGTGCGGTTGACGAAGTTCCCGAACGTCCCGACCAGGTCCTTGTTCACCGCGTCGCCGAACAGGTCCCAGGTGAAGCTCGTGTCGTCGGACTCCGGCGCGTTGGCCATCAGGTACCAGCGCCAGTAGTCGGCCGGCAGCAGCTCGAGGGCATCGGACATGAACACGCCACGGTGGTCGGTCGTGGAGAACTTGCCGCCGTAGTAGTTGAGCCAGTTGAACGACTTGAGCCGGTCGACGAGCTTCCAGTCCTCCCCCGACCCGAGGATCGTGGCGGGGAAGCTCAACGTGTGGAACGGGACGTTGTCCTTGCCCATGAACTCGGTGTAGGTGACGTCGGCCGCGCCGCGGTCGGTACGCCACCACCGCTCGAACAGCGCCTCGGCGTCCTCCGGTGCGACCTGGAGGTCGGCCCACTCGCGGGTGGCGCCCAGGTAGCCGATCGGTGCGTCGAACCACACGTACCAGACCTTGCCGGCGACCTCCGGGAAGTCGTCGGGGTCCACCGGGATCCCCCAGTCGAGGTCGCGCGTGATGCCGCGATCCTCCAGGCCCTCGTCGAGCCACTTGTAGGCGATCGAGCGGGTGAGCTGCGGCCAGTCGTCCTTGGTGTCGATCCAGGCGCGGATGCGCTCCGCGAGCTGCGACTGGAGGAGGAACACGTGGGCGCTGGAGCGGACCTCGAGGTCCGTGGAGCCCGACACGGCGCTCCGGGGCTCGATGAGGTCGGTCGGCTCGAGCTGCTTGCCGCAGTTCTCGCACTGGTCGCCGCGGGCCCGGGGGTAGCCGCAGTTGGGACAGGTGCCGACCACGTAGCGGTCGGGCAGGAAGCGGCCGTCGGCGACGGAGTACACCTGCTCGGTGGTGCGGACCTCGGTGAACCCCTCGGCCTTGAGCCGCCGGGCGAAGTGGTCGGTCAGCCGGTGGTTGGGCGGTCGCGACGTGCGTCCGAAGTGGTCGAAGCTCAGGTCGAAGCGCTCGCACAGGTCCTTCTGGATCTCGTGCTGCTCGGCGCAGAACTCGGCGACGTCGAGGCCGGCGGCCCGGGCGGCGAGCTCGGCGGGCGTGCCGTGCTCGTCGGTGGCGCAGATGAACAGCACCTCGTGGTCCGCCGCCCGCAGGTAGCGGGCGTACACGTCGGACGGGAGCATCGAGCCGACCAGGTTCCCGAGGTGCTTGACCCCGTTGATGTACGGCAGTGCGCTGGTGATGAGGTGGCGGGACACGGCGGCGTTCGGCTCCGTTCGGGGGACGCTGCAGCCTACCGGCGGTCGACCAGGCACCCCGGCAGCTCGTCAGGGGCCGGGCCCCGGCGCCGGGGTCAGGTCCAGGCGGTGCGCACCCGGGATGCGGCCTCGGCCATCTCCGCGTCGTCGGCGTAGCGGTGTCGGGGCCAGAAGAACCCCTTGAGCCCGTCGCCCTTGGTCCGCGGCACGACGTGGGTGTGGAGGTGCGGCACCGACTGGGAGACCAGGTTGTTCTCGGCGACGAACGTGCCGCGGGCGGCCATGCCGTCCTGCACGGCACGCGACGCGGCCTGCACGGTCCGGAAGTACGGGCCCACCAGGTCGTCGGGGAGGTCGCGCAGCGCCACGACGTGGAGGCGGGGGACCACCAGGACGTGGCCGTGGAACAGCGGCGTGCGGTCGAGGAACGCCACCGCCACGTCGTCGGAGTGGACCACGTGCGCCGGCTCGGTGCCGGCGACGATCCGACAGAAGGTGCACGAGTCGTCAGTGTCGTTGGAGCGGCCGGTGTCGTTGGAGCGGCCGGTGTCGTTGGAGCGGTCGGAGTCGTCGGGCCCGGCGGTCACGCCCGGAAGGTAGCCGTGCGAACTGGGAGCGTCAGAGGTGGTCCGTACCATCGTCGACGTGAGCACGTCCCCGCCTCTCGGCATCGCCGGCCAGCCCCTCGCCCCGTGGGCGGAGCCCGCCGTCGGTCGGCTCCCCGCCGACACACCTCTCTACGGGCTGGACATCGAGACCGACACCTCCGTCGACGGGCTCGACCCGTCGGTGGCCGCGGTCGTGGCGGTGGCCGTGTCCACCGCCGAGGCCGACCACGTCATGACCGGCCGGGAGGCCGACGTGCTGGAGCGGGTCGACGCCCTGCTGGCGTCGCTGCCGCCCGGCGTGGTCGTCACCTGGAACGGCGCGGGCTTCGACCTGCCCTTCGTGGCCGAACGGGCCCGACGGCTCGGGATCGGACTCGGGCTGCGCCTGTGGCAGGACCCGTGCGAGGAGCCCGGGGCGCAGCGCGGGCGCTGGCACGACCACGACCACCTCGACGGCTACCGGGTGTACCGGGCCGACGTCGGCCGGTCCCTGGGCCTGCCCTGCGGCCTCAAGCCGCTGTCCCGCCTGGTCGGGCTCGCACCGATCGAGGTGGACCGGGCGTCGCTGCACCTGCTCGACCAGCGCACGGTCGAGGCCTACGTCGCGTCCGACGCCCGGCTGGCCCGGGAGCTGGTGCTGCGCCGCTGGCCCACCGCGGCTCGTGCCGCCGACGGCTGTCACCGCTCCCTGCCAGACTGACGGCGTCGTCAGACGCAGGCCGGACCCGCCGCATCGGGTTCCTCTCGCACCGGATCCGCCGGTGCGCACCAGGAGGAACCACGTGTCCAGCTCGCGTCACCCCCGCCGGGTCCGCCCCCGGTCCAGCCGCTCCACCCGCCCCGCCGACCCGCTCGCTCCCGATCGGATCGAGGCCGCCCTCGGCCTGCTCGCCCGGCTGGAGCCGGCCTCGCTGATCACCCTCCGGCCCGAGCGCTCCGGCGACCTGGTCGTGGCCGTGGCCGACCTCCCACCCGACCCCCGGTGCGCCGGTGCAGGGCTGTTCTGCCTGGACGCGCCGGCGCCGTGCTCGTTGGTGGGCCTCTCCTTCACCGGCGACCCCGCACCACCCGACGGCGACGGGCCGGTCCGGGTGGACGCGGTCGTCACCACCTCGGGCCAGGTCCACTCCCAGATCCACCGGCCCGGCCGGGAACCGTCGCCGGTGACCGGAGCGGCCGGAGGGGTCGTGGTGGACGCGCTGCACCGCGTGCTCGGGCTGCCGGCCCCGGGCGAGGCCCCTCCGCTGATCGCCATGGTGATCGGCCTCTGGCTCCACCAGGTGCTGCCCCTGACAGCGGGCGGCCGGCGACCGTCGTGGGCCGAGGTCGCCGCGGCCCACTTCGGCCCGGCCCACGGCCCGGACGCCGGTCCCGGCATCGGCGGGCCCGGATGTCCTCCCCCGTCGGAGGAGGTCGTCGCCGAGAGCATGCAGGAGCTCGCGGACGAGGCCGACTGGGAGGACCTCCGCCGCGCCGCCGCCATCGGCCGGATGGCCGCACCGGAGCTGGCTCCCGAGGAAGCCGGCTGGATGGACACGACCATGTTCGCCCGCTGGATGGTGGACTCGTTCCCCTCGCCGGACGCCGTCCTGACCCGCCTGACCGACGCCGGGGCGCACGACGTCGCCGACCGGGTCCGCGACGTGCTGGAACGGCTCCGCACCGGGTGACGGCCGACCCCGCCCCGGATGATCCTCGGAGGCTCCCGGCGCGCATAGTGTGCCGACCAAGCGGACGCTCCGCGGCGGCGGGACCCACGGCCCGGCCGAACTCGATCCCCAGATGGTTCCAAGATGAGCGGCGTCACATTCGCCCAGGTGACCAAGTCCTACGGCGGCGTCACGGCCGTCGACTCCCTGTCCCTCGAGATCGTCGACGGCGAGTTCATGGTCCTCCTCGGGCCGTCGGGCTGCGGCAAGTCGACGGCGCTGCGGATGATCGCGGGCCTGGAGGAGATCACGTCCGGGATGCTCAGCATCGGCGACCGCGTCGTGAACCACGTGCCCCCGCGGGAACGGGACATCGCCATGGTGTTCCAGAGCTACGCGCTCTACCCGCACATGACGGTGCAGAAGAACATCGAGTCCCCGCTCGTCGCCAACAAGGCCGCCAGGGTCGACGCGGACGAGCGCCGCGCCCGGGTGGAGGAGGCGGCGCGTGCGCTGGACCTGACCGACTACCTGGGTCGCAAGCCCGGCGAGCTGTCGGGCGGCCAGCGCCAGCGAGTGGCGCTGGCCCGGGCGATCGTGCGCCGTCCCGAGGTCTTCCTCATGGACGAGCCGCTGTCGAACCTCGACGCCAAGCTGCGCACCCAGACCCGCCTCGAGCTGGTCGAGCTGCACCGCCGGCTCGGGACGACGATCGTCTACGTGACCCACGACCAGGTCGAGGCCATGACCATGGCCGACCGGATCGCCATCATCGACAAGGGCCGCCTCCAGCAGGTCGGCCCGCCCCAGGCCGTGTACGACCGACCGGCCAACCTCTTCGTCGCCGGGTTCGTCGGCAGCCCGCCCATGAACACCCTGACGGGCACGCTCACGTTCGTCGGCGGCGCACCGGTGGTGACCACGGGCCACGGCGCCATCCAGGTCGCCGATGCCGGATCCGCCGCCGACGGCGCCTCCGTCGTCGTCGGGATCCGCTCCGAGCACCTCGAGATCGCCGACGGCCCCGCCACCCTCGACGGAGTCGTCGAGAACGTCGAGCAGCTCGGCCACGAGCGCCACGTGGTGGTCAAGGTCGGCGACTCGCTCCTGGTCATCCGCCAGCGCACCGAGGCGCCCCCGGTCGCCGTCGGCCAGCAGGTGCCCCTCGTGGCCGACCTGGCCGGCGTGCACCTGTTCGATCCCGTCACCACGGAGCGCCTCAATTGACCGACCTCCCGGTGACCGAGGTGCTGGCCGACGACGGTGAGCCGATCGCGGTCCCGCTCGGGTCGCGGACGCGCTCCAAGGGCAAGCGGGTCAAGGACGCCCTGCTCGGCTACCTGTTCCTGCTGCCGGTGCTGGTCGTGTTCGGCCTGTTCGCCTACTACCCGCTGTACAAGCTGTTCTTCGACTCGGTGCACCGCCAGCCCCGGTTCCTGAACAAGCCCCCGACGTATGTCGGGTTCGGCCAGCTGGGCGACACGCTGACCAGCAGCGAGTTCACCTCGGGCCTGGCGCACTCGGCACAGTTCATGCTCTACAGCGTCCCGCTCGGGCTGGTCCTCGGCGTGCTCCTGGCGGTGGCGGCCCACCGCAAGCTCAAGGGCATCAAGATCTTCCAGGCGGTCTTCTCGTCCACGGTCGCCTCCTCGGTCGCGGTGGCGGCCGTCGTGTTCTTCACCCTGGTGAACCCGCAGGTCGGCTACTTCAAGGACGTCGCCTGGCTCAGCCTGGACAGCCCCCAGTCGGCCATGTTCTCGGTGTCGCTCAGCTCGGTCTGGCAGAACCTCGGCCTCACGTTCATCATCGTGCTGGCCGCACTGCAGGCCGTCCCCGACGAGCTGAACGAGGCGGCCACGCTCGACGGGTTCGGCCCTGTCCGCCGGTTCTTCCGCATCACGGTCCCGCTGATCTCGCCCGCGCTGCTCTTCCTGGCCATCGTGCTGGTCATCAGCGCCCTGCAGGCCTACGCCCAGATCGAGGTGCTCACGGGCGGCGGCCCGGCCGGCGCCACGGAGACCCTGCTGTTCAAGATCGCGGACCCCAAGGGCATCCGACCGCTCCACGAGAGAGCGGGCCTGTCGATCGGGCTGTTCTTCCTGACCGGCGCGGTCGCGCTGGTCCAGTACACGCTGCTGTCACGACGGGTGCACTATGGCGACTGACGCTGCTGTGACGACGCCCGGCGCGCCGCCGAACCCGACGGAGACGCCGTCCACCGGCCGCTCCCGCTGGTCCGCGGCCGGCTGGTACGTGGTGCTGACCCTGCTGTCGCTCCTCGTCCTGTTCCCCATCTACATGCTGCTGCTGCGGGCCATCTCGGACCCGCTGTCCTACGTGGCCCAGGGCCAGCCCCTGCACCCGGTGGACATCCAGCTGGACGCGTTCTCCAAGGCCTTCACCGAGGCCGACCTGGGCCGCTCGATGCTGCTGTCGTTCGTGGTGACGATGGTGATCGTGATCGCGCAGCTGCTGACCTCGGTGCTGGCCGCCTACGCGTTCGCGTTCCTCGAGTTCCCGCTCAAGCGGCTCATGTTCGCCTTCGTCATCGCCACGCTGCTGCTCCCGATCGAGGTGACCCTGATCGCCAACCTCCAGACGGTGCGTGACGCCGGCCTGCTCAACTCCGTGCCGGGCCTGTCGCTCCCGTTCCTGGCGACCGCCTTCGGCATCTTCCTCATCCGCCAGGGCTTCCTGGGCATCCCCCGGGACCTGCGCGACGCCGCGACGCTCGACGGCTTCGGCCACCTCCGGTTCCTGTTCCGCGTCGCGGTCCCCCTGACCCGGCCGATCATCGGCAGCTTCGTCGTCATCTCGTTCCTCGGCGCCTGGAACCAGTACGTGTGGCCCCGCTTCGCCACCACCGAGGACAGCTGGCAGACGGTGCAGATCGCTCTGCGCAGCATCGCCAACGACCGGGTCGACCAGCTCAACATCGGCTTCGCCGCCGCGGTGATCGCCGCGCTGCCGCTGGTCGTCCTGCTGATCCTGTTCCAACGCCAGATCGTCCGAGGCCTCACCGCAGGAGCGGTCAAGGGCTGAGCGCCGTTCCGGCACGACCTCCGCGCCGACGGCTCGGCGCGGGCTCCCAGAAAGCGAGATCACGATGGGCCAAGAGAAGATCGAGGACCGCCGGTCAGGCCGGCGCCGCCGACCCCGGGCCTGGTGGGCCGTCGGCGTCGTCGCCGTCCTGGCGCTGGTCGCCGGTGCGTGCGGCGGCAGCGACTCGGACTCCGGCGACGACTCGGGCGACGGCGGCGGCGACGCCGCGGGCGTCGTCAACAAGGACGACTGCCCGGTCGCGGACGTCGAGTCCGCCTCCGCGCCGACCACCGTCACCCTCTGGCACGCGTACGTGGGCCTGCAGGCGTCGACCCTCCAGCAGATCGCGGACGCCTACAACGCCAGCCAGGACAAGGTGAAGATCGACGTCCAGGCCCAGGGCACCTACGAGGAGCTCCTGAAGAAGTTCCAGGACGCGCTCGCCAACCCGTCGTCGCTGCCGGACCTGGTCCTCACCGAGGACACGACCACCCAGTTCATGATCGACAGCGGCGTCGTCGTGCCGGCCGCGTCCTGCCAGGAGGCCGACCCGGGCTCCGACGCCACCTACGAGGACGTCCTGCCGGCGGTCACCTCGGCCTACACGGTCGACGGCGTCCTCTGGCCCGGCGCCTTCAGCGTGTCGATGCCGGTGCTGTACGCCAACAAGGCGATCCTCGGCCAGGCGGGCGTCGACACCGCCGCCCTGCCGACCACGATCGACGAGCTGCGCACCGCGGCGGAGAAGATCAAGGCCGCCAACATCCCGGGCATGAAGGCCCCGTTGGTCATCAAGGTCGACTCGTGGTTCGTCGAGAACTGGCTCACCGGCGCCGGAAAGTCGCTCGTGAACGAGAACAACGGCCGTGACGCGCTGGCCACCAAGTCGGAGCTCGTGCAGCCCGACACCACCAAGATCTACGAGTGGTTCAAGTCGATGATCGACGACGGCCTGGCCACGGCGGTGCCGAGCTCCAGCACCGGCGTCGACGAGTACCTGGCCCTGAACGCCAAGTCCTCGGCGATGCTCATCCAGACCTCGACCGCGATCAGCACCGTCGCCGCGCTGCTCGAGGGCTCGGTCTCGCAGGACCAGCTCGGCGACGTCGGCATCGACGCCAACGTGGACAAGAGCCTCGACGTCGAGGTCGCCCTCCAGCCCGGCCTGGAGGAGGCCGGCCAGGGCCAGATCGGCGGCTCCGCCTGGTACATGGTCAAGACCGACGACGCCCTCGGCGTCCCGGCGGCCTGGGACTTCATCAAGTACTTCCTGGAGACGCCGAACCAGGTGCAGTGGACGCTGCAGGGCTCGTACCTGCCGGTGCTGAAGTCGGCCCAGGACGACCCGACGCTCCAGCAGGAGTTCACCACGACCACCAAGGGCAAGTGGCTGAACACCGCCTACCAGGGCCTGCAGAACCTCAACGCCGACTTCCCCGGTCCGGTGATCGGCCCGTTCAACGAGTTCCGGGCCATCATGCGCTCGTCGCTCGACAGCGTGGCGTTCAACGGCGTCGGCACCGAGGAGGCCATCAAGAAGGCCGACACCGACTTCCAGACGGCGCTCGACCGCTACAAGGCCGACGTCGGCGGCTGACGCCCGTCAGCTCTCCACACGTCCTCGGGGGCCGGCGCTGCGGCGTCGGCCCCCGTCGCGTCCGCACGGTCCTGTCACGTCCCGCTCTGTCCTGCAGGGAACACCCGATCGGGTGTTCCCTGCAGGACAGAGCGAGGATGGGCGGCCCTCAGACCAGGCCGAGGCGGCGACCGAGGTCGCTGCGGAAACGCCGGTCGGGGTCGACCCGGTCCCTGATGGCCCGCCACTCGTCGACGCGGGGGTACATCTTGGGGAGGAGGTCGGGGTCGAGCCGGCTGTCCTTGGCCAGGTAGAGCCGGCCTCCCCAGTCGACGACCTCCCGGTCGAGCTCGTCGAACAGGTCGGCCATGCCGGTGGCCACCGGGGCGTCGAACGCGAGCGTCCACCCCGACATGGGGAAGCTCAGGTGGCCCGGGTTCGACGAGCCCATCCGCTTGAGCACCGCCAGGAACGACGGCAGCCCGGCTGCGGCGATGCGCTCGAGCGAGCTGCGCACGAAGTCGCCGGCCTCGTCGGGCACCACGTACTGCCACTGGAGGAAGCCCCGCCGCCCGTAGACGCGGTTCCACTCGGAGACCATGTCGAGCGGGTGGAAGAACTGCTCGATGCCCATGAGGGCGTCGCGGCGACGGACCGGGGACTTGCGGTACCAGACCTCGTTGAACGCGCGCGCCGTCAGCTTGTTGATCAGGCCCGAGGGCAGCACGTCGGGCGGCGACGGCAGCATGTGCGTGGAGTAGTCCGACGGCCGGGCGATGCCGCTCCCCTGCACCTCGGCCCGCGTGGCGAACCGGCCGCGATCGAGGACCGAGCGGCCGAGGTGACGACCCTTGGCCATCACGTCGATCCATGCGACCGAGTAGTCGTAGGCGTCGTCGCCCTCGACCATCAGCGACATCACGTCGTCGAGGTCGGTCGCCCGGTCGGTGTCGACGAGCAGCTTGCTCGACTCGACGGCCTGCAGCTGCACCGTCGCGTCGACGATGATCCCGGTCAGGCCCATGCCGCCGCACGTCGCCCAGAACAGGTCGGGGTCGTCCTGCGGGCTGATCTCGCGCACCTCGCCGGCACCGTCGACCAGGCGCATGCTCAGCACGTGGTCGCACCACGAGCCCTTGCGGTGGTGGTTCTTGCCGTGGATGTCCGACGCGATGGCCCCGCCGACGGTCACCATGCGGGTGCCGGGCGTGACGGGGACGAACCAGCCCAGCGGGACGAGCCAGCGCATCAGGTCGTCCAGGCTGGTGCCGGCCAGGATCCGGGCGATGCCGGTGTGCAGGTCCAGGTCGACCAGGCCGGAGCGGGCGGGTCCGTCGAGGACCGCGCCGCCGGCGTTCTGCGCCGCGTCGCCGTACGAGCGTCCGAGGCCGCGGGCGATGACCCCGGTGGAGTCGGCGTCGCGGACCAGGGAGCGGACCCCGTCCTCCTCCGTGGGCGAGTGCACGACGGCCCGCGACGGCGACGTGCGGGCCCAGCCCCAGAGCAGCTGCTCGCTCGGGCCGGCGCCGCCGTCGCCGGTCCCCCGCAGGTCCGGCCGGCTCACAGGTACAGCCCCACGAACAGGAAGCCCACCAGGAACACGCCCATGATCTGCATCATGCGGTCCTCCGCGAAGACCTCTTCGGGAGCCGATCCGTGGCCCTGGTCGACGAGCATGGCGTAGCGCAGGATCGCGATGACGAACGGGATGATCGACAGCTGGATCCACGGCGTGGCGTCGCCGCCGTGGAACTGGCCCCGCTCGACCGCCCAGAGGCAGTACGACATGGTGACCGCGGCCACCGCAGCGGTCCGGACGAGCGCCAGGAACTCGTAGCTGTACTCGCCGAGCGTGGGACGGAGCTCCGCGGCCCGGTCACCGAGCTCCCGCTTCTCCGCGTAGCGCTTGGCCGAGGCGATGAACATCGAGCCGAACAGCGAGACGAGGAGGAACCACTCCGAGACCTCGACGCCGGCGGCGTATGCACCGCCGAGCAGCCGCAGGATGAAGCCGGCCGACAGGATGACCAGGTCCAGGATCGGCACCTGCTTGAGGAACGCCGAGTAGCAGGTGGTGAGCACCGCGTAGCCGGCGACCACCCCGAGGAGCTGCCAGCTGACGAACGACGCCAGCACGCAGCCGCCGACGGCGAGCACGAGCGACGTGATGAGCGCGAGCGGGATCGGCACCACGCCGGACGCGATCGGGCGACGGCACTTGGTGGGGTGCTGGCGGTCCGACTCGACGTCGAGCGTGTCGTTGAGCAGGTAGGTCGCCGACGACACCGCGCAGAAGGCGACGAAGCCCGCGACGGTGAGCTTGAGGTAGTACGGCTCGTCGAGGACACCGGCCGCCGCAGGTGCGACGAACACCAGGACGTTCTTGACCCACTGCTTGGGCCGGCACGCCTTGATCAGGCCCCGGGCCACCGACGGGCGGCGGGGGTCGTCGCCGCGGGCCCCGCGGGGAGATGCTGTGGTCTGTTCCGTCACCCGAATGCCCCGCGTCTCCGTCACCCGACGCCACGCGTCGCTCGACTCCGCGTCCCGTCGTGCCAGGACCGGGTCAGTGTACCGGCGTCAGAAGGGTTCACCCGAGGCCGGCGAGACCGGCCATCAGGGCGATCTGACCGGCGTCCGGGGGCGGCCCCAGCTTGGAGAACCATCCCGAGCCGACGTGCCAGTGGGCGAAGCTCTCGGCCCAGTCGCCCGCCGGCGTCGAGTAGTCCGGCACAGCGGAGCCGTTGGGGAACCAGGCGACGCCCGCCCCGATCCCCCGGGCCGCCTTCCACACGGCCCGATCCGCGTCGTCCAGGCGGGTGACGTCGACCGCGTGGCCGAGCTCGTGGGCCACCACGTGGGCCAGCTCGTCGGGCGTGTCGCTCGAGCGGACGTAGATCTCGATGACCTTCTGGTCCGGGTAGGTCGCGCCGCGGAGGCCGCTGCGGCCGGGCAGGAACCGGATCTGCCAGCCGGGGAGGATCGTCCGCCAGTCGAAGCGGAGCAGCCCGAGCGCCCGCGACGACGCCGCGATCGCCGCGGCGTTGGACAGCTGCTGCACCGCCCGGTCGTCGGTCGGGCGGACGACCACGGTGGAGGGCGGCGCCGCAGGGTCGGCCGCCGCAGGCGCATCGGCGGGAACGGCCGGCACGGCGACGGCGGGCACCGACGGCTGCGGGACGGAGTCGACCGACCCGTCGGGAAGGGTCTCCTCGGCCATGACCTGCGGAGCCGGGTAGCCGTCGGGCTCCTGGGCCGGGTAGCCGTCGGCGGAGGGGGTGCCCACCTCGTCGGTGGTCGTCGGCGCGCACGCCACGGGGGCGACGGCGATCAGCAGTGCGCCCGTCACCACGGCCGCGATCCGCCGCAGCCCCCTGCGGCGTCTGGGTTCTGCCTCGCCCATGTTCCGTCCCCTGGAAACGCCCGCCGGCCGACGTGACCCTCGTCGACCCCGGCGTTCAGGCCGTCATGCTCGCGCCAGTCGGGCCAGCCGGTCCACGGTTGCCGCGGAGTCGTCGTTGACCACCCGACCGTGCGCAGCGCGGAACAACCTGTCGTTGACGCCGCGCCCCATCCCCTCGGGTGCGAGCACCACCGCGAGCAGCAGGTCGGCACCGGACGCATCGGCGTCCCGCAGCGCCCGGTAGAGCCCCTGGGCCGCCGCCGGGGCGTCGGTCGGGAGGTCCAGCACTGCGGCGTCCACCCCCCTTCTCCCCACCGCTCGACGCAGATGGTCGGCCACGGAGCGGTCCCCGTCGACCAGGGCCAGCGGAGTGTCGGGCGAGTAGTGGCGCAGGAGGCCCCCGGGGGCGGCGGCGACCTGGTCGTCGGCCACGACCCGCCGCTCCGGGGCGTCGACCGGACCGAGCACGTCGGTCAGGTCCTCCAATGTGACGCCGCCGTGGCGGAGGACGATCGGGCGGTCGCCGGTGAGGTCCACGACCGTGGACTCGATGCCGAGCGGGGTGGGGCCACCATCGACGACGGCGTCGGCGGGGTCCATCCAGGCACCGAGCTCGGACACGACGTCGGCGGCCGAGGTGGGGCTGATGCGACCGAATCGGTTGGCCGACGGCGCGGCGATCCCCCGCCCGGCGGCGCGGATCAGGCCCGCCGCCACCGGGTGCGCCGGGACGCGGACCCCGACGGTCGGGCCTCCTGCCGTCACGACGTCGCCGATCGACGAGCCTCGCTGCAGCACCAGCGTGAGCGGTCCCGGCCAGAACGCCTGGGCGAGCTCGAACGCCACCGGGGGCACCGACGAGACGACCCCGTCGAGGTCGTCGACCCCGGCCACGTGGACGATCAGCGGATCGGTGCCGGGCCGCCCCTTGACGGTGAAGATCCGGGCCAGCGCGTCGGGCCGATCGATCGCCGCGCCGAGGCCGTACACGGTCTCGGTCGGGAAGGCCACGAGCGCCCCGTGACGAAGTCGGGCGCCGAGCCCGTCGAGCAGCTCGGGCGACGGGCGGACCGGGTCCACCGACACCACCTCGCACTGCGCACGCTCCGGTCCCATCGGCGCCGCACGCTACCGGCCGACGGCCCGCCACCCGGGGCCCGCCGGGCATGCGAGCGGTAGCGTCGGGCCATGGCGCTCCCGCTCCCCTCACCCGACCGCACCGCTCTCGTCACCGGCGCCTCCTCCGGGATCGGGGCGGAGATCGCCCGGGAGCTCGCTCGTCGGGGGCAGAACGTCACCCTGGTCGCCCGCAGCGAGTCCAAGCTCGCCGATCTGGCCGCCGAGCTGTCCGCCACCGGGGTGATCGCCGACGTGCTGGCGGCCGACCTGTCGGACCGCACGGCGAGGGCGGGCCTGGCCGAGCGGGTGGCCGACACGGGCAAGGTGGTCTCGATCCTCGTGAACAACGCCGGGCTGTCCACCATGGGGCCGGTGCACCGCAGCGACCCCGAGGCCGAGCTCAACATGGTCGAGGTCGACGTCGCCGCCGTGGTCGACCTGTGCAGCCGATTCCTGCCCGGCATGGTCGAGCGGCGCACCGGGGCGGTCCTGAACGTGGCGTCCACCGCAGCGTTCCAGCCGCTGCCGGGACAGGCGGGCTACGGCGCCGGCAAGGCCTTCGTGCTGTCCTACACGCGCTCGCTCGGCGGCGAGCTGCGCGGCACCGGGGTCACGGCGACCGCTCTGTGCCCCGGACCGGTGGACACCGGCTTCGGTGAGACCGCCGGCATCTCCAAGGAGGAGGCCGAGGCGTCGCTCCCCTCGTTCATGTGGGAGACGGCGGAGTCGGTGGCGCGCTGCGGCGTCGACGGCATGGCCGCCGGTCGACCCGTCGCCATCCCCGGACCGGCCAACCGCGCCAGCGCCATGCTCGTCGGGCTGGTCCCCAAGCAGCTGCTCGTCCCGCTGCTGGCCAGCCGCCACCCCGGCCTCAAGGACTGACCCCTCCGCCCCCGACACCGCCCGGACCACGGGATATAGGGGTCGCGCCGCACAAGGTTTCGCGTTCTCGATCCGAAGATCTCCGGGCCGAGCGATCGCCGCGGCTCAGGCGCTGCGGCGGGCGATCCGCCGCAGCGGCGGCTCGGTCTTCGGCGGCACCTTGCGCGCCGGCAGCTGGTCCAGCAGCTCGGTCGTGGCGGCCGTGACCTTGCGGACCGCCTTCTCGAACGCGGCCTCGGTCGCAGCGGAGGTGGACTGCACCCCGCTCACCTTGCGGACGTACTGACGGGCGGCGGCCTCGATCTCCTCGGGCGACGCCGCGGGCTCGAGGCCCCTGAGGGTGGTGATGTTCCGGCACATGCCCACCAGCCTCGCGCCCTGCGGCCACGGGTGCCGGGCGAGGCCGACCCGGAGGCCGCGATCCGCTCGGGAGTGCGGTCGCGACCGTCGTTTCCGCCGAGCTGTGACCTCCCACAGCCGCCTTCACGTCGTCGCAGCAAGTGCGAAACACGGGCGAAACATCTCCACACCAGAGTGCGCACGTCGCCGACCGGTGACGACGTGCGCTCACCCGCACGATCCAGACCAGGAACGGAAAGGGCCTATGGCAGAGGAACTCACAGCGGACGGATGGGTGCTCGTCTCCGCTGCTCTCGTGCTGTTCATGACCCCGGGACTCGCCTTCTTCTACGGAGGCATGGACCGGGGCCGGAACGTGCTCAACATGCTGATGATGAACTTCTGGTGCCTGCTCATCATCCCCATCGCGTGGGTGCTGATCGGGTACTCGATCGCCGGCGGCGACTTCGACGCCGGCTGGTTCGGGGGCTTCGACGCCGCCTTCCTCGGCAACCTCAACCTGACATCGCAAGCGGGGGTCGACGAGCTCATGCTCGTGGCGTTCCTCGGGATGTTCGCGGTGATCACGCCGGCGTTGATCTCCGGAGCCGTCGCCGACCGCATGAAGTTCGCGGCGTGGGCGATCTTCGCTCCGGTCTGGATGCTCCTGGTGTTCGCACCGGTGTTCAAGTGGGTGTACGGAGGCTGGCTGGGTGTGCGTGGGTCGCTCGACTTCGCCGGCGGCACCGCCATCCACGTCAACGCCGGCATCGCTGCCCTGGTCGCAGTGCTGATCCTCGGAAAGCGGAAGGGCTGGCCCGGTGAGGGACATCCGCCGCACTCCATGCCGCTCGTCATGATCGGCACCGGGATCCTGTGGTTCGGCTGGTTCGGCTTCAACGCCGGTTCGTCGCTCGCCGCCGACGGCACCGCCGTCCAGGCGTTCATGAACACGTTCCTCGCCGCCGCCGCTGCGGGTCTGGCCTGGGCCGTCGTCGAGCGCATCAAGGACGGTCACTTCACCAACCTCGGCGCGGCCTCGGGCATCGTCGCCGGTCTGGTGGCGATCACCCCCGCCGCCGGCTTCGTGTCGTCGATGTCGTCGATCTGGATCGGCCTCGCCGCCGGCGTGATCTGCTGCTTCGCCGTCCACCTCAAGTTCAAGGCGGGCTACGACGACGCCCTCGACGTGGTGGGCGTCCACTTCGTCGGCGGTCTCGTCGGGTCGCTGATGATCGGCCTCTTCGCCGACGCCGAGTACTTCGGCGCCGAGCACATGAGCGGCCTCTTCTACGGCGGGGGGCTCACGCTCCTGGCCGAGCAGGCGATCGCCAACGGCGTCACCATCGTCTACTCGGGCATCGTCACCGCCCTGATCCTGCTGGCCCTCAAGGCCACCATCGGGATCCGGGTCTCCGAAGAGGTGGAGGACTCCGGTCTGGACATCGCCGAGCACGCCGAGACCGGCTACAACACGGGCGAGTCCTTCATGGAGCGCACCGTCGTCTGATCGGGCATTCGGGCTGCTAGTGCAAGTGGGACCGGGTCCCGTCGGCGTCGCCGGCGGGACCCGATCCGCGTCCCGGGCGGACCGGCGAGCAGGACGAGTGTTCACACGCTCGCAACACGTTTCTTCACGTCTTCTTGAGCCGCTCTTTATATCCTTCGAGGCATGGCGAGGACGCCCCGATCCGACAGAGAGCAGACCCGAGCCACTCCGGAGTTGGAGTCGGTCGTGCCCGCCGGGATCGAGCTCGTGGACTGGCCGGCACAGTCGCAGCTGCGTGTCGGGCTCGCCCGTGCCGGCGTCCCCCGTCTGCTGGCAGTTCCCGCCGGTGAGCTACCGCCCACCGACCTGGCCGACGACGAGGACTGGATCCGCGTTCCGTGCGATCCGGCCGACATCCGTCTCCGGGCCGAGCACGTGCTGCGGAGCGTCCGGGCCCGATCGCACGACGAGTCCTGGATCGACGACCAGCGAGTGCTGCACCGCGGCGACCGCACCGCCGTGCTCACGTCGTCCGAGGCCGCCGTCGCAGAGGCCCTGCTCGCCAGCCCCGGCAGGGTGATCACCCGGAGTGCGCTGGTGCAGCGCCTCTGGCCGAGCGGCCCGCCGAGCGACCGGGCGATCGACGCCGTGATCTACCGGCTCCGTCGGCGTTGCCGGGACCTCGGACTGATCATCACGGCCGCCCGCGGCGAGGGATTCATCCTCGAGTCCTGAGGCGCCGACCACGGAGTCGGTCACCGGCGACAGGGCGGCCGCTCCCCCGCCGCACGCTCCTGCCGGCTCGCTCAGCCCTTGTGGATCCGTCGGCCGCTCAGCTCCTCGAGCATCACGCGGATCCACTCGTGGCGGAGGTCCGGGCGCGACCACGGCTTGACCGGCAGCTCGTCCAGACGGTCGATCTCGGCGCCGTCGGTGACGTGCTCGGCGATGCCCTTGGCGAGCACGCTCCAGCCCTCGTGCTCCTGGACGTCCCACGAGTCGACCTCGATGCACACCGGGCGTCCCATGAGCGCGCTCTCGAGCTTGGAGCCGCGACCGGAGCGGAAGACGATCGACCCGCCGTCGAGGAGGAAGTTGATCGGCAGGATCACCGGCGAGCCGTCCTGGACGAAGCCCACCCGGCCGACCGGCGTGCTCTCCAGCAGGCGACGGCACTCGTCGTACGGCAGGACCTCCAGGCCCGACCAGTCCAGGTCGAGGCCGGTGTCGGGTGCGGTGGCGTCGGTCATGGCGGACCTCCTTGTTCCTGCTGAGCCCAACCTACTCCCGCCGTCGCGGCGTCGAACCGGGCCAGAGGTCCCGAACGGCTGTGACGTGCGGCTCGGCCCACGGGGTCGTCAGTCGAGGTCGATCCGGCCCGAGACGACGACGTGGGTGCGACCGCCGATCCACACGTTCTTGCCCTCGGCCACGACCTCGATCCTGCCGCGACGGCCGAGTGCGGTGCCCTGCCGAGCCACGTACGGCGAGCGCACGACTCCCGTCCCGAGGAGCCACTGCCCCACTCCGGCGTTGAGGCTCCCGGTCACGGGGTCCTCGCGGAGCGGTCCGTTGCCGTCGGAGAAGAACGCCCGCAGCTCCAGCGCCGCGTCATCGCTGCCGGCGGTCGGGCCGACGACGCCGATGTCCCACCGCCCGGCGCGGCCGCCCAGGTCCGGACGAAGGGCCAGCACCGTCGCAGCCGAGTCGAGGAGCACCACCACCCAGCCCGGCCCGTTGTCCAGCCACTGGGCGGCGACGACGGTGGCGGGATCCGCTCCGAGCACGGCGAGCACCTCGTCCAGCTCGTCAGGGTCGACCGGCCCGGAGCGCACCAGGGGCGGCGCGGCGAACGACAGGACCTCGCCGTCGATGCGCACCGGGATGAGGCCGGCGCCGCACTCCTGCACCACCAGGTCCGGCGTTGCGGGCGATCCACCGGCGTCGAGCCATGCCCTCGCCGTACCCAACGTCGGGTGCCCGGCGAAGGGCAGCTCGGTGTCGAGGCTGAAGATGCGCACCCGGTAGTCAGCGGCGGGGTCCTCCGGGGCGAGCACGAACGTGCACTCCGAGAGGTTCGTCCACGACGAGATCCGCCGCATCTCGTCAGCGTCGAGGCCCTCGGCATCGAGCACGACCGCCACGGGGTTGCCCGTACAGGGCTCGGGAGCGAACACGTCGACCTGGCGGAAGCGGCGGGACATGCAGGCATCCTGTCCGGGACCGCAGCGGCTCGGGAACGATTTCGTGACCGCGACCGTGGCGCGGCTACAGTGTCCCGGCGCCCCTGTGGGGGCGCACCACCTTTCGGGGGTGGTGTAATCGGCAACACAACTGGTTCTGGTCCAGTTATTGGGGGTTCGAGTCCTCCCCCCCGAACCAGATCGACACAAGATCTCCGGCTCCGGCCGGGTATAGGCCCCCATCGTCTAGCGGCCTAGGACACCACCCTCTCAAGGTGGCGGCACGGGTTCGAATCCCGTTGGGGGTACTCGAGTGAATCCCCTGCAACTGCAGGGGATTCTTCGCTTTTCGGGCGCTGGCAACGGGTCATCGCAGACGCGACGACCCGTTGGGCGCCTGATCTGGACGCATCTTCAGCAGGGAGGCCGGGCCGCCACCGGCTCGCCCGACTCCGGTCCGGCCGTCGCCTTCCGTGACGATGGGCCGTCGGCTCGCGATCCCGACGCGTGCCGGGCGACGTCCTACCAGGTGATCGTGAACGTGAACGGGTAGCCCGGATCGAAGAAGAACTGAGTACTGCCGAGTGTCACGTCGGCGCATTCTCCGGGCCGCAGCGGTCGCTCGGACACGACGTGTGCGTCAACGCCGGAGGTCCCGTCCAAGAAGTGCTCCTCGATGAGACGAGTTGCCTCCAGGTCGGGGTTCACCTCGAGATCAGTCGAATACGCTCGAACGTGGAGTTCGGTGTGGGAGTCGGCGGCTGGGATGTGGACGTCGACTGCGGGCGGCCCTCCGGACGGCGAGCAGACTCGCACCTTCGCCGACTGGCCTCCTGTCTGGGACAGCGGGTCGGGCGACGACGAACCCTGATACGGCGAACTCAGCCCGATGACGGGTGGCAGGAGCGGACTGGACCCGCAGGCCGCCAACAGCAGCACCGCCGCGGCACCGAGACCGGACATGACGACCCGACGTGTTGACATGGAATCCCTCCTCGTCGCACTTGGGAACCTAAGAGCGCTCGCGTGCAGAGCACCATGGGGACGACTCCCCAACCCGAACCACTGATGCTGGGTCGACAACGACCGGGAGCCGCTGTGCGCACGGGCCATCCTCGAGATGCGACCTGTCGCCACCGCTATCAGGAAGCGCCGCGATCTGACCCCCAAGCGTTTGGCGCCGACGTCGTCGCCGAGGTCGGCGCCCTTCGCCCGGCAGGCGATCACCCGGTCATGCGCGACGGCGGCTCCTTTGCCGCCCAGCAGCAACCCGCGGCAGATGCCACAACCTCCGCTCGCGGCGGGTCAGCTCAGGGAGCTCGCATGTGCTGCTACCACGCGCCACGTTCCGTCGAGGACCCAGGTACGGGTGTAGCGCATCCGAGCCTCGAACGGCTCTCCTGCCGCTGTCCCGCGCAGTGATGCCTCGATGAACGTCAGGCCGGTGTCGCCGACGACGCGGGACCGCATCGAGATGACGTCGAACGTCTGGACGTCCAGCACGCCGGATCTGTGCGCCTCCAGGTCGGCCTGCTTGCCGACCGGGACGCCGTCGGGGCCCGTGTAGACGACGTCCTCGTCGAGGAGGTCATCGAGTGCGTCGACGTCGCCGGCGACCATCGCCTGCTGAAGCCTCTGTTCAGCGTCATCCAGCTCCGCCTCGGCTGACATCGCGCCACCACCTTTCGATCGCCCCCACGCGAGTTGGCGAGGGATCGGAGGGTACGCCCAGGGGGCAACGGCCGCTCGCTGGGCCGAGCTCCGATCAGCCCGTCGAGCTCTGTGTCGCGGACTCGTCCGGGGCAGCCCGACGATCTGGCGCGAGCGAGCCGATGAGCGCGTCCACGTCGCCGTGGTCGCCGGTGTGGGCCGACCGGACCGAGATCGCCGCAGCGAGCTCACCCCGGAGGTACAGGGCCTCGAGCATCCGCTGGACAGTGCCCGCCAGCTCCACCCGATCGACGTCGAACACGACGAGCGCCACCGTGGACCCGTTCCAGCGGGTGATAAGGTCGTCGGCACGGGCGTGCGTCCTCACCAGCTCGGCCAGGGCGACCAGGGACTGATCGCCGGCCACGATGCCGTGTCGGTCGTTGATCTCCCCGAGCCCGGTGACCCGGAACAGGACCAGCGCCACGTCGCGCCCCTCGGACATCGCATCCTGGATCGACTGCACCGCCTGTGGACGCTGGAGGGCGCCGGTCAAGGCGTCGAGCGAGTTCTGTGCCTCCCGTTCGCGCCGGTCGGTGACGTCCACGATCTGCGAGATGAAGTACAGCGGCTGGCCGCCGCCGTCGCGCACCAGCACCACCGACAGGTCGCCCCAGATGACGCTCCCGTCGGCGCAGAGGTAGCGCTTGTCGATGCGGTACGACTCACGTTCGCCGCCGAGGCACTCCTGGAGCAGACCCAGGTCGCATGCCAGGTCGTCGGGATGAGTGATGTCCTGGAACGTGAGCTCGGTCAGCATCGTGGCCGTGTAGCCCAGCATCTTCACGAGCGCCGCGTTCACCTGGATGAACGAGCCGTCGAGGCCGACGAGGCACTTGCCGATCGGGGAATGCCGGAGGGCCAGAGCGAAGGGGTTCACGACCAGCGGCGACAAGTCCTCCGGCTTGCCGGCCACGGGCACCGGCAGAGGCTCCGGCATCGAGACCTCCTGGAGCGGCAGCTCCTGCGGGCGGGCGATCACGTAGCCCTGCACGGCCGTCACGTCGAGCGCGGCGACGACACCGAGCTCCGCCCGCGTCTCCACCCCCTCGGCC
>JAEYSR010000151.1 GCA_023434535.1 Actinomycetes bacterium
TGGTCGCCGTCGGCCGGCCAGTACCGCAGCATCGATCTCGACTCGACCGACTCCCACCCGCCCGGCACGGCGGTCGGCGACGGCAGGGCGATTCCGAGGATGCGTTCCGCCTCGGGAGCGTCCATCGGACAGCCGTTGGAGCCTTGTCCGGCGAGGCAGCTCGTCAGGTCGAACGTCGGGGAGGTGCCCGCTGGTCCCGCCGGGTCGGCCGTCGTCACCTCGTCGCCGCGGTCCACGGCACTCCAGGTGGCGGCTCCGGCGGCGCAGACGACGACGGCGGCTGCGGCGCCGACCCAGCGGCGTGCGTGGCGGTGGCGTGGTGGTGCGGCGGCGATGGCGTACGGCGTCCTGTGCTGCTTGGCCTCGGCAGCGGTGACGGGGGGCGCAGCTGCGTCGATCGCGTCGCAGATCCGGGTGGCGAGTTGGTCGGTCATGTCTCCTCCAAGTGGTGACGGAGCCGGCGCAGTCCGCGCTCGACGTGGTTCTGCACGGATGTCGTCCGGATCCCCAGCAGGTCCGCCACCTCCCGCAGCGTGTACCCGAACCCGTGGACGAGGACGACTGCCACTCGCTGCCTCTCGCTGAGCAGTCGCAGCGCGTCGGTCAGCTCCGGGTCGGGGAGCTGGTCAGGCTGCGGTGAGGTCGGCGACAGGGCCGGGATCTTGCGGGGTCGTGTACGCGACTGGCCGACGCGGTACAGGTACCCGACCGGTCGGGTCATCGACCTGACGTCGTCCCAGTGCTCCCACGCCCAACCGAGCGCTTCCGCAGTTGCGTCGCGGCCGCGGTCGGGGCCGTAGGCAGCGACCAATGCCCGTCGCAGCTGCGGCTCGCAGTCGTTCACGAATCGCTCGAAGCTCGTCGCCTCGTCGTCGGCGCGTGCACTCGGCTCGTCGAGCTCGAAGTCCTTCATCACCTGTCATGACCCGTGAGCTGCCCGTTCGTACCACAGCTGGCGCTGATCGCGACCGAGAGAGGGCAAGCGCATGACACCGATCGCGTCGCCGGATCGTCGTGTGCACCCCGGTCGAGGGGTCGAGCGAGTCCCGCATCGTGGTGCGCCGGGGTCTGTCGAGGCCCGGAGGGAACGACGGCACCCGTCGATACCCTCGAAAGCTCCGTCCCGTGCTCTGAGAGGAAGGCCGTGACGACCATCGGCTCGGTCGCCCCAGACCGGCGCAACTCTCTGCCGGAGCCGGGTTCCACCGACGTGCGTTCGGATGTGCAGGCGCTGCGAGGGCTCGCGGTGCTCCTCGTCGTGGCGTACCACGCGGAGGTGGTGGTTCCGGGCGGCTTCGTCGGGGTGGAGGTGTTCTTCGTCGTGTCCGGCTTCGTGATCGGTCGCCGACTGGTGGCCGAGCTCGAGCGGACCGGTTCGATCGGGCTGCGCTCCTTCGCCGCTCGTCGCATCCGTCGGCTCCTGCCGGCACTGGCCCTCCTCCTCGTCGTCGTGACGGCCCTGTCGCCGCTGCTCGCTCCGATCGGAGCCAAGGACGTCACCTCCCCGACGGCGATCGCCGCCTCCTTGTCCGGCGCCAACGTGTTCCTGGCCCGGGTGTCCTCGGGCGGGTACTTCGCCGCCGACACCACTCTGAACCCGCTCCTGCACACCTGGTCGCTGTCGGTGGAGGAGCAGTTCTACTTCGTCGTTCCGGCGCTGCTGCTGGTGGCGTGGCGCTGGGGTCGCAGGTCGACCCGACCGCTGCGGTCGATGCGCATCGCGGTGGCAGCTCTCGGAGCGCTGTCGTTGGCCCTCTGCGTGGCGACCAGCACCGGAGCGATCGGCGGTCCGTCGGCCGACCGCTTCGCGTTCTATTCGCCGTTCACGAGGGCGTGGGAGTTCGCGGCAGGGATGGCGATCGTGCTGTGGCCGACCCGACGCCCTTTGCCCCGCCCGGCCGCGGTCGCCGAGGTGGTGGCAGGACTCGGTCTGATCGGCGCCGCCGCGCTGCTGTACTCGGACTCCACGGCGTTCCCCGGCGTCGCGGCCGTGGTGCCGGTGCTGGGAGCAGCCCTCGTGATCCGCGGGGGTGGCGGCCTGGCCGGGACGCCGCGCTGGCGCACACCGTTCGATCGTCTGGGTGACGTGTCCTACGGCTGGTACCTCTGGCACTGGCCGCTCATCGTGTTCGCAGCGGCGGCGTTCCCGACCGCCGGGCGTTGGCCGCTCGTGGTCGCCGCCGCACTCTCACTGGTTCCGGCCGTCGCCTCGTACCGACTGGTCGAGCACAGGTTCGTGGCCGGTTCCGCCCCCTCGGCGGTGAGGCGGCCGACGACGGCTCTCGCCGCGTGGTGCATCCTCGGTCCGATCGTCGTGGCCCTGATCGCGATCCCGGTCACTGGCCGGCTGGTCGCGGGAGCCGAGGAAAGGGTGGCTCCGCAGGCCGCGGCGGCTGTCGAGGAAGCCCGCATCCAGTCGTGCGACTCCCCCGAGCCGTTCGGCTCGGGGAGAGGGCCCGACTGCGTCTGGACCCACGGAGGTGGCGGGCCGCGGGTGGTGCTCGTGGGCGACTCCAACGCCGACCAGTTCGGCCAGACGCTCATCGGCGCAGCCAGCAGGACAGGCTCCGAGCTCGAGATCGCGACCCGGGCCGGCTGTCCGATCGCGGACGTCGTCGTGAGGGCCGACTGGACCCAGGACCGCGGCGAGGACTGCGAGAGGTTCCAGCGAGAGTCGGTCGATCGCCTGATCGAGGACGATCCCGACGTCGTCGTGGTCGCCAACGCCACCGACCTCTACGTCCACGACGATCGCATCGAGCTGACGGACCCGGTCACCGGCCAGTCGTCGAGCGCGACGGACATCAAGGCAGCCATCTACCAGCGGGGGCTGCAGAGGTCCCTCGCTCGTCTCGCCGACGCCGGGCTCCGGGTCGTGCTCATCGAGACGGCGCCCAAGCCGTGGGCGGCCGGAGTGGACTTCGGCGTCGAGCGGTGCTCGGCGCTCCTCGTCCTCAGTCGACCAGGGAGGTGCGTCTCACCGAGCTTCGACCTCTCCGCGGCTTTCACCGCCGACGCGAACGACCTCGAGCGCCGGGTCGCGCAGCGGGCGGGAGTCACGACCTGGAACTTCGGTGAGGACTTGTGCCCGCACGGCCGGTGCAGCTCCGGTTCAGGAGATGCACCTCGCTGGATCGAGCCGATGCACGTCTCGGCGGCCGCGGCGACGTCCCTGGCACCGCGTGCGGCGGACGGCCTCGCCTCGGTCCTCCATCGCTGAGCTGAGCTCAGATCCGACGGCGTCGACCGGCACCCACTCCGCGCCGATTCCTGTTCAAGGCCTGCCCGGGCGGTCCTGGCCAGGCTCGGTTCGAGTCGGCGGAACCACCTGGTCGAGGTCGAGGTCGACCTCGGTGTCGCCGTAGACGGCGACGATGCGAAGCCGTCCTCCGGTGGCCTCGACGAACCTGGTCAACGTGGCGAGATGCAGGTTCTGGCGCCGCTCGAGCTTGGACAGGTCGCCTTGATCGATGCCGAGGGTCTCGGCCAGCTGCTTCTGGGTGAGTCCGACGGCGCGGCGGACCTGGCTGAGGGTCGCTCGCTTGTGCTCGATCCGACGGGCGATCTGCTCACCGAGGGTCTGGTGAGCCTCGGCAGCGCGAGGGTTGGCGAGGACCTTGTCGCGTGCGGCTCGTACCCTCTCTGTCGAGGTGTCGAAGTCCTCGTCGCTGACGGCAAGAGGCTGGCCTGGGATACGGCTCATCGTGTCCTCCTGAGGATCGCCCGATGTGTCGGATGGGTTCGCTCCCATGCGGGAACGAGGATGTTCTCGATCCGTGCGACCTTGGCGGGGTACCAGTGGTTCTGTAGCTCGGTCTTGTCGCCCATCAACATCACGACGGCGACTTCGTTGCGGGTCCCGGTGTCGGTGAACCAGACGTACGGGATGCGGATGACGGGCGGTGCGGTGGCGTACGAAGTGTGGTCGGTCGGGGGAGTGCGGCGCAGCGCGAACATGGCCAGACGGGACATCACGATCGGGTGACTGGGGTCGTCGGGAGCGTCTCCTTCGATCTCGTGGCCGTACAACTCGAGCGCGTCGATCAGCTGGGTGACCTCACCTGCCACCTCCAAGAAGTCGTCCTCGACGCAGAGCTGCTCGTGCGGCGAACTCGGGATGGAACTTGACCTGCACCACGTTGCGCGTGCCCTTCGTCAGTATGGACCTGCAGACATATGTCTGCAACACCATTCGCTGATGGTGCACTGTGACCGCGCGGTCCTCCGATGCGTCGCGACTCACGGCAGCAGGAACCGCTGGCCCGCGTAGATGAGGTCGGGACGGTCCGGATCGACTAGTCGCGACCTGTTGGCCTCGATCAGCAGTCGTTAGTAGGGGTCGGTTTCCGTCGCTGTCGGCGGCCTCCCGGTCCGGTCGGTGAGAGCGGCCTCCGCGATGTCCCAGACGCTGTCACCTCGCTCGACCACGACGGTCGAAGGGCCATCTGGCACCACAGGCTGGGACACCCGGGGATCGGGGTCCGCCGACGGCGAAGTGGTCGACGGACCACCGGTTGCGCGGGAGGCGGGGAATTGCCCGAGCTGGGTCCCGGGAGCGAGGCCGATGCATCCAGCTCCATCGTCACGACGTCGTCGACTGCCAGAGCGTCGTTCGGATCCTCGAGGGCCATCTCGACGCGGTCGGTCGGATCCGCTGCGCGGTCGGACGCCCTGACGGCAGGTCGACCGCAGGCGCCGGCGCTGAGCATGAGCGCTGCCGCAGCGAATCCGGACAGGGTCCGAGGGCCGAGGCGGGCGGCGACGGCAGCGAGGCGTGGCCCGGCAGGACGTGACGGCGCCGCAGCATGGGACAGGAGCGCGATCAGCTGGAGGGCGGTCAGCACCACCAGATAGGTGAGCAGGACGACCGCGATCCAGCCGGCGACGCGACCTGCGACATCGAGCGGGTCCGCTGCGATCCCGAGAGTTGCATCGGAGCGGGGATCGGGCGCGGTCGGGGCCGGCCGGACAGCGGACCAGGTGATGGCGATGCCGAGAAGCTCGAGGAGCAGCGACCCGGCGAGTCGCGACGCGGGTCTGCGGAGCATGCGGCGATCGACCGCACCGTCCGTCGGAATGGGTGAGGACGTCGTCACGGTGTGCCCGCCTGTCCGGCCGTGATCGTGGCTCCGGAGAATGTGACGATCCTGGGAGGTCTTCTGTCCCGACGGTGCGAACGTGAGGGCGCCGGTGACGTCGCCCCATGCCGTCGCCGTCGTCGGCTCCCCGTCGGTGGCCCACTCGTCGAAGACGTGCACGGCCCCGGTCGCGGGTCGCAGGACGGCCGGTGTGGCCGAACCGTCGCAGTCCCAGTCTCCGACGGCGACGACGTCGCCCTCGGACCCGAATCGATAGCGGCGTTCCCCGACGATCACGACGTTGCCCTCGATCGTCACGGCATCGCCGCAGCCGTCGCTCGATGAAGCGGGGCCAGTGCTCCTGTGCGGCGCGCCGAGCGGCCGTCCGCCGGGATCGCCACATGGCTGCGGGAGCGGCACCGGCCAGGACTCGATCACGGCGGCGCCGACCCCCACGCCGATCACCAGGGACGAGACGAGCGCGGCGGCGAGGCCGACGCCGACCGAGGTCGCACCGAACTGCATCGGGCTGACCCCGTCGAGTCCCGCTCTCTCCAGTGCGAGCTGGGCGTCCAACCGGAGTACCGAAGGGTCGAGCCGCGAGCGCACGGAGCGCACCGTCCGGCCGCGGGACGGGGTGTGCCGGCTCGAGAGGAGATGGACGCCGACTGCAGCGCACAGGGCCAGGGCGATGGAGCTCACGATCCGTCGCCTCCCAGCGCGTCGGCGATGTCCACGCCCCTCGCCGCCATGCGTTCGGCGGCGCAGACAGGCAGATCGCCGGTCCATGCCAGTCGTCCGGTCCGCCCGTCGGGCGAGAACAGCTCTGTCACCGTGAAGTTGACGGCCTCGGGCCCGGCAACGAGGTCCTCGACCGCGAGGATGCCGGTCAGCCGAGGACCGTCCGGACCTCGTTCGGTGTGGACGACCAGGTCCACCGAGTCGCTCACGAGGTTGTTGGGTTAGGTGATAGCGGAGGGCTTGTGTCCCACCCCCCCCCGAGTCGTGCCAGGGTGCTTTGGCTGATTCGCTGATCCTTTCCCGACTATCTCCGCCTCGGATGGGCGAGCCTGATTACTGTGCGGGCGTGGTGAATGCAGAGGAGTCTCATGAATCTGGTCGTATCGGAGCTTTTGCCGCCAAGCGGTTCCTCGACGGAACTGCGAGGCTGCAGGTCCCGTGGAACGGATACGAGAATGCAGGTACGACGACGATCCGCCGGCCGGACGGGAGCAAGAAAAAGTTCGACCTGCGCGGCTACTTCACGACGGAGCCGCATAAGGGTCACACCGTCTACATCGAGTCAAAGCACTGCTCGAGCGATCACGGGCTGAAGGCAGAGTTCGAAGCGTTTCTCGTCGACGCATACTGCGGCCACCTGACGGCCGATGAACCCCGGCACTTCATGTTTGTAACTTGGAATCCCTTTTCGGCGGGTAAGTGGTCGGACTTGATGTCGTTCGATTACGTCGATTCGGTGCTAAAAGCCTCCGAGCCGTTCAAGGACAAAGACCTGGATCCTACAGATCTCTTGAAGTTCTGCGATCGTCTATGGCTTCTCGTCGTATCAGATGCGCAAATCGAGCATCTGATCCCAGAAGCCGACGTGATGGGCGAGATTGCGCGTTTCATGACCAATCGGGAGGCGTCCAAGTCATGAACGGCAGAAACGACACCGAGGAGCGAATCCAAGCGGCAATGGCCGATGGCGGATCGACCGACTCGATTCGCATCATCAAAGATGTTGTAACGGACGACCTTCGCAGGCTCGATGGTACAATCGACGTTGTTCGAACTAGCTACTTCAATCACAGCTATATGCCGGATCTCGTCATCGAGTGGACCGAAGATGGTCGCAAGCGACTTCGCCCGTACTTCTTGCGATTCGGTCCTCGGTCGCGCGAAGCGCTTCTGGACGTCGAACGTCTCGCTCCCCTTGTGTCGGACCCGCCCGTGTTCCTCATGCTTGAGAGCGAGGAGCACCCTGCCTCTATGGATGTTGCGTTCCAGAACAGTGCGGCAGAAGTGCTGAGTCGACATCCAACTACGTTGCTGACTGAGGCTGGGGCAACTGAGGCCATGGCGGAGACCGTCGCATCTCCCGGCGGGGATGAGGTGGCGGAGGCATTCGTCCGTGGGGGCCGTGGATACGTGCCTGAATCGACGGGTCGAACCCTTGCTCAGCGAGCCAATGCAGGCTTTGAGGCGGTCGAGAGGCACGACTCAAAGAGCGTTCGCCAGATGCTTGGGTTCGTTCAGCGATACGTAACTGATGAGTATGCGCAGGAGATAGAGGGCTCCTTGCAGCTGTCTTGGATCAGCTCTGGTGGCAACCCAGAAGCGTTCCCCGGCACTCAGAAGAGTTTCGCTCTTAGCGCCGAACGGTTGCTTGAGGTGCTGCGGCGGCTGGTTATGCGCGAGGAGGAGATCGAAGAGGAATCCTTCTGGGACCGGCTCTCGCCTCTCGTGTCGCAGGACATGCTCTTCGCGCTTGCGCCCGTGGCGCCCAACGCAAATCTCCAGCGCTTGATTCGCGAGATGGCGAAAGACATCAAGGTCGTTTCCGCCGCAGTTATCCCGTTGCCGGTCAGCGGTGACAACGAGAACGAGTCAGTAGATGAAGGCGCACGACCGAGCACCGTCGGATTGTCGTCAACGGTCGGAGCCGACGCGGAGCCGAGTGACATCGCAGCTGCTACGCCTTCATTGCCGTGGTGGTCGATTGCATCCAGTGCGACCGGTAAACCTAGTCTTCTACTGACAGGCTCCCGGTTTGCTTTGGACTTTGTCGAAGATGGTCGTTATCACAACCGCTTCAACGCCTGTCTACCCGCGCTCGACGTTTCAGAAGCCATTTTGCAATTGGTCGGATACAACGTTGAGTCGGCAACAGCCGACACTGGCTCAGTTGAGATTCGAGCGACCTCTAAGTCGGATCGGAAGCTTACGATGCGTGAACTGTTGCGTTCCTCCGAAGGGACGGTGAGTTCGATTGTTGTCGATCTCGGAGAAGACGCCGGAAAGGTAAACGCGGATCTCTTGCGTGGTGTGTTTACTTCGACGGGTGCACGTCGGCTCGAGCTTCCGAAACTGGGTGTGTTGGCGCTAGGACTGGCTTCTGACGTAACCGATGATGACCGGAATGAGCTTCAGCGCGGCTTCTGACTCGGCACCCTGCGCCGAACTGTGGCGCAGAGCTCGCGGAAGTAAGTCGAACTCATACAGCGCGGTTGCCGACGCGCTGGGCAGCGCCCTACCAGCGATTCTGCCGCGCGCGATCTGCTATCGGGAGTAGGAGATCGAACGCAGCCTGTGCGCGTTCCACCGTGCCACCGAAGAATCCGGCTTGGAGCGGCTCCCACTGTGGTCCCTGGCTGTGGAGCTCGTTTTGCAGACGACGTTCGACCAACTGGTTGTCTTCTGCGTAACGCTGACGCCAGCTATACCTGCCGGGGGCGGGCGGGCCGACATACCAGTTCCACGGCGAGCCCGCTGGAGACTTGCGGAGTAGGTGAAGGTCAGCGATTGTCAATTCGATCAATATCTCCAGTCGATCGAACGCATCGCTGTAGACGTCGTCGTCGGGGACGTGCGTCCGGAACCGCTCTCGCAGCTTGTCATGGAGGTAGTCGGAGGCGGGGGTGAAGCGGTGGCCCCGGCGCCGGTCCGTTAGCGCTTGAACGACTTCATCGTCGACAACTTCGCCACTTGCCTGCAGGGCAAGCACCTGAGCAACGAGTGGAAAGTCCCCGAACGGCGTCCACGCCTCCGCTTGAACCGCTGTGGGCACGCGATCCTGGTGACGTCGGACCGTCGCATCGACCAATACTGCTCGGAGAAGCGAGTAGTTCGATCGGTGGACTGCGGCGATTCCGGTTCCGTGTACCAATGCAACGAGCGGGAGCCAGCGAGCACTGATGCGGGCGATGTTCCCCTGAGGCTTGTCGGACGAGCGCACCGCCCGTTCTAGGAACTCAGTCCAGGTGCGGTCATGCTCGGGCCGTGACCAGAGCCCTGCAGTAACCATGACATCCAGTGCGCCGTCAAGATCCGTCCAGTACCGATCCATTTGATCAACGATGTCGAAGACTGTCGCTGTCCCTTCAGTTGGGTAGCGAGTGAGATCCGCCAGTCCGTCGTTCAGCGCGTCTGCAAGTGGGACCAAGAGATCATGCAAGCGTATGTCACCGGCTGGGTCACGAAGGGCTGCCTTGAGTTCTCGGTCGCGACGCTGAGCCGTCGGAGTGGCGCCTTCTGTTCCGCTCGACGCCGAGTCCCGATCGGAAGTCTGTGATGGCAAGGACTGCGTAGGAGTGAGTATCCGCCGAACTGCGCCAACCAAGCGCTCCGCCTGACGGCTCGCCTCGGGTCCGAAGAGGTCGGCTCGCTGAATGCTGTCGAGCGTGCGGCCGCCCCCGAGCTGGAGCCTCGGAAGCTGGCAGTCGTCGAATCGAAGCGGGAACATCCATGCGCTGTCGGGCGATCGTCGCCGCATTTCCTCTGCGGCGAGGTAGAGCTCCTCGTTCTGGCCGCTCACGCCCTTGGAGACGCTCGTCGATGAGAAGATCGGGACGAAGGCGAAGGCTCCGCCAGTGATGGCGTCACGAATTCGCTCGCGCCAGTCCTCCCCAGGCCAAAGGTTCTCCGTGTCGCGCCAGATCGGGATTCCAGCATCCGTAAGTAGCTGCGCGACGAAGTCCGCGTACGAGCTGTCCTCGCGGACGTAGCAGATGAATGCGTGGCCATTCTGATCGGTCATCGAGTGCGAACCGTAGGTACCCCATCCGCCTCACTCAAGGACCAAGCTGCCGCGGATCGGTTCCCAGCTTGTAGTTCGTAAGGAGTCTTCGCGAGGCCCAGGCCGCGAGGCGGTCCGGCACAGGTGACGTGCCTTTGGCAATTCTTCGAAGGTGACGGACTGAGTAGCCGGTCGCAGCGCTTGCGAGAGAGCGACCCATCGCGCTCGCGAGCGCGTCGTCACGATTGCGCTAACCCGCTCACAATGGCCGGTTCCGTAGGTGGATTCCTCGAGCAGCGTCTCGTCTTCCGGACGGTGGCACTTCTTTCCCACATGGATGGTCGGTTCGGCCCGGATCGTGCGACTAGCGAGCAGGCTACGAGTCGAGCCCAGAGGCGACGAGCCTGGCGGCCCAGCCTTGTGCTCGCGTCGTTGCTGGTGTCGGCTGAGGTAGTCGCCGTAGGACTCGACCGCTGCGGTTCCCGGCAACGACCAGTCGCATGAGACGGTGTGAGTAGCGGAGTCGGCAGCTTGAGCCGCGTTCCGGAACCGAAGGCCTGTCCAGCGCTTCGGGTCGCATTCGTATGGTGCGACGAGCCGGAAGCGTCGGCATTCAGCGTTCGCAGGGGGCCGGGCGGCCGGCGCGACGGTGAGGAAGTTGAAAGGCTTTGTGCTGCGTCGATATTCCGTAGCGCGTTCACTCACGGCTCGCCAGAGGGCGGTAGTGGTGAGCGTAGTGCGAGCCATGGCGGGCAGGTCGTACCAAGTCGGCTCATTTGTCGGGAAACCGTGGACCTGCTCGAGGACGTGTCTCCAATATTGGCGGGTCCAGGGCTCGCCGTCGGGATCGGGTTCTTGGAGGTGGCCGAGTCCGTGCCATGGCGCTGCTGGAGCGGGGCCTCGGCGCGGACAACGTCCGAGTGATGGCTGCTGGAATGTGGGACCAGTACCGGAAGGTGTTCGAGCAGCTCGGGCTGAACGAGGAGCAGACCCGCCAGTACCAAGAGATCCTCGGGCTTAACCCGGAGCAGGTGGAGACGGCGATCAACGTGTCGGGCATCGACGAGGCGATGTTCAAGATCGAGACGTACAGCAAGCTGCTCGAGGACAACATCCCGGAGTCGGTGCAGACGCAGCTTCTGGCCCAGTTGGAGCAGGGCGACCTGACGGGCGCTGCGGAGACCTACGACGCGTGGGTGCGGGTCATGCAGGCGGCTGCCGCCGGGAACCCGCTGTTCCAACCCGTCGAGGTGGGCACGGCGCCAGCCGATGCAGGACTCAACTTGTGGCGGCAGCTGACCAGCCGGGCGCCGCCTACGGACACTCCAGTAGGGGCGGACACCGATCCAGCCGAGGCCGGCGTCGATGCCTTCAAGGCTGGAGTCGCAGCAGCTCCGCCCATCCAGATCCCCGCCGTGATCAAGCTGACCGACTTCAAGATGTTCGGGGGATCCGGCTCGGGCGGTAGCAAGCTCCCGTCGTCGATCCCGACGGGACAGATGCAGTACCCGGGGTTCAACGGACAGGGCGGCGCGGACTTCAACTTCCTCACCCCACGCGCCGCAGGAGGCACCGTCAACCCGAACGAGACCTACCTCGTCGGCGAGAAGGGCCCCGAGATCTTCCGACCGAAGATGTCGGGCGACATCATCCCGAACCACCGGATCGGGGCGGCGCCCACGGCTGGCCATCAGTCGGGGCAGACGTTCGGCGACGTCTACATCACGACGACCAAGCCCGAGGACACACCCGCCGAGCTGTCACGGGCAGCGCTCCGACTCGCAGCGTTGCTCGGCTGATGGCTGGGTCGACGATCAACCGAGGGACAGCTGCACCCGCCAGTCGTTCTTCTCCATCTCCTTGCGCGATGTGGAGTTCGTCCCGCGACGCCCGACCGACACCTCGTAGAAGTCAGCCTCCTCCGAGACCGGCACGAGCGCAGCGACTGCACAGCCGATCACGGCCTCGTCGTCGAGATCCGAGTCGCCGACCACGGTCTTGCCGTACTCCGGGTACTCGACGAGAAGGTCCTCGTACGACAGCGTTGAACCAGACCCGATTAGCTTGCCGTCCTGGTTCTTGATCGAGATGTCCATGCCCGCCCCGAAGTCGTCGTAGCCCCCCGAGCCGTAGCAGTTGCCAGTGGTGCCCGAGACGTTCCCATCGAGGTCGAGCAGGACGAACTCGAGACCGATGGCGTCGGGACCGGGCTCAGTTGGTTCGGGCGTGGGCTTGAGCGCCATGAAGGCGAGCCCGCCGGCGATCACCGCGGCGACGGCCACACCTGCAATGAGGAGCCCTCGCGGGCGCTTCCGCACCTTCCGGACGGTGAAGGTCGCCCCAGTGGCGGTCTCCCAACTCCCCGCCAGGGGCGGCGTTGGCTGGATCGGCTCGGCGGCGGAAATCCGCTGCTGAGCAGGTTCAGCGACGCCGGTGAAAGGGGGTGGAGTCACATCTGCGCTCGGCTTTGGCGGCTCCGGCATCGATGTCGGCGGGTACCACTTGCCATCCGACGCCTGCCACCAACCATCGCCCTGCTTCACGTCCGACATCACGTCCTCCCTCTCCCACGCGACGTGCGGCCAGAGGGTACTTCGATGGTCACTCGTCGAGCGTGCCCATCAGCCGGTCGATCCGCTCCCAGAGCGCCGGCCACTCTTCCCGGTGCCGCTCCTCGAGCCCGCGGTCCCGGTTGAGCACCAGGGCGTCCCTGACGGCCGTGGCGGCGCCCGTGAGGGCAGCGGAGCAGACACGGGTACGATCGGGTCGAGCCATGCCGATGGACGGTACGAGCGGGGTCTGACGGTCGAGCTCACTTTGGGATGTCCGAGACGGGATCACGGCGGGTCTGCTTGGTTCCCTCGAACGGCCTTAGCTGCCTGGCTCATGAGCTCGGTGACTATCGGGCGCGGAGTGTTCTGATCGTTGTGGTCGGGTTCTTCGGCGTGTGTTGCGGACTGACCAAAGAAGACCGGTGCGAACATTGCCGTGAGTGACCGTTGCTCTTCGCCGGTGAGAGTTGCGAGGTACGGCCCAAACGACGCGAGCTCAAGTTCGGTGCGTCGAGCGATCACAAAGTTCCTACGGTGCTTGCTGGATTCTCGGCCGGTGTACGCGGCAACCGCTCCGAATGCCGCGGGGATAGAGACAGCGCCGAGCGTCCGGGCGAGGCTGACCTTGTCCGGATCACCGTGGAACTCTCGGATTAGCAGGACGGCCACAATCGACAGTGCTGCCAGCACGCCGAACACGATGCTGGTGATCCGCATCTGATTGGCCGACTTCTTCTCACTATCCCCCCACTGCTGGAAGCCACCCGACAAGCCGGTTCGACCGATCGCTCCGACGACCTTCCGTGCCTCTTCCAAGAGGTCGCCGAGCACAGCGAGGGTGAGGTGTGCTTCTTCCGTCTGATTCGCGATCAACTCGTCGAACTGAACCGTTCGATCCGCAAGGG
Organism: Actinomycetes bacterium; assembly: GCA_023434535.1. Lineage (GTDB taxonomy): Bacteria > Actinomycetota > Acidimicrobiia > Acidimicrobiales > Microtrichaceae > Dermatobacter. Next base: position 13,274 of record JAEYSR010000151.1, read on the forward strand.
TCCCCTCGAGCGCGACTCCCTGCTGCTCCACGAAGCCGTTCACTTGTGTCCGGAGTGCGGCGTCGGTGTCTGCACCTTGCTGCCTGATGCGATCGAGTTCGACGGCAAGTTCCGCATCCTTGGTGGCCAGAAGTTCGTCCACTTGCAAGGCGAGCGGAGGGAGCGAGGCTGCCACCTCATCGATGCGTGAGGCGATCTGTTCAACTTCAGCGGACCGAGCTGCGATCTCGCCCGTGGTCTGGCCCAGGAGCTCGGCAACCTCCGCCCGAAGCGCCCGGATATCCGCCTTGTAGGCATCGACCTCCGAGACGCTTGGGACCTCGGTGCGTTGAGGCAGGGCATGAACTGCCTTGGCCAAGAGGTCTCCAACACCTTCCACTGAGCCGACATCCCCAGGCCCATCGACCGCCGCTTCCACTGTCACGACGAGTTGGTCGAGTAGCCCGGGGATCGGGGTCAAAGCCTCGTCGTACACCAGATCCGGATCTGCACCACGCAATCGGCCTTCGAGTGACGCCACCAGATGCAACGGTCGATCGTGAACATCCGATCTGTCTGGATGTCGTTCCCGTGCGCTTTCGAGTTGCTCTCGAGCGGTGTGCAGGCGCTGCCACGCGCCGCTCGGTTCGATCTTGCTCTCCCATGTGGTCACGCTCGTCAGTGTGCCCGGAAACGCTTGTCGAGCGCCGAGGATCCGCCAGCCCGTGCGTGCGCGTGGCAGTCACCGTCAGGAGTAGCGGCGACCCTCCATCGCCTCCTGGAGCCCGGGTGGCTGGCGGCGCAAGTATTGCTCGGTCACCTTCACCGACGAGTGGCCAAGGGCGTGTTGAACCTCGCGGATGTCGGCGCCGCCGTCGAGCTTGTGCTGCGCGCACGAGTTTCGGAGGCTGTGAGAGCTGATGCCGGGCCCTCTTACGCCGGCTTCGGTCATCCACTCCCGGACGAGTCGACCGACGTGGTTCGGAGTCATCGGTCGGTGGTGGTGACGGAACCTCTCGGAGCAGACGAGCCATGGCCCGAGGTCACGCCGCGCAAGTCGTCGCTTGATCTGCTCCCACGCCTCGGCCGGGATCGGGACCCAGTGGGTCGGTTCACCGATACCATCGTGCATGTCGGGACCTCCTAGGGGTTCCGTCCAGGTCCGGGGCAGTTCGCGCTGCGCCCGGGCGGCTTCCTCTGTTGACACATCCAACACTCATGGACTCTGTTGGATTTGTCAACTACCTTCCTCGGTATGGTCAAGGTCGACCCCGGCGAGCTCATCGACGCCAGCGAGGTCGCACCCATCATCGGCATCGCCAACCCCAACGGGGTCAGCGTCTACCGGCGCCGATACGACGACTTCCCCACGCCGGCCGTCGACAAAGGCCGCTGCGTCCTCTGGGTCCGCCGAGACGTCGAGGCTTGGGCGAAGGCCAGGCGCACCTCGAGCTAGCTGCCGATCAGGGCTGAGGACGTCTTCCAGGTCACGAGCAGCACCACCAACGGCACCGCCGCGTAGCAGGCGAGTTCCAGAAGGAAGAGGACGGCTCTGAGCAGGGGGCGGGATGCGCTGTTCATGGCAGCAGCGTCGCGCCGGGGTGTGACAGTCCATGAGGCCCTGTCGGATCCCCTCGCTACGGTTCGCGCACCCGAGTTGACCCTACCGAGGAGGCCCAGATGTCCGAGAACCTGAACCCACCGAACGCCCGCCAGATGTCAGCCATCGACGATGTCCTCGCCGCAGCAGCGACCGACCGGCGGCACGTGGAGGCATTCGAGAGGGACGAGCAGCTCAAGCTCGTGCACCGGGTCCAATCTGTGCTTGAGCCGATCAAGGACAGGATGACCAGCGCCGGCTACGCCAGCCGCATCAGGCCCGATTCAACGTCCGTGACCCTGTACATGGCGGAGCCGCATCCTGCGATTCCGAACGAGTACGCCACGTTCACGGTCACCGTGAACGCCATCACTCGCTCGGTGTCCGGCTCGGGCACGAACTCCGGCAAGAGCCTTCGCATGCGCGGCTTCGACATCCCCGCCGAAGAGCTCGACACGGACCGAATCGTCACAGAGGTCACCAACTGGATCCGGGCCGTCCTGACGCCACGGAACATCGTGGCGGCCGGTGGCGCCGACACCAACGGTGCCGGCTACGTGTGAGCGATGGATCGACGCCGAACTCAGGCGGGGGAAAGCTCGTGCTCTCCAGTCTGATCGCGGCACTCGTCGGTAGCCGGAACGAAGTTCTCCGGAGTGACCTGGCGGCGAGCCTCATCGATCACGTCCTCGTCGGCGAGCACTCGCCGAAGACTTCGCACGTAGACGTCGTCGTCGGGATCAACAACCGATGACCGGATGTGGCGCTTCCTGCGGGGCATCTCGTCCTCCTAGGACAGATGGGACGCTATCGCCGCCGTGACCCGTTCTAGCACGCGGGTCGCGTCGGGCTTGTCTAGACGATCTCGGAGACTTCGGTTCGGAACTTGAATCACCAAGCAGCCGCAGTACTCGCCGCTGTGCGGATCCTCAAGCGGGTAGGCGATCACGTGGTGGTACTTCTTGATCGACTTGTAGTCGCTGAAGCTGAGCCACTGGCGTGTCGACGCAGGTACCCGGAACCACCAGTTCCACCACCGATCGGCTCGAACGCCTGAGAAGTGCTTCTGGTGATCCAGGTAGACCTTCTCCTGTCGACGCCAGCACTCACCGAGCAGTCCCTTGCGCTTGACCCAGCGAACCGTGGAGGGCTTTGGGTTGGCCGTGAGGCGAAGCCGGTAGATGCGGGCTTGGATGCGCCAGAACGGTGGTCGGGGGCTCCGGCGAACTCGGAAGACGGTGTACCCGATGTTCAGGTTGCTGAAGGCGTGGAGGTCGCAGAGCGCTTCGTGAAGGGCGATCACCTCGGTGGAGATCTTCAGTCCGAACTTGTAGTCAGCACGGTTGACGCTCTCGAAAGTCGTCCCGAAGATCGGGCCCAGAGCGGCGCATGCCGCTACTGCGATGATCAGCCGGCGGTCGAGGGTTGCTGCGTCAGACCTGGGGGCGAGTTGGAGATAGGTGGCGTAGGCGGACGCCAAGATGGACACGGCGAACGGGAGCAGCCGTAACCAGAACCTCCCTGGGGTCATGTCCACAGCGCCGCCTCTCCCTCTCCCGACGTTGCCAGGGGGATTGTGCGGTCACCGGCGAATCCAGTTCAACTCCTGTTCACGGTTACATTCTCCCAAACGACGTTCGCCAGCTCGACGTCCGCCTCGAACACCTCCTCGGCGATGACCACCCGGAGCGATGGGTCCAGCTCCGCCGCGCAGCACGACAGGAGCGTGGTCTTGCCGGCGCCGGGCGCGCCGGCGAACACGATGCTGAGCCGGGCGCGCACCGCTGCGGCCAAGAACCGAGCCGCACTTGCGGTCATCGTCCCCCGTTCCACCAGCTCGTCCAGGCTCGTGATGGCCACGCCGGTGAACTTCCGGATGTTGACCATCAGGTGACCGCCCCGGCTCAGGTCGCCGTGGACGATGTGCAGCCGGGCTCCGTCGTCGAGCTGGGCGTCCTGGAGCCCCTCGACGGGGTCCAGCTTGCGGTGCGCTCCCGACGCGTCGTCGAGGAGCTTCGTGAGCGTCCGGCTCACGTGCTCGTCGTCGTGGAAGAACTCGTGGTGGAAACGACTGCCGCCGGAGTGGCGCTTCACGAAGATCTCGTCGGGAGCGTTGATCATGATCTCCTAGACGTCGTCGTCGGAGAGGAGCTCGGTCAGCGGGCCGTACCGGGCCAGGTTGCGGAAGGCGCGTTCGGTCACGCCCTCGGGATCGGGCAGGTCGTACGGGCGGCGCCCACGGGAGTGGTCGTCGGCCCACTCGTCCAAGGCGTTCTGGATCAGCTCCAGGAGCTGGGACTCGCCGTGAACGCTGTCGACGTCGAGCGTCATCTCGTTCGCTCGCCTCTGGACGGTCTGCTCGATCTCCTGCAGCGGTGAGAGGTGGTCGGCGGCGATGGTCACAATCGACCGCCCAGAGCGGTTCCGAGCTCGCCGACCCGGATGCGGACCGGCCCCCGCTGCTCCGGTGATCCGGAGCCGAGGACGGGTCGGATCGCGTCCATCACGCTCGAGCCGAGGGCCGGCGGCAGGAGGGACGCGTCCCGGTGAGCGACGTCGGTGCCGCGATGGCGCCGGACGCTGACGACGGCGGCGGTCTCGTCGTCGGCCAGCGCCCGCACTGCACGGCGAAGCCGGGTGCGATCGGGAGCGGAACGCGGCGCTCGGTTCAGGACGACGACGATCCGGCCAGCGGGCGTGCCGCAGCGGCGCAGTCCGTGCGTGAGGCGCGCGGCGTCGTGGACGCCCTTCATGTCCGCCCCCGAGACGACGACCATGGCGTCGCTGCCCCGAGCGACCGAGAGGGTCGCGGCGTGTCGGTCCTCGATGTCCGGGGACCCGGTCTCCGCCTCCGTCTCGAGGTCCGCATCCAGGTCGGCGATGACGACGTCGTGCGTCCGGCGGAGGCCGGCGAACGCGGCCTCGACCGCTCTCGGGCGCATCCCGGCCCAGTCCCTGGGCTGTCGGAGCCCGAGCACCAGCCGGTAGCCGCGCTCGGTGGCGAACTCCACCTCCCGGATCTCTGCCGGATCGGGCTCGTCCCCACGGTGCAGGTCGACGAGCTCCGGCAGGCCGGGCACCACGTCGCCGACGTCGTGGTACATCGCGAGGTCGCCGCGCCTGCGCCCGTCGACCAGCACCGTGTCGGGACCCGAGGCCGCCCATGTCTGCGCAAGAGCCATCGCGATGGTGGAGGCGCCGGTGCCGCCCGTGCCCATGACACCGACCAGGTGGCCTCGATCGACCTCGCGTGCGAGCTCCACACCGCCGGGGCGCAGTCCGGCCATCGGATCGACCCGGCGAGCGACGCGCTCGAGCACCTCCACCAGAGCGTCGCGGCTGAAGTCGGCGTCGAGGCGTGCTGCACAGCCGAGCGCCTCCCAGTCACGGCTCTCGGCGTCACCGACGAGGACCGTGGGCACGTCGCTCCGGTCCGCCTCGGCGACCAGGTCCCGATCGAAACGGGCGAGGGCGGTGTCGACCAGGAGGGCCGAGACGGCTCGTCCGGCGCCGAGGACTGCACGCGCCTCTTCGGGCGTCAGGCACTTCACGAAGTCGACCGGCGCGACCGCGGCGTTGGCCCACCGCGCCAGCTCGCCGAACCACCGGCTCCGCGATCGGGCCAGGCCGACGACGACGAAGCGATCAGCCACGATCGTCCCCGGAGCGGACCGCGTCGTCGGTCGGGGTGACCAGCGTCAGCTGGGAGCGGACCGACGCGTCCACCACGGCCGTCGCCACGTCCGAGCTGGGAAGGGCGAGCCGGATGCCGATCGAGTCGGAGGCGCCGAGCCCGTCGTCGGGCGGAACGTCGGTGTCGACGACCAGCACGTCCGATGCCAGCACCGTCGTCCCGGAGCCGTCGGGATCGGTGGCCAGCACGTCCACGGAGCTGCCGACGTGGACGGATCCGGTGAGGGCCCGACCTCGATCCACCTCGACCGGCACGACCATCGACCCGGCCGGGGCGATCAGCTCGCCGTCGCCCAGGTCGCTCGGGCGGAGCAGGTCGCCCTCCGACAGGTCGTGGAGGGCGACCGCCCCGATCACGTCGTCAGCGTCTTCGATCGGCACCGATCCGACTCCGCTCGGCAGGTCGATCGCCGTCGCTCCCAGGTCGTCCGCGGTGAGGACGGTGCCGGCCTCGATGGTGCGGAGCGCGACGACGACCCGCTGACCGGATGGCGCCACAGCAGCACGGTGGGAGGCGAGCACTCCGGCTGCGGCGATCACGACCAGGGCCGCCCCGAGGAACGAGCGTCCGCTCGGCAGTCCCGGCCTGCGTCGACGCCCGTCGGGGCGCCCACTCGATCCGTCCGTCATCCCAGCAGCCACGCCGCTCCCTTCCCCGACCGGACCGGTCCTGACCGGTCCGTTCGTCCGACTCCCGCTCAGAGTGATACGGGACAGCCGGAGAAGATATCAAGAGGCATGAAACAACATGAGAAGGATCGAAGGGGAGTCGGTCGCGATGAACGCCGTTCAATGGGCATCTGGTTGCCGATGGGGGTGGTCGCGCGTACCTTCACTCGGGTGAGCACGGCGGACATCGAATGGCTCAACACGGCAGAGACGGCGCGGCGACTCGGGGTCACCCCTCGGACGCTGTACCGCTTCATCGACGACGGTCAGCTGCCGGCCTACCGCTTCGGCCGGGTCATCCGGCTGAAGGAGACCGAGGTCGCCGACTTCATCGAGCGCTGTCGGATCGTCCCGGGCTCGCTCGACGCCGTCGATGGCGACGAGCTCGCGCTCGACTCCGGACAGCTGGACGAGCCCGCCGAGCGCTGACGCACACGGGCAGCGGGCAGCGGGCGCGTTGGGCACCTCTTCCCTTGTGGGGGCTGAGGGCCCTCTGTAGCGTCGACCGGTAGGAGAGCTGGGCGAGTGCCGCATGGCCGCGGCACGGGCCTGCCCGGCTGGGGAGTGACCATGTCGCAGCACGTGGACCGGCGGACGTTCCTCGCCGCGTCGGGAGTCGTCGCGGCCGGTGCCGCGCTCGTGGGGGTCGTGAGACCCGTGTTCGCGGCCGTCGCCGGACCGGGTCCGTACGGCGCACTGCAGCCGGCGGACGCCAACGGGCTCCAGCTCCCCGCCGGCTTCACCAGTCGCATCATCGGACGGACCGGGACCGCGGTCCCCGGAACCTCTTACACGTGGCACTCGGCCCCCGACGGCGGTGCGTGCTTTCCGGCCGCCGGCGGCGGATGGGTCTATGTCTCGAACTCCGAGATCGGTGGCGGTGCCGGCGGCGCGTCGGCGGTCCGGTTCGCTGCCGACGGCACCGTGACCGGCGCCTACCGGATCCTCGGGGGCACCTCGATCAACTGCGCCGGCGGCGCCACGCCGTGGGGCACGTGGCTGAGCTGCGAGGAGAAGGGGCCGAACGGCCAGGTGTGGGAGTGCGATCCCCAGCAGGCCGGTCAGGGCTCGGTGCGTCCGGCGCTCGGCTCGTTCAACCACGAGGCCGTCGCCCACGACGTCGGCACCGGCAGCTTCTTCCTCACCGAGGACGACCCGTCCGGTCGCCTCTACAAGTTCGTCCCGAGCACGCCGGGCAGCCTCGCCGCTGGTCAGCTGTTCGCCGCGTCGGTGTCGGGCACGTCGGTGACCTGGGTGCCCACCTCGACGACGGGGCCCGACCGACAGGCCGGCACCACGGCGTTCAACGGCGGCGAGGGGATCTTCGCCTCCAACGGCTCGGTGTTCTTCACGACCAAGGGCGACAAGCGAGTGTGGGAGCTGGTGCCCGCCACCAATACCCTCACCGTGCTGCACGACTGCAACACCATGCCGGGCGACCTCAACGCGGTCGACAACGTGACCGTGCACCCGCTGTCCGGCGACGTCTATGTCGCCGAGGACGGCGGCAACATGGAGCTCTGCACGATCGCCAAGGTCAACGGCGTCAGCCAGGTGGCGGCCGTCGTGCGGGTCGTCGGCCACGACAGCTCCGAGGTGACCGGACCGGCGTTCAGCCCCGATGGCACCCGCCTCTACTTCTCCTCCCAGCGGGGGAGCGACGGCTCGACCGGCGTCACCTACGAGGTCACCGGCCCGTTCCGCACCACGACCGGCCCCATCGCCCCGTCGACGGTCACGCTGCCAGTCGCGGACGACACCTACGTCCGCAACGGCTCCTACGCGACCACCAGCTACGGCTGGTCCAACGTCCTGCCCCTCAAGTTCGAGTCCGGCGAGAGCTACCAGTTCCTCTCCTACGTCGCCGTCGACGTCGCCGCCCTCAGCGGCACCGTCACCAAGGCTCTGCTCCGGCTGAACGGGCGACTGGTCACCTCGCCCGCATCGTCGGCGCAGGTGCTCGGCGTGAGCTCCACCAACTGGTCGGGCGCCACGATGACGTGGAACAACAGGCCCGCCGCCGACACGGTCCTCGGCACGTTCACCGTCACGAGCGCCACCAACGCGAACCACGAGATCGACGTGACGTCGTGGGTCGCGGCCCGCAAGGCCGAGGGGGCGTCCCGCGTGGCGTTCTGCATCCGCCAGGCGACCACGTCCAAGACCTACTCGCTGCTCAACGCCAAGGAGGCCACGAGCGGTCGCCCCGAGCTGGTCGTGACCACCGAGGCTGCGCCTCCGACGACCACCTCCACCTCGACGACCTCCACGACGTCGACGAGCACGACGTCGACCACCAGCACCTCGACCACGTCCACGTCGACCACCAGCACAACGGCGCCGCCTCCGGTGAACCTCCCGCCGGTCGCGTCGTTCACCGCCGCGACCGCCGGCCTGACCGCCACCTTCGACGGCCGTGGCTCGTCCGACCCCGACGGCACGATCGCCACGTACACGTGGAACTTCGGCGACGGCACGACGGGCACCGGTCCGACCGCCACCCGCACCTATCCGGCCGGCGGCACGTTCCCCGTGACGCTGACCGTGATCGACGACGACGGCGCGGCGGCCAACACTGCGCAGAACGTCACCGTGACGGCACCCGTCCCCGACCTCCTGGCGGCCGACGACTTCACCCGCACCGTCGCCAACGGGTTCGGCACGGCGGGCGTCGGCGGGGCGTGGACGGTGGCCAGCACCGCCGCCAACTACGCCGTCGACGGATCGGTCGGCCGCATCACCACCCCGTCGGCGGGCTCCAGCCGGTCGGCCACGCTGGGCGCGGTGTCGGCCCGCGACGCCGAGGTGCGGGTGGACCTCGTGTTCGACAAGAACCCGGTCGGCAACGGCAGCTACGCGTCGGTGGTCCTGCGCAAGGTCGGAACCACCGAGTACCGGCTCCGCGTCCGCCTCGCCGGCACCGCCACGTATCGAGAGATCATGCGCGTGGTGAACGGTGCCGAGACCGTGATCCTCAGCCAGACCGTCCCGAACGGATTCCGCTACACCGCGGGCACCCCGGTCCACCTGCGGTTCCGGGCGGTCGGCAGCGGCACGACCACCCTGCAGGGACGCGTGTGGTTCGGTTCCGAGGCGGAGCCGACCACCTGGCAGATCCAGACGACGGACGCGACCGCAGCCCTGCAGTCACCCGGCGCGGTCGGCGTGCACCACTACCTGTCGGGCTCGGCGACCAACGCCCCGATCGTCATGTCGGTCGACGACCTGACGCTCCGCCCGGCCTGACCCGGCCCCGCCCTCGTTCTGTTCTGCGGAAGCGGTCGGTTCTGACTGCTTCTGCAGAACGGAACCGGTCGGACGCGGTCGTCAGCCGGGGCGGGTGACCGAGACGATCGCAGCGAGCGGGACGTACGCCGTGCGGCCGCCCGATCCGGTGTCGACCGTGGCCACGGTGCCGACCGCCAGGAGCTCGCCACGGACCGCGGTGCCGCCGGCCAGCGTCAGCACCACCTCGGTGCGGTCCGCGACGAGGTCGCAGAGCACCTCGACCATCGACGCCCCGTCGAGCGGCGGACCCGCCGCCGGGAGAGGGGCGCCGACCTCGAGCGCGGTCACGGCCTCGATCGACACCCACGTGCAGCCGTGGCGTCGCCGGACCTCGATCACGTCCGATCCGACCACCGCGAGGACGCCTGACACCCGGTCGCCGGTGAGCACCTGGACGGCGACGTCGCGGCCGAGCGCGGCGGCCAGCGCACCGGCCAGCGTGGCCTCCTCGGTCAGGCGGTGGCGGATCCAGCGCTCCCGTCGGCGGGCCTCGATCTCCAGCTCGATGCGGAGGTCCGCCGCCTCCACGTCGATGTCGATCTCCGTCCGATCCGCGTCGGACGGCCGCTCGTCGCCGGAACTGCCCTGATCCTCGGTGGGGCCCACCGTTACACTGTGCCCTCTCATGGAACCTGCCCGCACGACGACCACCGATCGACCGACGATCGTCCACGTCACGGGCAACCACCTGATGACGGACCTCCTCGGCCCGCGCGACGAGCTCCTCGACGTCGTGGAGGACGCCTTCCCGCAGTCCGCCATCACCGTCCGGGGCAACGAGATCGCCGTGCACGGCGACGAGTCCGAACGCGTCGGTCGGGTCTTCCAGGAGCTCGTGCTCGTGCTCGAGCAGGGCCAGCAGATCAACCCCGACGTCGTGCGGCGCACCATCGACATGGTCCGCTCCGACGAGCGCCCGTCCGAGGTGTTCACCCACGAGCTGCTCCGCACCCACCGGGGCGGCCGGGTCCGCCCTCGCACCAGCGGGCAGAAGCGCTACGTGGACACGATCGCCAACAACATCGTCACCTTCGGCATCGGGCCCGCCGGCACCGGCAAGTCCTGGCTCGCGGTCGCGATGGGCGTCCAGGCGCTGCAGCGCAAGGACGTCGAGCGCATCGTCCTGACCCGCCCCGCCGTGGAGGCGGGGGAGCGGCTGGGCTTCCTGCCCGGCGACCTGATGGCCAAGGTGGATCCGTACCTGCGCCCGCTCTACGACGCTCTGCACGACATGGTCGGCACCGAGGCCGCCCAGAAGCTGCTCGAACGGGGCACCGTGGAGGTGGCGCCACTCGCGTTCATGCGGGGCCGGACGCTCAACAACAGCTTCGTGATCCTCGACGAGGCGCAGAACACCTCGCCCGAGCAGATGAAGATGTTCCTGACCCGTCTGGGCTTCGGCTCCAAGGCCGTCATCACGGGCGACGTGACGCAGGTGGACGTCCCCGGGGGACGGTCGGGGCTGCTCGACCTCCAGGACATCCTCGACGGGATCGACGACCTGGCGTTCGTCCACCTCAGCGGATCCGACGTCGTCCGCCACCGCATCGTGGCCGACATCGTCGACGCGTACGCACAGCGTGGGTGACGACGGTCCCGCCGTCGCCCGGCGTGACGATCGTGACCCCGGCGCCGTGTCGGCTCTACCGGTGGACCTCGACGCGCTGGCCGAGCTGCTCTCCCGGGTGCTCGCCGCCGAGGGCGTGCCGTCCACGGCGGAGGCGTCTCTGCAGTTGGTGGCCCCCGAGGCCATCGCGGAGCTGAAGGCCGAGCACCTGGGCGGCGACGGTCCGACCGACGTGCTGTCGTTCCCGATCGACGGCGCGGACGGCGACGGCACCGAGGAGTGGATGGTCGGCGACGTCGTGCTGTGCGCGGAGGTGGCGGCCGAGCAAGCGCCCGAGCACACGGGCGACCTCGACGCAGAGCTGGCCCTGCTGGTGACGCACGGAGGACTGCACCTCTGCGGCTGGGACCACGCGGGACCCGACGAACGTGACCGGATGTGGGCGAGGGAGCGCGAGCTCCTGGACCGACTGGGTCGCACGCCGCCACTCGATCCGTGGTCGGAGTCGACAGCTCAGGAGGAGAGCGCACGATGACCAGCACAGATGCCGTCCTGCTGGCCGTGGTGGTGGTGCTGATCGGCTTCGCCGTGGTCCTCGCCGTGGCCGAGACGGCGATCACGCGCATGACTCGGTCGCGCGCCGCCGCGCTCGCCGAGACGGACCCGAAGGCGGGCAAGCGGGTCCAGCGCATCGTCGACAACCTCGAGCGGGACCTCAACGCCACCTACCTGGCGGTGAACATCGTCCAGACGGTCCAGTCGGCCCTCGTCGGTGTCCTCGCCGGCCGGCTGTTCGGCCCGCTGGGCGTGGCGGTCGGCATCGTGCTCAACGTCGTCGTGCTGTTCACGCTGGCCGAGGCCGCCCCCAAGACCTGGGCGTTGCAGCACACCGACAGGGCGGCGCTGATGACAGCACCGCTGGTCGAGCTGATCGGTCGGGTCCTGCGGTGGCCCGCTCGGACCCTGATCGGCGTCGCCAACGTCGTCCTGCCGGGCAAGGGTCTCAAGAAGGGCCCGTTCGTCACGGAGGAGGAGATCCTCGCTCTGGCCGAGGAGGCCGCCGAGGCCGCCGTGATCGACGAGTCCGAGCGCGAGCTCATCGAGTCGATCATCGACTTCGGCGACACGATCGTCCGGGAGATCATGATCCCGCGACCCGACGTCGTCTCGATCGACTCCGACGCCACGGTCACCGACGCCGTCGAGCTGTCCATGGAGACGGGCCGGAGCCGCTTCCCGGTGTACGGCGAGAACTCCGACGACGTGCAGGGGATGCTCTACGTGAAGGACGCCTACGAGGCCGAGCGCGCCGACGGCGGCAGCCGTGGGGTGCTCGACATCTCTCGGGAGGTCCTGTTCGTGCCCGAGACCAAGCGGGTCGCGGAGCTCCTCACCGAGATGCAGGCGCGCAACACCCACATCGCCGTCGCCATCGACGAGTACGGCGGCACCGCCGGCCTGGTCACCCTGGAGGACCTGCTCGAGGAGCTGGTCGGCGAGATCCACGACGAGTTCGACGAGGAGGCCGTGGAGGTCGAGCCCGTCGGCGAGGACACGTTCCTGGTGAACGCCACCCTCAACGTCGGCGACCTCAACGAACGGCTCGACCTGTCCCTGCCCGAGGGCACGTGGGACTCCGTCGGCGGACTGGTGTTCGGCACGCTCGGACGGGTTCCGGTTCCGGGTGACGTGGTGGAGGTCGACGGCTGCACCCTGACGGTCGACCGCGTGGACGGACGGCGCGTCAGCAGGGTCCGCCTGCAGCGCATGGTGCCCGCGATCGTCGAGGAGGACAGTTGAGCGACGTGCCGCAGACCGACGACGGCGACCGCGAGGAGCGCGATCCGGTGACGGAGCACGGGATCGAGGTCGACGTCGACCTCGACGACGATGCAGAGCCCGACGTCGAGGAGGCGTCCGGGTCCGACGCCGACGCCGACGGACCCGGGGACGACGGGTACCGATCGGGCTTCGTGACCCTCGTCGGGCGACCGAACGTCGGCAAGTCCACGCTGCTCAACCGCATCCTCGGCGAGAAGGTCTCGATCGTCTCCAACAAGCCGCAGACCACGCGGCACCAGATCCGGGGTGTGCTGACCGACGACGACTGCCAGATCGTCTTCGTCGACACTCCGGGCATCCACAAGCCGCGCACCCTCATGGGTGAGCGGCTCAACGACTCGGCCACCGACGCGCTCGCCGGCGTCGACGTCGCCTGCCTGCTGGTCGACGCCACCCAGCGCATCGGACCCGGTGACCGCTACATCGCCGAGCGGGTCCCCGGCGACTCGATCCTGGTGCTCAACAAGATCGACCGGGCGCCCCGCGAGCGGATCCTCGAGCAGCTCGCGCTCGCCGCCGAGTTCGACCTGAACGCCTACTTCCCGATCTCGGCACGGACCGGCAAGGGGGTGGACGAGCTGGTGGACCACCTGCGCACCCTCATGCCGCCCGGGCCCCGGTGGTACCCCGACGGGGAGATCACCGACCTCGGCGAGGGGTTCCGCGTCGCCGAGCTCGTGCGTGAGCAGCTGCTGGCCGTCACCCACGACGAGCTGCCGCACTCCATCGCCACCCGGACCACCCAGTGGGAGTGGCCGAAGATCCGCGTCGAGATCCTGGTCGAGCGCGAGTCGCAGAAGGGGATGGTCATCGGCAAGGGCGGCCAGGTCCTCAAGGAGGTCGGCATCCGGGTCCGTCGGCAGCTGCCGGAGGGTGCGTTCCTCGAGCTGTTCGTCAAGGTGGACAAGGACTGGCAGTCCCGGCCCGGCTCGCTCGAACGCCTGGGCTACTGAACGGCCCGGGGTAGCGTGCCGAACGTGGAGCTGAGCGCACTCGATCCGAGTCGGATCCCCGTCCATGTGGCGATCGTCATGGACGGCAACGGGCGGTGGGCCCAGAGGCGGGGCCTGCCCCGCACCGACGGCCACGCCGCGGGCGAGGAGGCGCTGCTCGACACCGTGTGGGGAGCCCTCGACGCCGGCATCCGCTACATCACGGTCTACGCGTTCTCCACGGAGAACTGGAAGCGACCGGTCGACGAGGTGCGGTTCCTCATGGGCTTCAACGAGCGCCTGCTGATGACCCGCCGTGACGAGCTGCACGCCAAGGGCGTGAAGGTCCAGTTCCTCGGTCGTCGCGACTGGAGAGTTCCGAAGCGGGTCCTCAAGCGCATCGTCGAGACCGAGGAGATGACGCGGGACAACACCACGATGACGCTGTCCATGGCGTTCAACTACGGGGGTCGCGCCGAGCTGGTCGACGCCGTGAGGGAGATCGCCCGCTCCGGGGTCAAGCCCGACAAGATCGACGAGCGCATGATCCGCCAGCACCTGTACGACCCGACCATGCCGGATCCCGAGCTGATGGTCCGGACGTCGGGCGAGCACCGCATCTCCAACTTCCTCCTCTGGGAGATCGCCTACTCCGAGCTGGTCTTCACCGACGTCCTGTGGCCCGACTTCCGACGCGGCGACCTGTACGAGGCCATCGACGAGTTCCAGCGCCGGGAGCGCCGCTTCGGTGGCCTGAATGGGTGAGATCGGGTGAGCCTGTACCGCGACGTCGCCGTCGTGCTGCGCACCCACAAGCTGGGTGAGGCCGACCGCATCGTCGTGCTCATGACCCGCTCCACCGGCAAGGTCCGGGCGGTCGCCAAGGGGGTCCGGCGCACCGGCTCCAAGTTCGGGTCACGGTTGGAGCCGGGTTCGCACGTGTCGCTGCAGCTCCACGAGGGACGGGGCGAGCTGGACATCGTCACCCAGGCCGAGACTGTGCAGTCGTTCCGCCACACGCGTGAGGACCTCTCCCGGCTGGGTCGGGCCGCGTCGCTGCTCGAGGCGGTCGAGCAGCTCTCCCAGGACCGCCAGCCGGCCCCTCGACTGCACGACATGCTCGTGGGCGGCCTCCGCACGATCGACGACTCCAACCCGCCGCTCGTCGTCGGGGCGTTCTTCCTCAAGCTGCTCGCCGCCGAAGGCGTGGCCCCCGAGCTCGACGCGTGCGTCGGTTGCGGCGAGGAGGACGGCGAGCTCGCCCTCGCCCTCGAGGCCGGCGGCGTGCGCTGCAGGTCGTGCGGCGGCGGGCGACCCATCACGGATCAGGGACTGGCCGTGTCCCGCGCCGTCCTGGGCGGCGGTCTGAACGTGGCGCTGTCGCTGCCGGAGGGCTCGGTCACCCACGAGGTGGAGAACGTCGCCACCACCGCGCTCGAGCTGCACATCGAGCGGAGGCTGCGCTCGCTGCGGGTGCTGCACGACGCCTGAGCTCGACGACCGACGCCAGGCCGACGACCGACACCAGCCCGACGATCCAGACCTGCCCGAACTACAGACCTGCCCGACGAGAACAGAACGGAGACCATCCGATGGCCGAACAGAGCCGGTACCAGCTGAGCGACGACCAGGTCCCCACCGCCTGGTACAACATCGTCCCCG